>NZ_JBIWKB010000082.1:0-34368 GCF_044765425.1 Streptomyces sp. NPDC102462 | reverse complement strand
ACAGGATCGCCACGATGCCGAATGCGGTCCACCCCCCGTAGAAGACCGCAGCGACCAGGCCGAGCGCGGTGACCGCGAACGACCAGCCGAAGGTTCTCAGGAGCATGGGCTATCCGATCGTGTGGTCGGGGAGGAGGGCGATGCCGTCGTCGTCGGCGTGCAGGATGTCGCCGGGGCGGAAGGTGACGCCGCCGAAGGTGACGGGGATGTCGACGGCCCCGGCGGAGTTCTTGGCGCTCTTGCGGGGGTTGGTGCCCAGTGCCTTGATGCCGAGGCGGAGGCCCGCCAGGGCCGCGCTGTCGCGGACGGCGCCGTGCAGGACGAGGCCGGACCAGCCGTTGTCCTGGGCGGCACCGGCGATGAGGTCGCCGACCAGGGCGGTGCGCGTGGAACCGCCGCCGTCGACGACGAGGACGTGGCCGTCGCCCGGGGTGCGCAGCAGGTCGCGCAGGAGGCCGTTGTCCTCGTGGCAGGAGACGGTGCGGATCGGGCCGGCGAAGCTCCGGTGGGCGCCGAACTGGCGGAACTGCAGGTCGCAGACGCGTAGATCGATGCCGTACTGATCGACGAGGTCGGCGGTGGGCACGGGGGTGACTGTCATAGGGGCTCCTTCGCTGGGGTGACTGCCGCGCTCGCGGTTCATCCGGCCGTCATGGGGATGCGGGTGCGAGCGCGGCAGCCTGCTCGGGGGTGAGGGGGCGGGTGGTGTGACCCCTCAGGAGGAGATGCAGCTTGGCGGTCTCCTCCAGTTCCTCGATCGCGTCGGCGGCCTGCTCCAGTGACGCGCCGGCGACGACCGGGCCGTGGTTGGCGAGGAGGATTGCGTGGTGGTCCCGGGCCGTGCGCTCGGCCAGCGGTTCCAGCGTGCTGTCGCCGGGCGCGTGGTAGGGGAGCAGGGGCAGGGTGCCGACGCGCATGGCGTAGTACGCGGTGAGTGGCGGAAGGACGTCGACCGGGTTCACGTCGGCGAGGCAGGAGATCGCGGCGGCGTGGGTGGAGTGCAGGTGGACGACCGCGCGGGCGGTGGGCCGGGCCCGGTAGAAGGCGGCGTGCAGGAACGCCTCCTTCGTCGGACGGGGACCCTCCAGGTGCTTTCCGTGCAGGTCGGTGCGGGACAGCTCGGCTTCCTCCACGGTGCCCAGGCTGGACCCGGTGGGTGTGAGCAGCAGGCTTCCGTCGGCCAGCCGGACGGACAGATTGCCGGTCGAGCCGTGGGTCAGACCGCGGGTGAACAGGGAGTGAGCGGTACGGACGATGAGGGCGCGGGCGGCCGACTCGTCGGTGTGGGCGGTCACATGGTCTCCGTGAGGGCCCGGGTGAACAGGTCGGGGGCACCGAAGTTGCCGGACTTCAGCATGAGGGCGAGGTCGCCGCTCTTGGTGCTGGCGTACGTCCACGGCACGCCGGGGTCGGCTTCCTCGCCGACGAGTACGGCCCGTACGCCGAGGGCGGTGGTGACGGCCCCGGAGGTCTCCCCGCCGGCGACGAGCAGTCGGCGTACGCCGCGTTCGACGAGGTGGGAGGCGAGGGCGCCGAGCAGTTCCTCGACCTGCGCGGCGGCTTCCGCGACTCCCAACTGCCCTTGTACGGCGGCGAGTTCTTCGGGAGAAGCGGAGGCGTAGATCAGCACGGGCCGGGTGGGGTCCTGTTCGTCGTACCAGGCCAGTGCCTCGGCGGTGATGTCGCGGCCGGTGGCGGCGGCGAGGACGTCGAGGTGGAGGGAGGGCAGTCCGGCGGCGTAGAACTGGGCGATCTGCTCCAGCGTACGGGCCGAGCAACTGCCCGCCAGGACGGCGGCCCGCCCCTGGTCCGGCCGGGGTTCGGCGGTGGCCGGACCGGCGGCCGGGTAGGCGTGCCCGAGTCCTTCGGCGAGGCCGGCGGCACCGGCGACGACCGGCAGTTCGAGCGCGGCGGCACCGAGGACGGCGAGGTCATCGTCGGTGAGGGCGTCGGCGATCACGTGCCGGACAGCGGCCCGCTCATGGGTGAGCAGGGCCTCGCGTACGGCCTCGACGCCACGGCGCACGGTGGGCAGGTCGAGCACGGCCACCCCGTGCGGGGTCTGCGCGGAGAGCAGACGCGGCAGGGAGGAGTCCGTCATCGGGTTGAGCGGGTGGTGACGCAGCGGCGAGTCGGACAGCAACTGGTCGTGGACGAAGAGGTGACCCTGGTAGACGGTGCGGCCGTTGGGCGGGGAGGCCGGGCAGTGCAGGGTGACGGTGGCACCGGCGGCGTCCATCAGGGCGTCGGTGACCGGGCCGATGTTGCCGTGCGGGGTGGAGTCGAAGGTGGAGCAGTACTTGAAGTAGACCTGGGGGGCGCCGTTCGCCCGCAGCCAGCGCTGGGCGGCGAGCGTGTCGGCGACGGCCTCCTTGGCGGGTGTGGAGCGGGACTTGAGGGCGACCACGGCGGCGTCGCAGTCCACCGGGAGCATGGTGGTGTCGTCCGGGGTGCCGAAGACCAGGGCGGTGCGCAGGCCCGCACGCCGGAAGGCGGCGGCGACATCGGTGCCGCCGGTGAAGTCGTCGGCTGTGCAGCCGATGCGCAGGGTCATGGTCGGGGGTTTCTCCTCGGGCGTGCGGGCATGTCGTGCGGACCCGGGGCGGGCGGCGGAGTCACCCGCCCCGGAGCGGGGGGTCAGTTCTGGCCGGCGCCGATGGCCTTGATGACGGCGGCGGTGAACTCGGTGGTGGACGCGGAGCCGCCGAGGTCGCGGGTGGAGGTGCCGGCGGCGATCGCGTCGGCCACACCCTTCTCGATGACCTCCGCGACGGTGGTGAGCTTCTCGTCGCCGTGCTTGGCGGCCAGCCACTCGAAGAGCATCGCGCCGGAGAGGATCATGGCGACCGGGTTGGCGGTGTTCTGCCCGGCGATGTCGGGGGCCGAGCCGTGCGACGCCTGCGCCATGGCGGTGGTGGCGGAGGCGTTGATGGAGGGCGCGGTGCCGAGCGAGCCGGAGATCTCGCCGGCCAGGTCGGAGAGGATGTCGCCGAACATGTTCTCGGTGACGATGACGTCGAAGTCCTGGGCGCGGCGCACCAGGTGGACGGTCATGGCGTCGATGTGGAAGTCGTCCACCGCCACGTCCGGGTAGTCCTTGGCCACTTCCTGGCACACCGTGCGGAACAGGCCGGTGGTCAGCTTGAGGACGTTGGCCTTGTGGACGATGGTGAGCTTCTTGCGGCGCGAGCGTGCCAGGTCGAAGGCGACACGGGCGACGCGCTCGGTGGCCTCGCGGGTGATGATGCCCAGCATGATCGCGGTGTCCGGGGTGGGCATGAACTCGCCGGTGCCCGCGAAGGTGTTGCGGTCGGCGTAGAAGCCCTCGGTGTTCTCGCGGACGATGACCAGGTCGGCGTTGTCGCAGACGGCCTCGGCGCCGGGGAAGGACTTGGCGGGACGGATGTTGGCGAACAGCCGGAAGTGCTTGCGCAGGGTGCCCGAGGGGTTGAGCGCGGACTTGTGCGGCTCGGGGTAGGAGACCGAGTCGTGCGGGCCGAGGTACCAGCCGTCAAGACCGGCCAGGGCGTCCTTGGTCTCCTCGGGTACCGCGGTGCCGTGGGTCTCGATGGCGGAGGCGCCCAGCGGCAGGATCACCCAGTCGACCGAGACACCGGCGGCCCGGGCGGCGGCGGTCGCGATCTCGACGGAGGACGGGACGATCTCGGGGCCGATGCCGTCGCCCTCGAGGACGCCGAGGCGGTAGGTCTTGCTGCTCATGGTGCGGGTTCCTCTCAGAACAGGGGGTGGGGGAGCGGGGTGGGTCAGGACAGTGCGGTCGCGGCGTCGGTGAGCGCGGTCCAGGAGCGGGCGGCGGCCTTGGAGCTGTCGCCGTCCTGGGTGTGTTCCAGGGTCAGCCAGCCGGTGAAGCGGGCGTCGCGGAGCGCGGTGAACAGGGCGGGGAGCCGGGGGTCACCGACCGTCAGGGGTCCTCGGGTCGAGGCGGCGGCGAGTTGGAGGCAGCCCGTGACACCGGCGTGTTCGGTGACCGCCCCGACCACCTCGACCCCCTCGGCGTCGAGGTGGTGCGTGTCAAGAACCAGTCCGGCGGGAGCGTCCAGCGTGCTGAGGACGGCGACCGCCTCCTCGGGGGTGTGCCACAGCGAGGTGTTGGCCCGGGACTGGGGTTCCAGCAGCAGCAGGCTGCCGCGGTCGGCGGCCTCTTCGGCCATCTGGCGCACGGCGCGTTCGGCCCACAGGCGCTGCATGTCCTCCAGGCCCGGAAGGAACATGCCCCGCGTCTGGCCCAGCGTGACCGGTACCCCCAGTTCACCGGCGAGCCGGGCCGCGCCCAGCAGCCGGAACAGGGCATGGCGGCGCACGTCGGGGGAGGGGTCGGTCAGTGTCAGGCGGTCCTGGGCGGCGGCCGGTCCGGTGCCGATGCCCAGGACCTTCAGGCCGGCCGACTCCACGGTTCGCCGCAGGGCTTCCGCGTCCTGGGCGCCCACCTCGCGGACCTGTACCTCCACACCGTCGTAACCGAGTTCGGCCAGATCACGGACGGCCTCGGCGAGCGGTGCCGAGTGGCCGAGCGGCATGGGGCAGACGCAGTCGTCGCCGGAGACGGTGTAGGCCAGCGGCCAGGGCAGTGCGGCGGTCATGTCGCGGCCACCGGGGCCGGGGCGGCCTGCGCCGCGTCGCGCGTGAGCAGGTCGCGCAGTTCACGGGCGGCGGCACCGGCACCGTCCAGCACCGGTACGCCGACCAGGGCGGCCAGGGCGTCGCGGGCGGGAGTGAGCGAGTACTGCGCCAGGAGCACCGCGTCGGCGTTGGCGCCCCCGGCCGCTCGGAGGGCGTCCGCCAGGTGGCGGGCGGCGGTCTCGGGGTCGGCCGCGACGGCGGCCTCCTCGCTGAGGGCGGTCATGATGTCGACCGGACGGTCCGGGCGGACGGCCGGGACGAGTGCTTCGAGCTGGGCGACGGCGGACGGTACGGCCGGCGGGGTCGAGGCGACGACGGCCAGGCGCCGGCAGGGGCCGGCCAGCGCGGCCTTGAACATCGACTCGTCCGACTTCAGCACGGGCACGTTCCACAGCGCCCGGGCGGTGTCCACGACTTCCCCATAGGAGGAGCAGGTCAGCAGCAGGCCCTGGGCGCCGCCGTCCAGCACATGCCCGATCAGACGGAGCATGCGTCGGCGCAGCGTGTCGGTGAGTCCACCGGCCTCTCGGGCGTCGTCCAACAGGCGGTCGTCCAGCACGTTCCAGACCGTGGCCTGCGGGAACTCCTCGGCGAACGCCTGATGGGCGATGCGGTGCGCGGTCGGCACGGCGTGGATCATGGCGACCAGGGGATGGGGTTCGATCACCGGGCTCTTCCTTATCCGGTAGGCGGGGACCGGCCGGGGTCCCGACCATGGGCCGCCTCCTTCGGCCGGCACGGAGACGTCCGGCGGCGGTGGGGAGGGGGTCCGAGATGGGACGGCAGCGTGTTGTCGCGGTGCCGCGCCGTCACTGTAGGCCGAACCGGTAAACCGGTCAACCGGTTGTAGGTGTGCGAGGCCGCGAGGGGCCGGGCTCGGCCCGGCGCCCCGCGCGGACCGCTATCCCTCGCGCTGTTCGAGCGCCTTCATCAGGCGCCGGGACGCGCCCTCCATGTGCCGGGCCATCGCCGTACGGGCGGCTTCCGCGTCGCCGCGCGCGACCGCCTCGAAGATCGGCACGTGGTCGGCGTAGGCGACCTCTCGGGTGCGCACCGCGCCGGTCCGTTCCACCCAGCCGCGCTGGATCATCGCCCGCATGCCCTTGAGCATGTCCCGCAGCACCGTGTTCCCGGCCAGTTCGCCCAGCGCCGCGTGGAAGGCGGTGTCCGCCTCGGGGAACTCCTCGTCCGGGCATTCCCGCATGGCCGCGAGCCGGGCCCGCAGCAGCTCCACGCCCGCCTCGTCGCGGGCCCGGGCGGCCAGGCCGGCGACGATCACCTCCAGTTCGGCGCGGGCCTGCACCATGTCGCGGGCGCCACGCTCGCCGAGGACGAGACCCAGCTCGAACAGGCGGTAGAGCACGTCCGAATCGGTGCCTCGGAAGTAGGTCCCGCTGGACTGCCGGATCTCCAGCAGGCCGAGAAAGCCGAGCGACTTGATCGCCTCGCGCACGGTGGGCCGGTTCACCCCGAGCATCTCGGTGAGCTGCCGCTCGGAGGGGATGCGGTCGCCGGGCTGGACCTCGCCGGACATCAGGTAGTCGATCAGGCGGCGGGAGACCTCGGCGGCCAGCGGCTCGCGTGGTTCGACCGTGATCCTGGCGAGTTCGGCCATCGAATTCCTCACTTCGGTATTGACGCGATGGCCGGATTCTAGTTACCTACCGGCAATCCGGTAAACCGGTTGTCCGGTTCCCGGCGGTATCGAGCCACCTCACGTCTCCCTCTCGTCAGCCGCCCCGGAGGTCCCACCCATGCCAGGCGCACTCCTGACGTCCTTCCCGGGCCGCTGCCCGCCATGACGGTGCGCCGGCCGAGCCGCCGTACAGGAGCCGCACGCACCATGACCGACCCGACGCACGAGCCGAGTACGGCCCCGCGTGCGCTGCCGGTCGTTCCCCGACCCGACACGCACTGACCCGCGCCGCCTTGCGCCGCCGCCCGACCGGCGGCCCTCAGCCCTGCACCAAGGAGCAACGATGCTCGCCGTCCTCGGCTTCGCCACCCTGGGCAGCTTCATGCTGCTCGTGATGCGGAAGCACCTCTCCGCGTTCACCGCCATCATGCTCACCCCGATCGTCGCCGCAATGATCGCGGGCAAGGGCACCAAGCTCGGCGACATGATCATGAACGGCCTGGACACGGTCGCGCCGACCGCGGCCCTCTTGCTGTTCGCCGTCCTCTACTTCGGCCTGATGATGGAGGTGAAGCTCTTCGAGCCGATCGTCCAGGCCATCGTCCGCGCCTCCAAGGGCGATCCGGTCAAGATCGTCGTTGGTACCGCCGTACTGTCGCTCTGCGTCGCCCTGGACGGGGACGGCACCACCAGCTACATGATCGTCTGCTCGGCGTTTCTGCCCATCTACCGGCGCCTCGGCATGAACCCGCTGATCCTCGCGACGCTCGCCGCCATGGCGCTCGGCACCATCTCCGGCACCACTCCCTGGGGCGGCGCCGCCACCCGCGGCATCAGCGTTCTGCACCTGAACGCGAGTGAATACTTCGTCCACATGATCGGTCCCATGGCCCTGACCAGCCTGGCCATCGTTGCCGTCGCCTACTGGCTCGGCCTGCGCGAACGCAGCAAGATCGACCCCGAGAAGCTGGCCGCCTACAAACTGGAGATCGCCTCCGGCGAGGCGTTCGAGCCGGTCAAGGCCGACTGGCGGATGTGGTTCAACGCCGCCCTGACGGTCCTGCTGATGGTTCTGCTCATCCTGGAGGTCGCCGACCTGCTGGTGCTGTTCATGGTGGCCTTCGTCATCGCCCTGCTCGCCAACATCCGCGGCATCGGTGACCAGCAGGAACTCATCAAGCGCCAGGCTTCCAACGCCGTCCCGGTGATGATCCTCGTCCTGGCCGCCGGCGTCTTCACCGGCATCATGACCGACTCCGGCATGATCAAGGCGATGGCGGACGCGGCCCTCTCGATCGTCCCCGAGGGCTGGGGCGACGTCATCCCGCTGTTCACCGCGATCCTCGCCCTTCCGCTCGGCTTCTTCATGTCCAACGACGGCTACTGGTTCGGTGTCGTCCCCGTCCTCGCCGAGTCCGCCACCCACTACGGCATACCCGCCAACGAGATAGCCAGGGCCGGCGCCATCGGCCAGATCCTCCACATGATGGGTCCGACCAGCGCTCCGCTCTGGGTCCTCATCGGGCTGGTCAAGACCGAACTCGGCGACTTCCAGAGGCACGCCCTGCGCTGGGGCGTTCTCGTCTCCCTCGCCTACATCGTCTTCGCGGTCATCACCGGCGCGATCAGCGTCACTTGAGCCGCCGGCCGGTGCGGGGCCGCTCGTGTCGCGCCCGCAGGCGCCGCTTTTCGGCCGCGATATTTTTCAACCGGCGCGGCCGACGCGACGGCGGCGCACGACCCCAGCCGGCCGCGACGTCGGTCACCGGCGTGGTGAACACCACGCCGAAGAGGCCGGCCACCCGCACCCGGGACATCGGCGGCGCCTTCGGCCCCACCGACTTCGCGGCAGAGATCCGCCGCACCACCGAGCACACCGGAGACAACTCCTGATGATCACTTCCAGCAATCCGGCGACCGGCGCGGAACTCGCCCGCTACACCCCGCAGTCACCGCAGGAGGTCGACGGCATCCTCGACGTCGCCGCGGCGGCTCAGGCCGCCTGGCGCCGCCGCGACACCTGCGACCGCACCCCTGTCCTGCAAGAGATGGCCCGCATCCTGCGCGAGGGCCGCGACACCTACGCGGCCCTGATCACCGCCGAGATGGGCAAGCCGATCAGCGAGGCCCGCGCGGAGATCGAGAAGTCCGCCACGACCTGCGAGTACTACGCCGAGCACGCACCGTACGGCCTCGGCGCGGCACTGTGGACATCCGACCTGGACCGTGCCCGCAGGCTCGCCCGCGTCCTCGACGCCGGTGCCGTCTTCGTCAACGGCATGGTCGCCTCCGACCCGCGCCTGCCCTTCGGCGGCATCAAGAGGTCCGGCTACGGCCGGGAACCCGGCGCCGAGGGCATCCGCGAGTTCGTCAACACCAAGACCGTCTGGATCGGCCCCGCCGTATGACCGGCCCCACCAGGAGAATCACCATGCACGATCGTCCCGTCGACGAGCCCTGCTTCGCCTCCTTCCCGCCCGCCGTGCTGCGCCCGGAAGAGCTGACCTCCTTCAGCCGCGGCGGTGGCGCCCGCACCATCCCGCTGGTCACCCAGGCCGTGGGCGCCGAGGTCTTCCTCACCGGCCAGACCCTCTTCGACGGCGGCGCCGGCATCGCCCTCCACACCCACAACTGCCCGGAGAGCGTGACCATCCTCGAAGGCGATGCCATCGTGGAGATCGATGGCACCGAACACCGCGTCACCCGCTTCGACACGACGTACGTCCCCGCAGGAACCTCGCACCGCTTCCGCAACGCCTCCGCCGGCGAGCCCATGCGCATCCTGTGGATCTACGCCTCCGTCGACGCCACCCGCACCGTCGTCGAGACCGGCGTCACCGCAAGGGTCGACGCCGAGCACGTCAAGGCAGCCGCCGACAACCGCTGACAGCAGGAAGAAGCGTCACGTGATCACCGAAATCGCCCAGATCGAGATCCACCCGGGCCACGAGCAGGAGTTCGAGGAAGCCGTCGTCAAGGCCCTGCCCCACTTCCTCGCGGCCGACGGTTGCGACGGCGTCGACCTCTACCGCAGCGTCGAACACCCTTCTCGGTACCGGCTGATGGTCCGCTGGGAGACGGTCGCACACCACACCGTCACCTTCCGCGGCTCCGAGGGATTCGCCCGGTGGCGGGCCCTGGCCGGACCACACTTCGCGGCCCCGCCACAGGTCGAGCACGTGCAATCCGTCCTCGCACCATGAACCCGACGGCCGGAAACACACATCCCGAAGGGAAGCCACCCGTGTCCCTGCCCGGAGGCGCGGGCGCGGGTCGGCGGTCGTCTGCTGAGCGTGCCCCGCGGGCTCTCGGCGGTCGGCTGTGCTGGGCCTTGACCGATGCCGACCTTGCTGATCGTGGCCGCCTTGCGGCCGAACAGCAGACCGGCCCCCGCCGTCACGCCTGCCGCGACACCGATGCCGATGGTCGAGGCGAGCCCCCTGCCGGAGGCGTGCGAGGGATGCGTTGCATGTGTGAGTGCCATGGGCGCCGAGTGCCCTGTGCCTGGGTGGCCGTAACGGCCGCCGACGGTGGGCCGGCGCGCGAGCGAGCCTTTGGCATGCCGACCTGGGCGCTGTGGGCGACCGCGCCGCTGACATCGTTGTCGACGGCGCGGTCCGTGCGGGTCTTACGGCGTGTAGACGGCGTCACTGCCGTACAGCTCCCTGGTGAACGCGGAGACGTCGGCGCTGCGATCGGAGCCGTCGAGGTTGTACGTGAGATAGACGCCGTATCCCTCGCTGACGGTGCGACGAGCGAGAGAGGCGGTCGTGCTCTGTGAGGTCCGGCCGATCTCGACGGCCGCCGGTGACAGCTTCGACTTGGGCAGTGCGATCCCGGGGACCTGCCAGGTGCCGTAGTACGGGTTCCAGGCGTAGTCGAACTTGGTGGAGACGTCGACGCCGCCGTAGGACAGGCGCGAGGCGGCCGGGCCGATGTTGTAGAGGCTGATGATCTTGTCCGGCATGTTCGCGCGCAGTGCCGTAACCAGGTACACGAACGAGCTGTCGTTGGGCTGGGTGGTGCCGTTGTTGCCGTACTCGGCGTATTCGTCGTCGAAGTCGATGCCGTCGAGACCGTACTTGTCCACGGCGTCCGACATCTGCTTCGCGAATGCCGAAGCAGTCTGCTGGGAGGTGAAGTTGGCGAACCCCGCGCCCTGGTGGTTGCCGAGCACCGAGAGCACGACCTTGATGCCCCGCTGCTGCAACGGCCGTATCTGTGTTGCGGCGTTGTCGAGGACGCGCTGTACGTTCTCGTTGAAGTACAGATACGCCGCCTTCTTGCCGGTGTCGTAGTTGATGTTCGCGGCGAAGATCACGGCGACGTCGAAGGCGTTGCCGCCGCCGTTGGCGAGCGTGTACTTGCCTACGTTGAGCATGCTGTTGTTGTTCACCTCGACGTAGGCCACCGAGGTCGGCCCCTGCTTGGCGGCAGCGGGGGCCGCCGCCGCGCCGGTCGTGGCGGTCGTGCCGAGGGCGAGGGCCGCGACGGCCGAGAGCGCGAGCGCGGCGGTCCGCACTCTGCTCCGTACCAGAGTGAACATCGTTGGTCGTCTCCCATCGCATGGCTGGCGCCCGACTTGTTCGGAAGCGCCGAGTGAGCTCTCCGAGTTTTCCGCCGCCGCCACCGGATACCGAGAAGCGTGGGCGAACTCTTCACGACTTCCCCACGCGACTCATTGCAACTCCGATCTGTTACAGATGAGTTGGGGCCTGCGGTCAACGGTCGGCGTGGACCTGCGGGAGAGATCGCGCACCCTCGGGGGCGGATACACAGGCGGCTGGTCGGTTGCCGCACCACTCGGATACTTGAGACGTACTGCCGTTCGCGGTAGACACGGTCGTCGAGGAGCGGGAGGTGCCATGGCAGTGCTCAAGGGCAAGACGGCCGTCGTCACCGGCGGGTCGCGGGGGATCGGGCGGGCCATCGCGCTGCGGCTCGCGCGGGACGGGGCGGCTGTGGTCTTCACCTACGCACGGAGTCGGGACGCCGCCGACGAGGTCGTACGGCAGGCCGAGGAGGCAGGCGGGAACGTCATCCCCGTACGGCTGGATCTGGCCGACCCCGGCGCGGCCGAGGAGTTGATGGAGACGGCGGACCGGCAGCTCGGCGGCCTGGACATCCTGGTGAACAACGCCGCCACGCACACCGAGGTGGTGCCCATCGCGCAGACGGAGGAGGCGGATTTCGACAGAGTGATGGCCGTGAACACCAAGTCCGTTTTCCTCACGATGCGTTACGCGGCGCGGCACATGCGCGACGGCGGCCGGATCGTGAACATCTCCACCCTCAACACCGTCTTCCCCGCGCCCGGCAATGCCCCGTACGCCGCCAGCAAGGGCGCGCTGGAGCAGCTCACCCTGGTGGCATCGCGCGAACTGGGCGCACGGGGAATCACCGTCAACACCGTGTCGCCGGGCGCCACGGACACCGATCTTCTGCGAGGGACCAACGAGCCGGAGAAGCTGACGATGGTCATCGGAATGACCTCGCTCGGACGCCTCGGGCAGCCGGAGGACGTGGCGGACATCGTCGCCTTCCTGGCGGGGCCGGACGGGCGCTGGCTGACGGGCCAGAACATCCGCGCCAACGGAGGCATCCTCTGATGCCGTAGCGGGCGACCCTCGCCCTGCTGTGACATGACGCACCGTCACGGAGCGTCGAGTGGTTCATTGTTCGTCGTCGAG
The DNA here is from genome assembly GCF_044765425.1 of Streptomyces sp. NPDC102462. Lineage (NCBI taxonomy): Bacteria > Bacillati > Actinomycetota > Actinomycetes > Kitasatosporales > Streptomycetaceae > Streptomyces > Streptomyces sp. NPDC102462. The sequence continues at coordinate 22,401 of NZ_JBIWKB010000082.1, read as the reverse complement.
GCCCTCGACGTCGACAGGCTGCGTTCCGTTGAACGTCACGAGGATGCCGTAAGGGTCCGCCATCCGGAGCCTGCTCTCCGCGAAACGGATTGCCCACGTCTGGTCGGCCCACACGGTGGCGTCGGGAACCGCCAGTGGCAGCTCCGGAAGGTCCAGCCAGCTCAGTTCCTCAGGTGTGAGGCCGAAGTGCGGTTCCCGGAGCCGGGTGCGGCAGTACTCCAGAGCTTGGCCGACGAAGACATCGAAACGGCTCACGACGTCGTGAGCGAAATGGAGGGTGGCCTCTTCTGGCGGGGCGGCCGGCTCGATCACCAGACTCATCCCGGTCTCGACCCTGCCTGCCGACTCAGGGAAGCAGCCGGTCCAGCAGGCCAGCGAGGGAGGGCTCTCCACCCTTCGCAACACAACCCCGCCGATACGCACGGTCGCGGGCAGTTTCGCGTCAACGCCAGGCTCTTCAGCGCCCGAACTACTCGGTGGTGCGCCGTTGTCGGACATTGGCTCAGGATAGGTCAAGCCTCGGACGATGATGATCGACAGCCGAGGCACACGGCCGTCCGCTTGGCCACATGTGCCGTCCCGAGCCCTGTTCGCGCGGTCTGTTGATCGGGTCCGACATCCACATGATCAGCCCTGTGAATCCTGTGGTCTGACCTCGGCCTCGCGCAGGCCCTGGTCCCTGGGCTCTAGCAGGCTCGCTTCGGACGCATGTTCATTGACGAAGGAAGGAATCGGTAGTGGATCAGTGGCAGCGCCGGCGATGGCCTGGCGGTGTCCCCGGCGGTGGCCGACTCCGGGGACGGTGACGCGACCGTCCGCGTCGTGCATGAGGTGAACGGCAAGTGGGACCAGGTGCTGGAACCGGGCATGGCCGGGGTCACGGTCGTACTGACCGATGACGCCGGGCGTTCGGTCACCGGGACCACGCAGGCGGACGGTGCAGATCACCACCTCGTTCTGGAGCCCGGAGGACTACTGCCAGAAGAACGCCACGCTGGTCGCGGCCTGCATGAACGCCAGCATTCCGACGCCGGCGCCTCTCTGCCGATGGAACGAGCGGTCCCTCCCCCGTCACCACGGGGAGGGGCCGCTTGTTTCAGGTGACGCCGTTCGGTAGTGGCGGTGTGCCTCACGCAGGGGAACCGGGTGCGGCGGCTCGCGGTGTGCGGTCCCGCCGGGCGATGGCCTCGGCGACCTCATGGATGGCGCCGCGAAGCAGGTCACCGTAGGCATCCTGAGGAAGGTCGGCGGTGTGCTCTTCGGCCGCTTCGATGTGCGCGCCGGCCGCGGCGAAGGAACCGAGCCGGCGGTAGTCGTCGGCCAGGTTGAGGTGCAGGGAGGGGTAGAAGCCGGCGATGTGCAGGCCGGCGTGGTGCTCCTGGACGCGCTGCTCGGTCACGGCGTCGGCGGCGTCCAGGGCACGGACGTCCCAGGCCAGGGCCTGCGCGGGATCTTCGTAGAGATCTGCCAGGTAGTGAGCGAGAGAGCAGCGGTGAAGCGGGTCGCCCGTGACACCGATCGCGGACCACAGGCTCAGTAGCTTCTGGCGGGCACGGACGATGTCACCGGCTCGGCCTTCGGTGACGGCTCGGCCGATGGCTTCCATGGTCGGGTCGGGGCCGGCGGCTGCGGTGGTCATGGATGTTCCTCGTCGCCTTTCTCAGACGGGGTGGTCGGACTTGATGGGCATGGCCGGGGTGGTGAGATCGCCACGGTCGGCGGAGCGGATCGTGACGGGCCGGTCGTCTCCCCTCAGGTCGAGCATCACGTCGGGCCCGATCGCGGTGCTCACCGCGGGATAGAGCGTGGTCAACTCGAAGCAGATCCGCAGGGCTTGGCCCGTCGCGGTGGCCGGGAGCGGGATGTCTCGGTGCTCGTCATCCACTGACACGATGTTCATTCCGTGGCCGGCGGTGTGCAGCGCGATGCGCACGCCGGGGTGTTCTTCCAGGGCTCGCAGGAGCGGTTCCTTCGCGACCGTCACACGGGTGGTGACCTCGCCCAGTGACGCGAGCATCAGCCGATGGTCCGGGAATTCGTCGGGCAGCAATCGGCAATGCCGGTCCTCCCGGCGGGCCATGCGCAACCAGATTCCGTGCGGCACCGCTTCGAGCCGTACCAGCGCGCTGCGGCGGATTTCGGTGACCGCGGCCCGCATCTCGTCCCCGTCGACCGTGCCGGCCCAAGTCTGCCCCGGTGGTTCAGCCGGCACGAGGGTGCGGGTGGAGAGCCGGTACCGGTCGGTCGCGGTGAGGGTGACCGCCTCATGGCTCGCCTCGATGCGCAGGCCGGCGAGTACCGGCAGCCCGGGCTCATATGCGGTCGCGGTCATGACCTGCTCGACCGCATCCGCCAGCACGGGGCCCTTCAACGCCGTGATCGGAAGACCAGGCACATGGCCGAGCGCGGACTTGATGACAGCGGCCTTCTGCCGTGCCGCCGCCGCGTCTTCGACGACCTTCGACACATGCTCATCGAGCAGCCGGAACGCCTCGTCGGCCCCGGAGTCCAGTACCGCCTCGACACCGGCGAGGGGCATGGCGATCTCACGGAGCCGACGCAGCAGGGTCGCCCGTGCCACCTGGCCGGCGCTGTAGTAGCGGTAGCCCGAGACCGGGTCGACTTCGGCAGGGGGCAGCAGCCCGGAGTCGGCGTAGAACCGCAACGCGCTGGAGGTCAGGCCACTGCGGCGGGCGAAGACCCCGATCGGCATCAGTTCGGAATGTGGCACCTCGCCATCATTGAGCTTCAACCAACTCGAAAGTCAACACGGCCGAGCGACGGCCCAACCTCACGACCGACAACACTCACGCCCGCGGCGGCCGCATACCCCGGGTGCGGCCGCCGCGGTCGGACAACCATGGATGAGGCGTGTGGCGTGGGGTGTCCTATCCGATGGCGATGCGGGTCCTCCAGTAGTCCTTCGCGGAGAGGATTTCCCTCCCGGTGGCGGCGAGGGTGGCTTTGCCGCCGGCGTAGAAGCGTACGGATCCGTCGGAGCGGATCGCCCAGACATCGGGGACGGTGTCCGTGTTGGCGCTGGGCGTGCCGATCAGGAGGGGGAAGCTGCTGCTGCCCCAGCCGGAGGCGGCGTACTCGTTGTCGACGCCGCCGGAGGAGTTGGCGGCCAGCGCGAGGGAGTTGAGGTCCACGCCGCCACCGGAGGCGGCGATGCCGTTGCGAAGGAGGAGGCGTCCGGTGACGTCGGTGCGGTAGAGGAGGTCGGTGATGCCGTCGCCGCTGATGTCCTGGGCGGTGACGAGGTCACGGTCCTTCCAGCCGGATCCGGTGAGGCGGATGGCTTGGTCGATGGTGGCGCCGTGGTAGCCGGTGAAGGCCCACAGGGCGTCGTCGGTGCCGTTCTTGACGGTGGCGAAGAAGTCGGTTCGACCGTCGCCGGTGGCGTCTCCTGCGCTGATGATCTGGGTGAAGTCGGCAGGGCTCGGTGCTCCGTCGGGCAGCAGGATTTCCCGGCGCTTGTCGATGTTGACAGCGCCGTAGCCGTCTCCGGGATAGACCCAGAGTTTGCCGCCGAGGCGTACGACGAGGTCCTGGAGGCCGTCGCCGCCGTAGATGTCGCCGTTGTGTGTGATCAGCGCACCCTTGAAGTGCCCGCCGGGGGCGGCGACGAACGGGGCCAGATCGTCTCCGTTGGGGTCTTTCTTGGGGTTGGCGCGATAGGCGCCGGACATGGAGTAGGCCAGGTCTCCGGTGCGTTTGGTCAGGTCTGTTCTGTCGGCTTCGGAGGGATAGAGGACGAGGTTGCCGGCTTCGGTGACGACCATGAGGTCGGGCAATCCGTCGCCGGTGAAATCGCCGGCCTTGTCGGCGCTGTCTTTCGGGCTGACATAGAAGAAGTACTTTGTGGGGTCCGACGGGTTTCCGGCGCTGTCGACCGTGCGGACGTAGAGTACGTTCGGGTCGGCGGCCGGGGGCTTAATGTCATTGAGGGTGGCGCTGACGCTGGTGGACGTTCCCGCCTTGCGGTCCAAGGAAAAAGGGTAGGCCGGGGCATTGAACCCGTACTCGTAGCGCACGACATCGGTGTTGAGCGCACGGAAGGTGAACGAACCGGGAGTGCCGAACTTCTTGTCGCTCCAGTTGGCGTCTTCCGCGTCGTTGCCGAAGCCGTTGCGGCTGCCGTCGGCGTCGGGGTAGTCGGTGGAGGTGACCACGGGCGGTCTCGGAGCGGCGGTGTCCAGGACGAACCGGCAGGGCGTCTTGGCCGGGGCATAGCCCGACGAACTGCCGGCGTCGTCCAGGGCGCGCACCCGCCAGGAGTAGGTGGTGCCGTTGGTGAGGCTGCTGGTGGGGAAGGTCGCGGTGCGCAGTGCGGTGTCGGTGTCGCCGCCCACGGACTTCTTCCCTGCCGAGCGCAGGAGGTCACCGGTGGTGTCCCACTTTTTGTAGGCCCACAGGTCGAAGTCGAGGTAGTCGAGGTTCTTGTCCTTGTCGGTGGCCTTCGCGGTGAACGTCAGGTCGCCCGAGCCCATGCGCACATAGGGTTTGGTCGTGGTGCACCTGGCGTCCGGGCCCAGGGCGAGGGAGTTGGAGACGATGGTGGGCTTGCGGTTGTAGACCAGTTCGAGGACCGGGGGGAAGTCGCCGTCCGCCTGGAACTTCTTCCAGGCGTACTGGGATTTCTCATCGCGGGCGCGCAGGCCGAAGGTGATGGTGTCGAGACCGTCGTCGGCGGCTTGCTGTGCTCCGCTCTTGACGTCGAAAGCTTCGAATTCGTCGTGGCAGCTGGCGGCTTTCCAGCCGTGCGCGAAACTCTTCGTGGCGAGTTTGTTGCCGTCGTGGAGCTTGGGGGCGTTGCTCCAGTTGGTGTGGGAGTCGATCTTCGAGGTGATGTGCACGCTCATAGAACGGGGACTGCAGGACCAGGAGTAGGTCTCCAGCATGGTCAGCTTCGCCCGGGTGATCTTGGTGCCTTTCAGGTCCTTGTCGAAGCTGATGTTGAAGAAGGACCGTGAGGTGCCCCAGGTGTCGGACTCGAATCCCACGCGTGCTTCGTGGGAGCCGCCTTTGTTGAAGCCCTTGCCGTCGTAGAAGGTGGCTTTGGGGAACCGGTTGTAGGCGGTTGTCCAGTGCTGCGTGTGTTTTTTGACCGAGGGGTCGATGAACACCGGGTAGGTGGTGGCCGGGTCGGCGAGGAAATCGTGGTCCGGGGTGAGGGTCCACGTTCCTGGGGAGAGGTCGGCGTCGACGAGGGACCCGTTCGAGTCGGGCGACGGACCGTCGAGTGAGGCAAGGCTCAGTGTTGCGGCGGAGCCTGTCTGCGAGGGAGACGGTGTCGGTTCGCCCGGGACCGGGGGCAACGGTGATTCCGACAAGGTGGGTTCTGGGCCATCGCTGGCTGAGGGCAGGGCCTCCACGTCGGTGTCACTCTGTTCGTCGGATTCGACGGGATCCTCATCGGTGGGGGAGGCGCTGTCGGTGGGGGTGGGGTCGGTCGAGTCCGTGGGATCGGGGGACTCGGGCTCGGTCGGTTGGGCGGATGCGCCGACCACGCCGTCGGTGACGGCGGGTGAGCCGCTGCTGTCCCACATCAGCGGCGTCGGTGAGAGGGCGACCTCGTTGCCGTAGGCGTTGAGGGCGCTGACGACCCCGGTGACCGGATCGAGACGGAAGGTCAGGTCTGCCGAGTGCAAGCCGTAGACGAGATGCCGCACATGTGGGTCGGACGCCGCCTGACGGTTCTTGAGGACGATGAGCTGGGCGAAGCCGTCGTCGTTGGCCGTGAGCACGAGATCGCCGCCGGGGAAGATCTCCGGGTACAGCGCCCGGTTCCCGTCGATGATCGGTGCCGGAACGGCGTCCGGCCAGGTGAGCTGGATGTCGTAGTCCCCGACGTGGAGCGTGACCAGCGGGGTTCCCGCGTCGTCGGCCGCGTTCTTCACCAGGGAGACACGGCGTGCAACCGAACGGTCGGCGTGCTGCCCGCCGCTGCCGCGGGAGCCGGCGGAGAAGACCACTCGGGTGTTCGTCGCCTTCGGCTCCCACCCGTCCTTCGTGCGCCGCAGATCCGGATCGATCTTCTTCCACTCACCCCCCACCTTGGCCCGGACGGGGGATGAGTACAACTGCTTGCGCATCAGTCCGTCGGGGCGGGCCCATGTCGTCGACGAGGCCGTGCGTGCGGCGGTGGCCTCGACGTCCTTGCCGGTCCTGGCCGCCTGGGTCAGGGCGGCACTCTCGTTGACGATCTCGCTCCGCCGGTCGTCGTGACGGTCGGCCGGCTCTGTCCGGCCGTCCAGCCGGATTCCGGCGTAGACGATGCCGGTGGTGGCCAGCGCGGTCGCGAGCAGCACTGCTCCCGTGCGGCGGCCGGACCGGGAGCGCCAGGTGCGCGTCATCGGCCGAGTTCCCCTTCCCCCTCGTTCCCCCTTGGATCCGACGCGCGACACAACGGCGTCAGGCCAGCAGATGATGACCTATGGGGAACCTGTCGTCACCATGTGAATGAGTTGGGGATGATCGATGGCGGTGCGTTGGAACGGCTTCGGCAGGGTGGGTTGAGGCAGGGCGCGGAAGCGCCGACCCCGCTGGGTGCACCGGGCGAAGGGGCATGAGGCCGGCAAAACGGCGTTGCCTTTGATGCTCAAGATCAGCGTATGTCCGAGGCACCCCCAACACCCCACTGGCATCTTTATGTTGGGCTTTCCGACGTTCGCGACCATTCGCTGCGTAGCGACTCGTTACGTACCGTGACGATCCTCACATCGTTCTCCGATCCCTGGCTTTCGTACACAGGTTGATCACAAAATCTTCGCTGTTTGATACGTCGTCAGGCGTGGTCCGGCTCCGGTCCCGCTTCCAGTGGTCCGGGGGGGGGCCTCGCCGTGTTCGATCGACTTCTGCGTGCCCGTAGCCATCGCTTCGCGCACCTGGCTGTTCCACTCACCGCGGCCGCGTTGTTCCTGGGTCTGCTGCCAACTCAGGCCCTGGCACTGCCACCTGACCCGAAGCAGGCCGAGACCGGTCGCGAATCTGTGGATCTTGTGGCGCTGCAACACGACAAGCAGGTGCCGGGTGAGGTGTACAGCCGCGCGCTGTCGACCCTGAAGGCCGACGTTCCCAAGGACAGGCTGGCCGCCCCCGTGAACACGGTGTCGCCGCCGTCCAACCTGACCGGATCGGTCACCTTCGGCTCGACGGTGACCACGGCGTCCCACCGCACCACCGCCACGGCGGCAGCCGATCAGGCGGCTCTGAGCCCTGTCGGTGCCCTGCCCGTCAGCCTGGGACGGGCGCCGGACCAGCCGGCGCCGTCCGGTACCTGGCAGGTCACCATTCCGGATCGCGGAGCACCGGTGAGCCAGGGCGTGGACGGCGCCGTCATGGTGGTGCAAGGCCCCGACTCAGGCTCCGTTCCCGTCTCGGTGCAACTGGACTACTCGAAGTTCAAGAGCCTCTACGGCGCCGACTGGGCCACACGTCTGCGGCTCGTCCAGTTCCCCGACTGCTATCTGACCACGCCGGACGACGAGGCGTGCCAGGCGTACGAGGAACTGGAGACCACCAACGACACGGCATTGAAATCCGTGACGGCCACGGTCGACCCGACGGCCGGCGACACGGCGACACCGGCTTCGGCGAATGCGCCGCGCGCGGAGCGGCCGGCAGTGGCCCAGGCGGCCTACCGCACCGCAACACCGGCGGTTCCCACGGCGACGGGCAGCGGCACGGCTGTCGTCGGCGCGGTCGACTCGGGCGGCGGCGCGGGCGGGACCTTCAAGGCGACGCCGCTCGCGTCGGACGGGAAGTGGGAGGCTGGAGGCTCTTCCGGCGCGTTCACCTGGTCGTATCCGCTGACCATACCGAGCGCGCCCGCCGGACCGGTCCCAGTGGTCTCCCTCGACTACAACTCCCAGACGGTGGACGGACGCACCGCGGTCTCCTCGCCGCAGGCCTCTTGGATCGGCGAAGGCTGGTCCTACGACCCCGGCTACATCGAGCGCCGGTACCGCTCCTGCCAGGACGACCGCAAGACCTTCAAGGCGGGCACGCCGAACAACACCGCGAAGAAGGACAAGACATCCGATCTGTGCTGGGCCTCCTACAACGCGGTGATGTCCCTGGCCGGCAAGACCACGGAACTGGTCCGTGACGCGGCCTCCGGGAGCGATCCCGAGAAGGACACCGAGACATACCGCCCTCAGCAGGACGACGGCACCCGGGTCGAGCACCGCGTCGGCGGCGGCAACGACGACAACAACGGCGAGTACTGGGTGGTCACGACCACGAACGGCACCCAGTACTACTACGGCGTCAACAGTGTCGGCGGAGGCCATGCCGACACCAACTCCGTCTCCACCGTTCCCGTCTTCGGCAACCACCCCGGCGAGCCCTGCCACGCCGCTGCCTTCGCCGACTCCCGCTGCGGCTCCGGCAAGCAGCAGGCATGGCGCTGGGGTCTGGACAAGGTCGTCGACGTCAACGGCAACGTGATGATCGTCAACTGGAAACAGGAGACGAACCACTACGCCGTGCGCAAGAAGTTCAAGTCGCCCGAGCAGTACGACCGTTACGCCTACCCGACCAAGATCGAGTACGGCATGCGCACGGACACGATGACCCAGCCCTCCGCCACGGTGGAGTTCGGTGTCGGACAACGCTGCCTGCGCTCGGAGACCGCCTGCGACCCGGCCAACTTCGCGAAGACAGACGATCCCGGTGCCTACCGGCCCTGGTGGGACACCCCGGGCAACCTCAACTGCAAGTCCACCTCGAAACTGTGCCCTCCCTTCCCTTCCTTCTGGACGCAGCTGCGCCTGGACACGGTGACGACGAAGGGCGCCCGCGCCGGACAGAGCAGCCTGGGCAAGGTGGACGTCTACACCCTCCACCAGTCCTTCCCCGAGGACTGGTACGACAGTTCCCCCGGCCTGTGGCTGAACTCGATCACGCGCACCGGCTACGGCCCCGGAGACACCACCGGCACACCACAGTCCCAGGACGGCGTCAGCTTCGCCAGATACACGGTCGGCGCCGAATCACCGCTCAAAGCGTCGCTCAAAGACCGGCAATTGCCGAGTCTGGTCTCCTCCGGCAAGGGCGATCAGCGTCCCGGCTTCACCCGCCCGCGCATCGGTACCGTCTCCACCGAGAACGGCGGTGACATCGAGGTCGAGTACGAGGGCGGCTGCCGCACCGAGCCCGCACAGGACAACGGCAAGAACAACGGCACCTGCTATCCGCTGCGCTGGTCCATGGACGGGGACGAGAAGACACCCGCCAAGAGCTGGTTCAACAAGTACGTCGTCGCCTCCGTCACCGAGAACGACAAGGTCACCACCCACGGCAAGCCGATCATCACCACGTACGCGTACGACGGGCCGGCCTGGGCGAAGAGCGACGACGAGTTCAGCCGGCCCGCTCTGCGTACCTACAGCGACTGGCGCGGCTACCGGCAGGTCACGGCCACCAAGGGTGCCGAGTCGATCTCCGAGCAGGGTGACGTCAACTCCCAGTCGTACTCGGTCACCCGCTACTTCCAGGGGACCGGCGGCACGGTCAAGGACTCCACCGGCACCTACACGCTGCTGTCGGACGACGCACCGCAGTTCGCGGGCATGACCGCCGAAACCATCACCTACCGCGACTCCGACGGACAGCGCCTTGGGCGCACGCTGAACTATCCCTGGTCCAAGCAGACCGCCTCACGCCCCCGCGAGAACGAGGACGCGACCAGCGCCGACCCACTCCTCGCCCACCGTACCGGTATCAAGCGGACGGACCAGATCCAGGATCTCGACGACGGCGGCTGGCGGGCCGTTCGGACCCTGACCACCGTCGACGACACCTACGGACTGCCCATCCAGGTCGAGACGGCCGTCGTCAAACCCAACGGCAGCGCGGAGGTGCTCTCCGACCAGACCTGCACCGTGACGTCGTACGTCCACAACACGACGGCCTGGCTGATCGGCCTGCCCAAGGAGCAACGCACCACCGGCACCTCCTGCGCCGCGTACTCCGGCGCCGACCCGGCCACGCAACTCGTATCGGCCGTGCGGAACACCTACGACAAACTCGCCTACGGCGCCACCCCGGCCAAGGGCATGGTCACGTCCGTCGCCGAGACCGACGGAGCGGGCACCTCGTACTCCGTCGTCACCGACACCACCTACGACTCTCTCGGCCGGGTGCGCACCGTCACCAGGCCGCAGGACGGCACCACCGAGACCCAGTACACGCCTGAAACCGGCGGACCGGTCACGGAAATCAAGACGTTCAACACCCAGCGGCGCGTCACGAAGACCACCTTCGATCCCGGGCGCGGCCTTCCCCTGACGGTCACCGACCCCAACGGCCGCGTCACCCGGAACGAGTACGACGCGCTCGGCCGGCTGGTCAAGGGCTGGTCACCCTCCCGTTCCTCGGTCGGCATGTCACCCAACGTCCAGGTCACGTACCACCCGGCAGTCGCTTCGGCCAAGGAGAACCGGCCCGCCGCGGTGACGGTCCAGACACTCAAGGACGACGGCACCTACGCCGGCGAGATCACTCTCTACGACGGCCTGGGGCGCGAGGTCCAGAAGCAGTCCGAGGCCCACGGGCCCGGCCGGGTCATCGTCGACACCACCTACGACGACCACGGCCTGGTGGACGAACAGACCAGCCCGTACCTCGCCCAGGGCCAGCCGGACACCAAGCTCTTCGCACCCAGGTCGAAGGGGCTGATCCCCAGCTGGATCAAACACCGCTACGACGGCCTCGAACGCGAGGTACGCGCCTCGACGTACTACGACGGCGACTACAAGTACGCCACCTACACCAACTACAGCTTCACCAGCACCTGGGTGAACCCGCCGGGATCCACCATCCCCTCCACCCGCACCTACTACGACGCACGCGGGCGGGTCACCTCCGTCAAGCACTACACCCAGGACTCCGCCGGCTCCTCCGCGGGCCGCACCACGACCTATGGCTACGACACACGGGGCAACCGCACCACGGTCACCGACCCCGCCGGCAACGTCTGGTCGTCCACCTATGACGCCCGTGGCCGGGTCACCTCCTCCACCGACCCCGACACCGGCACCAGTTACACCTGGTACGACGACGCCGACCGCCCCAACCGCACCAAGAACGCCCGCGAGCAGGAGGCATTCACCGAATACGACCCGCTCGGCCGCGTCAAGGCCGTACGCCAGGGCTCGCCAAGCGCCACGCCCTACAAGGAGTACACCTACGACGACGCACCCGGTGGCATCGGTCAACCGGCAAGCTCCGTCCGGCACACCGACTCCGGCGACTACATCAACCGCGTCACCGGCTATGACGCCGACTACCACCCCACCGGCACCGAAACGGTCATCCCCGCCAACGCGATGACCACCGGGCTGGCCGGAACGTACGCGTACTCGTACACCTACTCGCCCACCGGCCGGCAGCAGTCGATCACGCTGCCCGCCGTCGGCGGCCTGGCGAGGGAAAAGGTCGTCACCCGCTACAACAGCGACGGCCTGCCCGAGTCCACCTCCGGCCTCACCTGGTACACGACCGACACCACCTACTCGCCCTACGGCGAACCCCTGCGCACCGTCTCCGGCTCCCAGCCGGCGCGGGTCTGGACGACCAACTTCATCGACCCGCACACCGGCCGCCTCCAGCGCACCGTCGCCGACCGCGAGACAGCCGGCCCCCACCGCATCACCGACAGCTATTACGCCTACGACACCTCCGGCACGATCACCGCCAACGCCCGCAAGCTCACCGAGGCGAGCGGCGACACCTGGGACATCCAGTGCTTCACCTACGACGTACTGGGCGAACTCACCCACGCCTGGACCTCGGCCATCACTTCCGAGGCCAACGGCACCGGATGCAAGGCGGCCAACGGCAGCACCTGGGGCTACCGCACCGACTACGCGGCCTCGTCCGGCCCCGTCGCCGACGCCCCGGACGAGGCGACCGACACCACCACCCCGGACAGTTCGCTCACCTCCACTCTCGCCGCCGCGGCCCCTGACACAACGACGGTCTCGACCGGCGCCACCGCCTATCGCCAGTCCTTCACCTTCGACTGGCTCGGCAACCGCGCCACGCTCACCGAGCACGACACCGCCGACGCGTCCAAGAACCTGACGTACACCTATCGGTACGGCAAGACGGTCGCCGGCAATGGCACCAGTCCGTCGTACACGAAGCAGCCGCACACCGTCAGCTCCATCAGCTCCACCCCGTCCGGCAAGGGCAGCGTCTACACGTACGACGCCACGGGCAACACAGAGGTCCGTGACCTGTACAACACCACGCAGAATCTGGCCTGGACGCCCGAGAACAAGCTCGACTCCATCACCGACGACGGCAAGAAGACGACCTACGTCTACGACGCCGACGGCAACTGCCTGCTGGAGAACTCCGCCTCCGGTTCGACCCTGTACCTCGGCGAGACCGAGGTGAGCACGGACGCAACGGGCACCATCACCCGAGCCTCACGCTCCTACAGTCAGGCCGGCGCTCCCACGGTCGTCCGCACCGCGACGGGCAGCGCCACGACCGGACACAAACTCAGCGTCCTGCTGACCGACCAACTGGGCACCGCCGATACGGGAGTCGAACTCTCCGCCAGCCAGCCGGTCACCCGACGCGCCTTCAAACCCTACGGCGAACCGCGCGGGACCAAGCCGGCCAGCTGGCCCAACAAGCGCAGCTACCTCGGCGTCGGCATCGACGACGCCGCAACGGGCCTGACCCACCTGGGCGCCCGCGAGTACGACCAGACCTCCGGCCGCTTCCTCTCCGCCGACCCGGTCATCGACATCACCGACCCGCTCCAGATGAACGGCTATGCCTACAGCGGCAACAGCCCCATCAGCAAGAGCGACCCCACGGGCCTCTGCCCAAAGGACATCTGTGACGGCTACGGACAGAACCCCGGGATGAATGGTTCCCGCGGCAGCGGCGGGACCCACCACAGCAGCGCCAGCAGCAGTGAGGGGCCGGTCCGGGCCTGCCGCTGCGGAACACGTCCCGGGCTCGTCCAGGGCAACACCAAGCCCACAGGCCTCGGTGGCGTCCCTGGCAGGCGCAATCTCACGCTACCCTCAAAGGCACCCCAAGGCTGGTTGAAGACTAAGAGTTCCACCGTTAAGGAGCGCATTGATCCTGGTAGGTGGTATGGACCGCAGCCTACGGGATGGAGGGGATTTCTGACACGAATACTTGAACCAGATGGGCATGTCTGTAACCCGGGTTACCCTTGCGAAACCGAAGGCTCCTACTATGGTACTGGCACCTTCGTCGGCCCTGGACCTTTGGGGAGGGGGCCGCGGCCCGTCCCAAATCTCGCAGCGAATGGGGAGTACGCCAACTTCTATGGCGGCTCCGAGGGTGGCGTAATGGCCAATGCGAATAATGGTGTGCTCAGCCTGGCTATCGAGAAGGGCCCAACTACCCCACGGGGTGCCCAGATGTTTGATGACGCGATCAATCACTTCGGAGCCAAGAGCCTCAGCGCCATCGAGGGGAAGTGGGTCAGGGCCATGCCGAGTAACCTCAACACGTTCAACGAGATGGTCCGAGGTGGCATGTCACTTGAAGAGGCGGCGGCAAGTACCTTCACGGGAAAAATGGCAGCTCGACACGGCTTCAGCAACGTGCAGGTCACGAAGGCAGTTGGCGATCCAGGTGCGTACATTGACGTTCAGGTGCTCTTCACGAGGTAGGAGGCTTTGAGTGGAAGCAGTTGCGGCTGAAGTCCGGAAGGCTATTTCGGAGGGGTGCAGCCTTATTGACCTGGTCGAATTCCTTCGGTCTACCGAGTCATTCAACTTGACTCCGCTCAACTTCATGCGGGTGCTCAATGAAGCCGCTGGGATTCCAATGATGGAGTCTCGGGAGATTATTTCGATGTTTGACTCAGAGATGTCGCCTCTCGTTCCGACTGCCGTTGTTGAGTTGCGATGGAGATCGACCATCGACGCCAAATGATGCCCTCGCTTCGCCGATTATTAGGCTAGTGTCTCGTGACGCTGTTCATGGAACCTGAGGCTTCTGTGATCGTTCGAGAATCGTTATGCTGGTGGGCAACTTCAAGCCATTGGCAATGGTGGCGGCCGATAACCCTGGTGCCTTCTTAGGTACGGACGAAGCGCGCGCCGAAGGTGAGCTCGCCGCAAGTGACCTTGAGAAGTTACGGAGGGGCGGGATTACGATGCGGTGAAGGGTCCCCATATCAACGTGGAAGTCGGCGAGGGCGACTCTGCGCGTAAGTGGGCAGTCCCATGGAATGACGCAGAAGACGATTTCGCGAGAATTCTTGGCGGTAATTCGTGACGCTCGACGGTGTATACGGAACCAGGCCGGACCTCCTGCCCGGATCTATGGTTCGAGTGGTTCGTTCAGATCAGCAGGGTGACCGACGGCTGACTTGGGTTGGGCGGCCGGGTGTGCAGTTACTGAGCCTGGATCAGCATCTCCAGTACGAGCGTGAAAGTCTTAGCCGTTACCCGCGCAACGCTGATGGTGCGATCGAGTGGGGCGCGGTGGCTGATGGTTTGGTGCTCTGCTCGATGGAGTCGGATTCCATCGAGCTGAGCACGGTGCTCCATCAGTTCGCCCCGAAAGCTGACAGTCTGATCTTCTTCTGGGAGAACCTGGCAGTTCCGAGTGTGGAGATGAGGCTTGAATCCTCTATCTCTTACCTGCCGGACATCACGGAATGCGTGCCGGAACTCTGGATCTATTCTCCCGGTGACCGGGTTATTGTGGAGATTTCTTTCTCTGGCGTAGTCACTGTGGCCCACGTGCCTGTTCCTTGGTGACGACGAGTTCGACGCCCTGGTTCGCTCCCTGTGGTCTTCGAGGGAGTGGGCCGTGCACCTGAGACGTGGGTGGCGTGGCGGCGCCGGGTGTCAGGGCACGTTCCATTTCTGGGCTGCGTTTCCTGAGCACCAGGCGATCTGGAGGGGGGTGCCGTTGGCTGTGGAGGCGTTTGCGGCGTCCAGGCACTTGTCCGCGGCGACGTTGACGATGTCCTGGCCGGGGGAGTAACGCCACTGCGTGGTGTTCGTCGTGTCGCAGGCCGCCATGACCACCCGTGTCCCGTCGTTGGTGGACCGCCCCGCCAGCGACAGACAGCGCCCGTTCTTGCGCAACGTGCCGTCCGCTGCGAACTGCCAGTTCTGGTCCGCGCCCCCGTCGCAGGTGTACAACTGCAGTGCGGTGCCCACGAGTTGCACGCAGTGGCCGACGAACGCGCCGTACCGGCCGACGATCGGACCGAGCGGGCGGGAGAAGTCCTGCGCCGGTGCCTTCACCGTCGACCCCTTGTCGGTGGCGGTCTTCTCGCCGGACGACTTCGACGACGACCCCGACGACCCGGAGGCCCCGGACGTCTTCCCGCCGCCCGACTCCGGTGCCCGCTGGGTCACGGTGACCGGCGCGGCCGGTTGGACCACCCTGTGCTGGTCACTCTTCGGGTGGCTCTCGGCCTTCTTGGAAGCGGACGCGGACGCGCTCGGCGACGGAGACTCCGCACTCGGCGACGGGGTGGCCGGCGCGGACGTCGCCGGCGGGGACGTCGCCCGGTCGGCCGAGGCGGTGGTGATCTCGTCCGTGCCGCGCCGCCCGGTGTCGGCGGCGACCACGGCGGACACGGTGACGGTGGCCGAGACGGCGGCGGCCCAGCCCAGCGTGACCCACACCCGGCGGCCGGGCACCAGCCCGTGCGGCGCACGGGCTGGTCGGCGCCGGAACGCCTCGGCGAAGGGACGCTCGGACCCGGTCTCAACCGGGGTCTTCGGGGACGGAGAGTCGGGTGCGGACATGATGTCGGCGCTCCTGTGGGGGACGGGGGTCACAACAGGTCCTGCTCGTCCAGCTGCACCAGCTGAGCGGGCGCGGGATCGGTCAGTTCGGACATGCGCAACGCCTGGCGTTCCGTCATGGCCTGGAACAGCTGCCGTGCGGTGCGTCCGTTGCCGAACTGCGCACCGCGCGGAATGTTCTCGACGTACGTCGTAAGGGCCCGGCGGGCCGCGTCGGTGAGTTCGTAGCGGTGCCGCTGGGCGTGGTGCTCCACGATGCTGACCAACTCGGCCGAGGTGTAGTCGGCGAACAGCAGCGTCCGGCTGAACCGCGACGACAGACCCGGGTTCGAGGCGACGAACCGGTCCATGTCACCGGGATAGCCGGCCGCGATGACGACCACCTCGTCGCGGTGGTCCTCCATCAGCTTCACCAGCGTCGCGATCGCCTCGGTCCCGAAGTCGTTGGCCGCGCCGGCCGGCACCAGCGCGTACGCCTCGTCGATGAACAGCACCCCGCCGCGCGCCCGGTGGAAGGCCTCCGTGGTCTTCGGGCCGGTGTGCCCGACGTACTCGCCCACCAGGGCGCTGCGGTCGACCTCGACCAGATGGCCGCGCGCCAGCAGCCCCAGCGCCTTCAGCAGCCGGCCGTACAGCCGGGCCACCGTGGTCTTGCCGGTGCCCGGGTTGCCGGCGAACACAAGATGGCGGCTGAGCGGCGGCGCGGGCAGGCCCGCCTGCTCCCGCAGCCGTACCGTCTGCATGAGCTTGACCATGCCGTTCACATCGCGTTTGACGCCGTCCAGTCCGACCAGTTCGTCCAGCTCGGCCAGCAGGTCCTCCAGCGTCTCGGGCTCCGGCTCGGGCTCGCCCTGCTGCCACAGCTCGTCCGTACCCGACGCGCTCCCACGGGCCCGCGGGCCCTCCGGCTGCTCCGGGGTGCCCGGGGACGACACCGGCGCGGACGGTCCGGGACGGTCCGCGAGGGCGGGCAGCACGGGGGTGCTCACCCGGACCGCGGCGCAGTCCTCGAACACCGGGTCCGCGCCGTCCGCGAGCGCCACGTCCTGGCCGCAGTCGAAGAACCGGCAGCCCCTGAAACGCACTTCGGCGCCCTTGCCGACGTGCACCGCGGGGAAGGCGGACCCGGACAGGTCGCAGTGGTCGAAGGAGCCGCTGACCGCCTCCCCGACGAGGATGCCGTTCTTGCCGCAGTCCGCGATCCGCAGGTCCCGCACCTGAACGGACGCGGCGCGCTCCAGGACCAGACCGCTGCCCGCAGCCCCGGACACCGCGCCGCCCGAGAGCCGCAGCCGCCCGCCGCCGTCCACGGCCACGCCCGCGCCGCCGGCCCCGGCGATGCGGACGTCCGCCACGACGGCCTCCGCGTCCGGCCCGATCTCCACCCCGCTGCGCCGCTGCCCGCTCACGGCACAGCCGCGCACCTCGGACGCGACCGCGGCCACGGACCGCAGACGCACCCCGGTGTCGCCGCCGCGCAGCCGCAGCCCGGTCAGCGTCACCCGGGCCTCGTCCTGGACGTCCACCCCGCAACTGGCCGGATCCACCACGGAGGTGTCCTCGACCTCCGCCGTGGCCGAGCCGGACGCGGCGATGCCGTGGTCCCCGCCGCCGCGCACCCGGCAGCCGGTCAGCACGGCCGTGGCCCGGTCCGTGAGCCGTACGGCGGTGACACCCGCGCCGTCGACCAGCGTGCCCGCGCAGAACGCGGACGCGGTGGAGGCCAGCAGCACACCGTGCCCGTGCGGCGCCTCCAGACGGCAGTCGCGCACCTCGATACGGGCCTGGTCGGATGCCGTGACGGCGTGGTCGAGCGCACCGCTGACCCGGCAGTCCACCAGCGTCGTACGGGCCGTGTGCGAGGAGCGCACCCCGGTCCGGGCCGGGCCGACGACGCGGCAGTCGGACAGTTCGGCCAGTGCCTCGTCCTGCACCAGTACCCCGTGCCGGCCCGCGCCGACGACCGAGCAGTCCCGGGCGAGCAGCCGCGACGCCCCCTTGGCCCGCAGCGCCGAACCCGACGTACCGCTCACGCGCAGCCGCTCGGCGATCAGCACCGACCGACCGGACAGCACCACGCCGATGCCGTCCACCTCGTCGACCACCGAGTCCACGGCCCGGGCCCGCGCGTCCCCGGTCAGATGCAGGGCGGTGCCCAGCGCGCCGCTCAGCCGCGCGTCGCACAGCAGCAGCACCCCGCCGCCGTCCACCGGGTCGGCCAGCTCAGCCGCCAGGGTGTGGTCCGGCCCGAGCGCGGCGTTCGCCGCCGCGGACCTCCCGTCCGCGGAGCCGAGCACCTCGATCCGTCCGCCGGTCACCTCGCACCGGTCGACCGTCAGCCCCGCCGCGTCCTCGACCCTGACCAGCGGCTGCGCCGGGTCGGCTCCCGTCAGGTGCAGCCCGCGCAGCACACAGCCGGGGGCGGTCACCGTGACCGCCGGGCCCTGCGGGGAACGCAGCACGACGGAGCCGGGGCCGGCCTCCGCCTCCAGCACCACCCTGCGGGTGAGCGTCACGGACTCGGCGTAGTGGCCCGGTGCCACCGTCACGACGGCCCCCGCGGGGGCGGCGGCCAGTGCCGCGGCGATGCTCCGATGGGTGCCCCGGCCCCTGGCGGCGACCTTGACGGCCGTCATCGCGGCCCCCCGTTCTGGTTGTCCTCGCCCGAGCCCTGGTACCAGCCCGGGTTGATCGACTCGCGCAGCGCGCCCGCGAGGTACATGTTCGCGAAGATCTTGTCGATGAGCTTGCCGAGCCCGGCGACCGCGAAGATGTCGAAGAATCCCTGCCGGTGGTACCAGCGGCCGGCCAGGCTCTGGGTGATGGCGGTACGGGCCATGCCCAGGCTGACCGCGCCGGCCACGCCGCCCGCCATGCCGAACAGGCCGGCCAGCAGCGCGTCACCGCCCTGGAGGTGCACGGTGTTGCCGTCCTTGTCCTTGATGCCGAAGATCGCCGCGGTCGCGGCACCGCCGATGAACCCGGACACCGACCCGCTGACCAGGCCCACGCCGAAGTCGTAGGCGCCCGAACGCCAGCGTGTCACCTTCTCGTTGCCGCCGAACTCGCCCGCCCATGTGTCGTCGTTGGGGCGCCGCGGATAGGGGTTGCCCTGGTCGACCTGGCTCAGCCCGGTCTTCCACGGGCCGCCGCGGTGCGCGGCGAAGTGCCCGGCCGCGAAGCCGCCCTTGACACCCGCGGCCACACTGGCGCCGAACGCGGCCTTGCCCACGTCCGACCAGCCGAACGGGGTGCCGGTGGCCGCCGCGATGATGCCGTACACGGCGAGGTTCATGCCGAAGTCGAGCAGCCACTCCTGGAGCATGTCGACGACGACCGCCTGGACCGCCTTGTCGACGAACGGGGTGTAGGTGGATACCCCGTTGTGGGTGTGGCCCCACTCCCACCGGTTGGGCTCGCGCCACATCCGGCTGAAGCCCCGGTACTCGTTGAAGACGCCCGTGAAGTTGGTCTCCCGGCCGATGAGCGTGTGACGGCCGAGGAAGTCGGTCTGCCACACATATCCGGAGATGGTGCGTTCCTCGATGAGCGTGACACCGTCCTTGCCGAAGCGGCGCCACTGCTTGTGCCAGTCCTCGCTCTCCAGGAAGGTGCCGTCCGGCAGTTCCACCTTGCGGCCCAGCTCGATGCCGTTCTCGTACTCCTTCCAGGCGTGCGCCTTGAACGCGTCGCCGGGCGAGGACACGTACTCCCGGACGCGGTGCGGGGAGTCGGCGAAGCGCGGGGTGCCGGCCGGCCGGGCGGGGATCTCCTGGACGACCCGGTGGTTGAGGCTGGTGACCGAGTCCTCGAACCGCGCACCGGGCCGCCAGTCGGCGAGCGCGTTGCCGTGCCCGTCGAACCACCGGCGGACCCGGTCACCGGCGCCGGTGCCGAAGTTCTTCACCGCGCCGTCCGCGCCGACCTTGTTCCAGTGCCAGCCGCTGCCCGCGCCCGGCCCGCGCCAGGCGTCCACGACCGTGCCGTCGGAGAGCAGCCGGTGGTCGCGCACCAGCGCGCCCGTGGCGTCGAAGTCCTGGTACGACTCGCGGTCCCAGCCCCAGCGGGTGACGTCCCCGCGCTCGAAGTTGACCTTGCGGACACCGCTGTTGCCCAGGCTGTCCGTCCAGCGGATGTCGCCGTCCGGCATCCTGGTCGCGGTGACCTCCACGGGCCGGCCGCCGCCGGGCGCCGGCCAGGTGTCCTTGCGGGCCACGACCAGGCCGTGGTGGTCGTAGCGGGTCCAGTCGCCGCCCCCGAGGTGCCCGAGCCGGTCGGGACGGCCGGGCGTGGGACGGAAGTCGATGACGGTGCCGTCGGCCAGACCGACCCGCACCACCTTCCACTCCTTCGCCGTGTTGGGCGAGTACCAGTCGAAGTCGTGCAGGTCCGTGGTGACCCGCTCCTGCCAGCGCACCGGCGGCAGGCCGTTGCCGAACCGGGCGGGCAGCGGGGCGAAGTCCGCCTGGTGGTAGGTGCGGTGGCCCCGGAGCCCGCCCTCGCCCTGGGAGAACGGCAGATAGCCCCTCTCCTGCCCGGTGACCCCGTCCGGCAGCTCCACGTCGCCGGTCTTCACGGTGCCGCCGCCGAGCAGTTTGCGGGTCTCGCGCACCACCTCGCCGCCGCGGGTCACGTCGGTGACGGTCCCGTTCATGCTGACGAAGCGGATGCCGTGCGTGCTGGTGCCGTTCGCCGCGGTCTCGGTCCAGTGGTGCACCTGGAGTCTGCTGTCGCCGCGCAGCCAGGGCACGTCGTGCAGGTTCGCGGCCCGGTAGTCGCCG
Source organism: Streptomyces sp. NPDC102462 (assembly GCF_044765425.1). Taxonomy (NCBI): domain Bacteria; kingdom Bacillati; phylum Actinomycetota; class Actinomycetes; order Kitasatosporales; family Streptomycetaceae; genus Streptomyces; species Streptomyces sp. NPDC102462. The sequence continues at coordinate 1,841 of NZ_JBIWKB010000082.1, read as the reverse complement.
CTCATCGCCCAGCGGAAGGCCACCGGCGGGCGCTGCTCGGCGAACCGGCGGCTCTCCAGGAAGCCGCCGTTCTCCAGGGTCAGTCCGCGGCCGTTCTCCTTGCCGTGCGCGGACCAGGACGTGTAGTCCTTCTTCGGCACGCCGTCGGCGCCCAACTCGGTCTGCTGGTAACGGCGTACGTCGTGCGGGGTCCACTGGAACCGCCCCCACTTCTCCTGCATCACGACCCGCTCACCGGTGACCGGGTGGGGCATCGTGTCGGTGAAGCCGCGCCCCGGACCCCAGTGCCGGGTGCCCTCGGCGACCTGCTTGAACTCGCCGTCGAACCGGGTCCACCGGGTCGGCCCGGAAAAACCCTGCGTGACTGGGCAGTTGTCGAGTTCGGCGAGTACGTGGCCGCCGTCCGGGTTCTCCTGGAAGTGCCGCACGCGCGGGCTGCCGCTGCCCGAACCCGTCACGTCGAACCAGCTGCGTCCGCTCTCGCCCCAGTGCCGCGTGCCGACCCGGACGACCGTGCCGTCCGCGGCGAACTCCGTCCACACGCCCCGCTGGTTGAACCGGCCGAAGGTGCCGACGCCCGCCCGGGAGTGGTAGGCGTCCACGGTGTGCCCGCCGGGCAGCGGGCGCCGCTCCATGACCTGGACCCCGGAGTGGCTGACCAGGCTCACCCGCCCGTTGCCCAGGCCCTTGCCGTCGATCGTGCCCGTGTCGTACCAGCGCCGGGTGGGCGGGGCCTGCACGGGTGCGCCGGTGCCGTCCAGCCGGACCCGCTCCCAACTGGGCTTGCCGGTCCCGGCGGGGGCGTGGTCCAGGCGCAGGTACTCGTTCGGCTTGACCGTGCCCCGGTCGATGACGTTGATCCGCTGCTCGGTGAGCCGGCCGTCGGCGTCGTAGACCTTGTACTCGCCGTGGTGCGGGCCGGGGCCCGGGTGGTCGATGCGGTAACCGCCGCCCGGGGTGCGGCTGAACGTGCCGTGCGGGGTGTCGGGTACGGCGTTCAGATCGCCGTCGAGCAGGGTGTGGGTGTCCGTGCGCACGAAGCGCGTGCCCACCCCGTCCGAGAGCTGTACGGCGTCGAAGGCGTGCGTGCCCCGGCCGTCGGCGACGCGGAAGACATGGCCGCCGTCGGCGGGCGGGGTGAGGGTGTGCGTGGGGGCGCCGCCGCCGTCGAAGAGCCGTACCGTGCCGTCGGATCCGGTGATGTGGTGCCCGCCGTGCGGCCGGACGGTCACCGTGGCGCCGTCGATCCTCGTCAGGTCCGTGTCCAGCAACTCCCGTGCCCCGCCCGGATGGAGGCGGACCGACTCACCCGTGGACAGCCGGGTCGCGGTGAACTCCGTTCGGCCGTCGGGGGTGTGCAGCCGCGTGGTGGCGCCGTCGACGACGACCAGCCGGCCGTCCGGCAGGGCGGTCACCGAACCGTGCGGGACGTTCGTGCCGTCGGCGGCCTTCAACGCCGCGGGACCGCCGCCGTGCGGCAGATGCGCGAAGTGCGGGGTGCCCGCCAGCGCCACCACGTCGTGGGTGAACGTGCCGTCCGGTGCCACGACGACGCCCCGGTCGCCCTGCTGGATCCGCCAGGCACCGCCGGGCTGGGCATGCACCGTCGTGCCGTCGAGGGTGGCCGTGCCGTCCGGCGCGATGTGCAGCCGCTGACCCGCGTGCGGGCCGCCCTGAAGAGTGAGCAGATCGTGCGTGTGCGCCCCGTCCAGGCCGTGGAAGCGGGTCCGGTTGGCGATGCCGCTCGGGATGTGGAACTCGTTGTTGTGGAGGGTGATGGGGCCGCGGTTGGTGCCGTTGGTGTCGACGCGGGTGTGGGTGTGGGTGTGGAGGTCTTGGTA
>NZ_JBIWKB010000081.1:0-34748 GCF_044765425.1 Streptomyces sp. NPDC102462 | reverse complement strand
ACCGCTTCCACGGAGACTGGAACTACACCCTCCACCCCGCCAGCCACCCACCGCACCCGGACCGCCCCCGGCAGGGCGGGACGTCAGCCGGCGGCGAGACGGGCACGGCTTGGGGCGGGCTCTTCCGGGCAGCGGCCGCCCGCCGGCAAGGAAGGTGCCCGGCACGTCGGCGAGCGGAAGGACCAGTGCCGTGCGGGTCATGGCACCGCGGTCGGCCGGGACGGCGAGCGTCCTGCTCCAGCCGTCGACGGCGGCCTGGCAGGCGGTGGCGAGGACGACTCCGCCGGTCGCGATGCCGGCGAGCACGAGGTGCCCGATGCGCGGTTCTTGGTGACGGCGGTCTCGCCGGGCAGCGGCGCGACATCGGGATGTGTCTCGGCGCCGGGGTCTCGCGGTGAACGCGCCCGGGGCAGGACGGTGACGGTCCCGTTGCGCGGGCTGTTGGGGCCGGGGCCACGCCCGGGTTGCTGGCACACCTCGAAGCGTTGAACACCACGCGGCGCACGGTCCGTTACACCGTCGGCTGGAAGATCACCAAAGCCGACGAGCGGGCCATCGGGCCGCCTGTCCATGAGACCGGGTGCACGATGGTGACGGAAGGGTCGACGCCATGTGGCCGCTACCTGACCGGCCACCTCGATCAGCTCCGCTACGACACGGCGCTGGATTGAAGACCGTTGTTGTCGGTTGCCGGACATGCCGACTGCCCTCGGATCCATCGCGATCGCCGCCGTACACGGACGGCTGCATCTGGTGGCGGGCGCGATTCCCACCGTGTCGTCACGCCGGAGGCATCGCCCGTGTCACAGGGTTTCGGGACTGTGTCCGCCACTTCGGTCTGCTGCTGGGCGTACGCCTGTGATCGCACCCGTACGACGCGTCCACTGGCTCCATCACAAGGGCGCACAGTCGCGCGGTGTGCACGCCACCGGCGGCGGAATGGCGCCTCGCGCCGGGCAGCCGGCACGTGTTTCCGCTCAGGTGTCCGGACTCTCGCTCGCGCGTGCCTCGGCGGCGGCCCGCCGCAGCCCGCGGTCGCCCAGCGTCAGCAGCAGGAACACCGCGCCGGCGCCGAGCATGAACCAGGCCAGATGGTGCAGTCCGGCGGTGTCGGCGTGCTGCCCGAAGGCGGACGCCGTGGCGACGGAGGCGATCATCGACCCCAGATAGATGAATGTGCGCAGCAGTCCGGCGGACGAGCCCATGCGCTCGCGGTCGGCCTGGAAGTAGACCGAGTTCTGCAGGGCGAGGTTGTTGAGCCCCTGCGGCACACCGAAGACCAACGCGACGACGAGCAGCATCCAGACCGGGCTCGCGGCGCCCAGCAGGAGGATCAGCGCGCAGGCGACGAGTTGTCCCGTGGCGCCGACGACGAGCTTGCCGAGGATGCTCTTGCGGCGGCCGGTGAGCGCGGATATCCCGATACCCATGAGGAAGAGCGGGAGTTGCACGAGTCCGGCCTGGGACGGCGACAGGCCGCGGCCCTCCTCGGCCCACTGGGTGAAGCCGTACAGGAAGGCGTAGGAGACGGTGTACGCTACCAGGCCACGGGCGTAGGTGGCCAGCAGAGGTGTGTTGCCGCGCAGGACCCGCAGGTCGATGAAGGGCACGGCGGTGCGCAGTTCGCGCAGGGTGAAGGCGACGGCCGCCGCGACGGTGATCAGGGGCAGGTACCAGCTGCTCGGGTGCGGGTTCATCAGGAACAGCAGCAGCGTGACGAGCAGGGCGGCGAACAGGGCCATGCCGGGGAGGTCCAGTTCGGCGGCGGCGCCGCGGCCGCGGTCCGGCCGGGGGCCGGCCGGCCTGGGCAGGCGGAGCGCGCCGAGCAGCAGGGCGATCACGGCCAGCGGGATGTTCAGGGCGAAGGTGGCGCGCCAGCCGCCCACGCCGATCAGCAGTCCGCCGAGGGAGGGGCCGATGACGGCGATGGTCTGGCCGGCGATCGCGAGCGTGGTCAGCACCCCCGCCGGGCTGTCGTTGCCCGTCCGTTCCGCCTCGCTGCGCAGCAGGGACATCGCGGCCGGGTAACCGGCGCAGGTGCCGAAGCCGAGCAGGACGCGGGCGCCGATCAGCACGCCGAAATTCGGGGCGAAGGTGCCGGCGAGACCGGCGAGGCCGACCAGTGACGTGCTGATCAGGAACAGCCGTCGTGGCCCGAAGAGGTCGATGAGCCGCCCGACGACGGGTTGTCCGAGCGCGGTGGCGAGGTAGAGCGCCGAGACCAGCCAGGCGGTCTGCGACGGTGGCGCGCCGAAGGCCACGCCGATGGGCACGAGGGCGACCGCGACGATGGTCGAGTTGATCGGGTTGAGGATCGAGCCGACGATCATCGGGGGGATCAGCCTGCGGTCGAAGTGTTCCGCCGGGCGTTCGCCCGTCCCCGCCGTGTCCTGCTGGGCTGGGTCGGCGGACCGCCGTGGGGTGCCGGGGCCGCTCATGCGTGGATCAGCCTTTCCAGGACGGCCATCGCCGCGATCACGGTCTGCCGTTCCTCCTCGGTGCACCGCTCCTGCAACGCCGCGGCCAGCCATTCCTGACGGGCCTGCCGGTCGCCCTCCGCACGGGCGCGGCCGGCGTCGGTGAGTGCGACGAGCCGGCGTCTGCGGTCTGTCGGGTCCGGTCGGCGTTCCACCAGTCCGAGCCGGTCGAGGGCCGCGACGGTGGCCGCCATGGACTGATGGCGTACGCCCTCGACGGCGGCGAGGGTGCTGGTCGCGGCGGGGCCGTCCTTGACGAGCCGGGCGAGCACGGACACCTGGGAGAGGGTGATGTCGTCGGCGTCGGAGACATGGCGCACCCGGCGGCGCAGGCGCCCCACGACCACGCGGACGTCCTGCGCGGCGCGTACGGCCGACTCCGAGGGCTGAATGCGGTCGTTGCTCATGCGTTCGACCGTAATTTATGCAGGCTCACCTGTACAGTTTTCCCTGTACTTTCTTCGGGCGGCTTTACCTGCCTTTACCTGCTTTTTTCGAACCGCCGGGCAGCAAGGAGTAACGGGCGCTCTCCCGGCGGCGCGGCGCCGTGGTCGGGGTGTTCGACGCGGTGGTGCCGCGGGCGGCGGCGCGGGCCGGGCCGTCGGGAAGGGTGAAGGCGAACACCGAGGTCACCGCGGCCATCACGGCGAGGGCCAGATACGCGTGCTGGTAGGCGGAGACCGGCGGGTGGGCCGCGGCGGCCGCGGGCGTGCCGAGGACCAGGGCGGTGGTCACCACGGCCGGCGCGAGGGCGCCTCCGCTCTGGCGTACGACGGTGTTCAGCGTGGACGCCTGGGCCAGGTCGCCTCGGGCGAGGGTCGCGAGCGAGGCCACCGTCGTCGGCATGAAGACACCGCCCATGGCGACGCCGAGGAGGAACATGTAGCCGCGGAAGGTCCACAGACCGGTGTCCTGGTCGCAGGTGGCGAAGAGCAGCAGGACCGCGCTGACGCCGGCCATGGCGCAGCCGATGATGATCCGCGGACCGATGCGCGCGTACCAGACCCCGACGACCTGAACGGTCAGCAGGACGCCGAACGCCTCGGGGAAGGTGCTGGTGCCGGACTCCAGCGCGGTACGGCCCTGCCCCTGCTGGAGGAAGAGCGGGCCGAGATACATGGCGCCCATGATGGGCACCAGGCCGACCAGGCTGATGAGGTTGGTGTCGCGGAAGAGCCGGTCGGCGAAGAGGCGGAGCTTCAACAGCGGGTCGGTCGTGCGCAGTTCGAAGGCGACGACCGCGGCGAGCAGCACCGCGCCGAGGACCAGCGCGGTGATCACCGTCGCCGAGGACCAGCCGCGGTTGGGTCCTTCGCAGACGCCGAACATCAGGGCGCCCAGGGCCGCCGCGCTCAGCAGCAGGCCGGGCAGGTCGAAGCGGCCCGGCCGGTGGCCCCGGTGCCGGTCCAGGAACAGCATGCCGAACAGCACGACCGGCAGGCCCAGGGGCAGATTGACGTAGAACACCCACCGCCAGGACCACTGGTCCACCAGCAGTCCGCCGAGTACGGGTGCGGCGGCCGGCGCGATCTGCTGCGGGATGATCATGTACCGGGATATGCGCACCTGCTCCGAGGAGTTGAAGGTGACGAACAGCAGGGACGCGGCGGCCGGGAACAGCACCCCGGCGGACAGGCCCTGCACCGCGCGGCAGACGACGAGTTGGCCGAGGCCGGCGGCGGCGCCGCACAGCACCGAGGAACCGAGGAAGCCGACGAGCGCGGTGAGCAGCACCCGCTTGCCGCCGAACCGCTCGACCAGCCAGGCCGAGGCGGGGATGGCCATGGCCAGACAGACCGGGTAGACCACGACCACCCCGTCGAGGGCGGCGGTGGTCAGCCCGAACTGACGGGCGATCGAGGGCAGCGCCACGGTGGTGATGGCTCCGTCGACGATCGCGAGGAACGTCACGCAGACACACATGACCGGGACGACCAGGCGCTGGCTGAGCCGGAGGGAGCGAAGGGAGAGGACGGGACGGCGTCGGGACGAACGGGACGAGGGCACATGCTGAGCATACTCACTATGCGCGTACTCATAGAATGGGGCGCCAAACGGAGCGGGGAAGTGACATGGCAGTGCACGACAGCAGTGACGTCCTGATCGACGAGCTGTACGAAACCACCCATCAGCTGCGGCAGTTCGCGGAGACCCGGCTGCGGGCGGGCGGCGCCTCGGTCGCCCGGCTGCGTGCCCTGCGGATGCTCGCCCGGGCCGAACGGCCGCTGCGCATGCGGGACCTGAGCGAGATGACGGGGGTGGCGGCGCGGACCACGACCAGCATCGTCGACAGCATGGAACGCGACGGTCTGGTGGAGCGGGTACGGCATCCGCACGACCGCCGGGCGTTCCTGCTGCGCCTCACCGACGAGGGTCTGCGCTGCCATCGTGAGGCGGAAGAGGTGGACCGGCTGGCGCTCGCCGAGGCGACGGCCGCGCTCGACGCGGACGACCGCGCCCACCTGCGCGCCCTGCTCGCCCACATCCGCAAGGCGACCACCTGACCACACCCACGTAACCGGGAACCCCGAGCACACCCGGTACCCGTCCGTCCTGAGCCCGGGGGTCGGCCGTCTGCGGTTCTGGCATGCCTTGGCGGGTGTCGTGGGCTCATGTCGGCGGGGTCGGCGGTGCGCAGGCCGGGGTTTCGTTCGTGGGGTCGGGGTCGGCGGGGGACGGGCTCGGGGAGGAATCGGGGCAGGACGGCTCGGGCGTCGGGTCGCCCGGGTCCGGGGAGGGCGTCGCGGTTCCGGTCGGGGCCGGGGTGGCCGAGGAGCCCCCGGTCGGGGAGTCGGACGGGTCCGGCACGGGCGGCTCCCCGGGCGACTGCGACGGCTCCGGGCCCGTCGCGGAGGGCGACGGGCCGGGGCTCGGCGAGTGCGAAGGGGAGCGGGTGGGGGTGGGGGTGGGGCCGCCCGGGTCGGGGCCGATGACGATCCCGCCGCCGCCCGTGCCGTCGCCCTCGCCGTCCACGGGTCCGGTCGCCGGGGTGTCGCTGCCGGCGCCCGGGGACCGCGGGACGACGCCCTCGCCGTCGGGCACACCGTGCACGCCCCGCCGGTAGAAGTCGAGCCACTGCCGGACCAGGTTCAGATAGGTGCGCGAGTAGTTGTAGCTGAGGATCGCCCGGTCCAGGTCGGCGGCCCGGGCGAGGTCCCGGTCCCCCGCGCACAGATAGTGACCGGCCGCCAGGGCCGCGTCGAAGACGTTGTCGGGGTCGGCGCGGCCGTCGCCGTTGCCGTCGACGCCCCAGCGGGCCCAGGTCGAGGGCAGGAACTGCATCGGCCCCACCGCCCGGTCGTACACCGGGTCGCCGTCGTGGACGCCGCCGTCGGTGTCCCGGATCAGGGCGAAGCCCCGCCCGTCGAGGGCCGGTCCGGTGATCCGGCCGAGGGTCGTGCCGGCCCGGTCGACGGCACCGCCGCGCGCATGGCCCGACTCCACCTTGCCGATCGCGGCGAGCAGTTCCCAGGGCAGCCGGCAGCCCGGGTCCGTACGGCCGACGGCCCTCTCGGCCGCGCGGTAGGCGCGCAGGACGGTCGCCGGGATGCCGGACTCGGCGTTGATCCGGGTGATCTCCCCGGTGCCACGCGGCGTCTGACGCATCGTCAGGGGTGGCAGTTCGGTGTGGTACGAGCCGTCGCCGGGCGGGGCGAGTTCGGCGTAGGGGGTGTCCGTGGCCGGGGTGGGCGCGTCATCGGCGGCGCGTCGGCCGGGGCCGCCGTCGGGGCGGGAGACGAGGCCGGGCGCCTGTGAGGCGGTGAGGACCGCCACGGCCGCGACGGCGATGGCGGTGGCCCGCAGGCCCCGTAGGGTCCGGGCCTGCGGGCGGCGTACGCGGCGTGCGGGCATGGCTGTCGCTCCCTTGTCGTTGGGCCGGACACCGGTGCCGGCGTCCCGGCCGGTGGCGCCGGAACCCTCAGCGGCCGAAGGTGTCGATGCCGGAGACCAGCCAGCGTCCGTCGCGGCGTACCACGTCGACCGCGAGCATGGCCCCGGCGTAACTGCCGCCGTCCGCGGCCTGCTTGTCCTTGGTGTCCGCCGCGCCGTTGCCCCCGGCGGTGCTGACGCTGCTCTGGTCGGCGTAGACCAGGACGCGGGCCCGGTCGCCGTCGATGCGTTCGACCGCGCTGTCGGTGACGCTGGTGGTGATCACCGCCTTCTGCTGGTCGGCCCGGGCCCGGACGCCGGCGAGCAGGGCCTCGTGCTGGGCGACGGCCTTCCCGGTGAGCAGGTCCTTCGTGGCCTTCTCGTAGGCGGCGGGATCGGCGTGGTCGTAGGAGAAGAGCGCGGCGACCGCCTTCGCCGTCTGCCCCTTGATCTCGCTGGTGCGGGCGGGGTCGCTCAGCGCGGTGTTGCGCAGCGCCGGGTCGTCGCGAAGGGTCTCGGCGCGGGCGTGCGCCCAGCCGGCGAAGCCGCCGAGGGCGAGGGTCAGCGCACACAGCAGGGCCAGGCCCACGCGGCGGGACGGACGGCGGATCCGCCCCCTGCCGCCCGCCGCGCGCGCCGAGTTCGCCGTGTCCGCTGTACCCGCCCCGTCCGCCAGGACCGCCGCGTCGGTGCCTGCCCGGGCTCCCCCGTCCGCCGCGCCTGCCCGGTCTCCGCCTTCGGTCCGGTTCGCCGTGTCCGCCCGGTCCGCCCCGTCCGTGCCGTCCGGATTCGTGGCCTCGACGGGCGCCGACCCGCGGGGCAACGCGGGCGCCGTGGCCCGCTCGGGCAGCACCGCGAGCCCGGAGCGGGGCGGGCCCGGTGTGGCCGCGGCGGGCAGGGCCTCGTCGGCCGGCCCGCCCGGACCGGTCACGGGCCCGGACGCGGGTGCCGGGGGCCGGGCCTCGCGGGCCTGGCGCCGACGCTCGCGGTTGATGTGGTGACGGGTCGTCGCCATCGGTTGTGTCGTCCTCTCGTGCGGCCGGCGCGCGGCGCAGGTCCGGATCAGCCGGCTGATGTGCCGCCCACGGGTGCCTGGCCCAGGGCGCTGAGCTTCCACCGGCCGCCGGTCCGGGTGAGTTCGCCGAGCAGGCGGCTGTCCTTGTCGGTGCGCTGTGCGCCGGACGCCTTCACGGTCACCCGCAGGGCGACGAGGATCCGGGCGCGGCCGGCCCGGTCGTCGAGTTCGGTGACGGCACCGGACAGCACCCGGGCCGTGGTGACCGTCTTCGCCGTCTGCACCTGGGCGGCGAACTCCTTGCGTCCGGTGGCGAGTTGGTCGTGCAGGTCCCCGGTCGTCGAGGACTCCCACAGATCGAGGCCGCGCTCCACGTCGCGGTGGTCGAGCGTGTTCAGGTTCTGCACGGCCTGTTCACCGGCGGCGAGCGCCGCGTCGCGCTGTGCGGCGTACCCGGCCGAGTCGTCGTGCGCCGCGGCGTACCAGTCCCAGCCCGTCCACGCCGCGAACCCGCCCGCGATCAGGACGAGTGCGAGGGCCAGGGCCGGCAGTGTCCGGGCTCCGGTGAGGGCGCGGACCGCGCGTTTCATGGGTGCTCCCGTCTCCCGCGCTCGTTCAGCGGGTGGTGATGTCGACGATCCGCCACTGGTCGTGCTCCCGCCGTGCGGTGACGGTGAGTTGGGCCGCCGCCGAGGTGGGCGCGGCCTTGCCGCGGCGGGAGACCTGGTCGAGGAAGACCAGCAGCCGGGCGCTGTGGCCGTCGAGTTCGATCACTCCGACGCGTACGGCCTGGGTGCTCAGGGTGACGCGCTGCTCGGCGAGTTCGGCACGGATCCGGCCGAGGAGCTGGGCGTACTGGCGGGCGGCCCGGCCGTCGAGGACGGAGCGTGCGGAGCGCTCGGCGGCGTCGAGGCCGTCGGGGGTGTACGAGAAGACGCGGGCGAGGCCGTTCCCGACGTCCCCCGCGACCCGGGTGGTGGCCTCGGTGTCGGTCAGCGCGCGGTTCCGGGCCGACGCGTCGGACGTCAACCGGTGGGCGCCGTAGAAGAAGCCGCCGCCTGCGAGGACGAGGGCCACGGCGAGCACGGCGACCGCGGCCCGCCACACCCGCACACCCGGACGACGAAGCCGCCCGGAGACCCCGTCCTCACCCGGCTCCCCCTCGGCAGCCAGGCCCGCCCCCTCCTCCAACTCCGCCCCGGAAGCCAGGCCCACCCCGCTCTCCGGCTCCCCCTCGGAAGCCAGGCCCACCCCGCTCTCCGGCTCCCCCTCGGAACCCAGTCCCACCCCGCTCTCCGACTCCCCCTCGGAACCCAGTCCCACCCCGCTCTCCGACTCCCCCTCGGAACCCAGGCCCGCCCCGCCCTCCGACTCCCGCTCGGCAGACAGGCCCGCCCCCTCCTCCGCCGCTGCCGCCTCCGCGCCCCGTGCTTCGGGCTCCGCGTCCCGCGGCGCCTGCCCCTTCGTGCCCTCCGTCCCGTCGCGCAGCAGTCGGGTCATCGGGCGTCCTCCTCGGTCGCCGTCCGCGCGAGCGGCACCGCGTTCAGCGCCTGGACCTTCCACGTGCCGGCGGCCGTGCGGGCGAGCACCGCTTCCAGGCGCTTGCGGTCCGTGGTCGGCGTCTTCGACCCGGCCGGCGTGACCTCGACGCGTACGGCCGCGATCAGCTTGGCCGTGCCGGCCCGCGGGTCCAGGGCGGTGACGGCGGCCTCGGTGACCGTGCCCCGGGCCGACGCGCCGGTGCGGGGCTCGGTGCGGCCCAGTTCGTCCCGGAGCGGGCCGGTCGACGCCGCGCGCCAGGCCCGGATGCCGGCCCGCGCCCGCTCCGGCGAGGAGGCGTCGAGCGTGTTGAGCACGGCGATGGCGCGCCGCCCGTCGGTGAGCGCCGCGTCCCGCTGGCGGCCGTAGGCGAGCCCGTCGTCGCCGCGGGCCCGGGCGTAGGTCCACGCGCCGGTGCCGCAGAACGCCAGCGCCAGGGCGAGCCCCGCGGCCGCGATGATCCGGGCGGGCCTCATCGGGCGGCCCCGGCGGTCGGATCGAGCAGGGCCGCGAGGTCCGTCGGGGCGCCGTCGCCGAGGCCGTCCAGGGCGAGCGCGCCCGGCAGCGTCCCGGCGGCGGTCGGTGCGGCGCCGCCGGAGGACAGGGAGGGCGGTTCGACCGGGTCGGGCACCGGGCCGCCCCTGGGCGCGTTGGCCGAGCCGCGTACGTTGCTGCCGCTCGCGGCCGGTGCGGTGCACGAGGCGCCGGTGTTGAGCGGGGGCGCGGTGCCCAGGTCGAGTCCGTCGCGGTAGCGGGTGCCGCCGTAACCGGCGGTACAGGGCAGGGGTTTGAAGAAGGTGACGGCCATCCCGAAGTTCACCTTTCCTCCGTCGACGGCGGTGGCTCCGGCGGACACGGCCGCCGGGTACTTCACGAGCAGTTCCTCGATGCCGCGCTGCCGGGTGACGGCGACCTCGGAGGTGGTCAGCAGGTTGGCGAGGACCACGCCCAGGCTCGGGTCGAGGTCCCGCAGGACGCCGCTGACCTGGCCGGCGGCATCGGGGGCGACGGTCAGCAGACGGCGCAGGTCGGCGTCGGAGCCCTTGAGGGCGCGGGCCAGTTGCTCGGCCCCGGTGGCGAAGTCGCGGACGGCCCGCGCTTCTTCGGCCTGGGTGCGCAGCACGGTCTCGCCGTCGTGGATGAGCCGGCTGGTGGACGGCAGCGCGCGGTCGGCGGCCTCCACGAAGGCACTGCCGTTGTCCAGGAGCACCTGGAGGTCGTCGCCGTGGCCCTCGAACGCCTTGCCGAACTCGTCGACGACCGTGCGCAGATCGTCCAGGGGCACGGACCGGGTGAGGCTGTCGACGCTGGAGAGCACGTCGGTGACGGGCGCCGGCACCTCGGTGTCGGCCTGTTCGATCCGGGCGCCGTCGGCGAGATAGGGCCCGCCGTCGCTCGCGGGCCGCAGGTCGATGTACTGCTCACCGACCGCGGACAGCCCGGCCACCACGGCGCGGGTGTCGGCGGGGATGCGCGGCGCGGACTTCTTGATGCGCAGTTCGGCGACGACGCCGTCCGCGGTGAGCCCGATCGGGCCGACCCGGCCCACCGACACTCCGCGGTAGGTGACGTCGGAGTGAGTGAACAGGCCGCCGGTGCGCGGAAGTTGTACGTCGACGGTGTAGTAGTCGGCGACGCCGGCGTAGCGGCCGAGGTCGGCGTAGCGGATGCCGACGAAGCCGAGGACGAGGACGGCGATGACGAGGAAGGCGAGGTTCTTCAGGCGTACGGCGAGGGTGATCACGGCGTGCCGCCTCCGTCCTGCGCGGACGTGGTGACGGACGGCAGCGGCAGCGGCGGCGCCGTCGGGGCCCGGGTGGCGGGGGCACTCCCGCCGGCCCCCTTGGTGGCGGTCCTGCCGTGGGCCGTGCCGGGTGCGTTCTGCGCCGGGGCGGAGGGCGAGGGTGTGCTCCGCGGCACCAGCGGCGGGATGATCCGTGTTCCGGGGGCGGCGACCATGCTCAGGTACACGTTGAGGTAGTCGCCCTTGATGCCGCGCAGCACCTCGTCGGTGAACGGGTAGGTGAGCAGCGCCTGGAGCGAGTCGGGCAGGTCGGTGCCCGCGTCCGCGAGTGCCCGCAGGCTGGGTGCGAGGGCCTTGAGGTCGGCGACCATGTCGTCCTTGCTCGCGTTGACGGTGGAGACGGCGACGTCGGAGAGCCTGTCCAGGGAGCGCAGCATGGTCAGCAGCGAGCCGCGCTGTTCGTCCAGGGTCTTCAGGCCGGGCGACAGATCGGTGAGGACGGTCCCCACGTCGTCCTTGCGGCCGGCGAGGGTGGCGGCGAGCCGGTTGACGCCGTCGAGGGCGTCGGTGATGTCCCCGCGGTGCCCGTCGAGGTCGGTCACCAGGGTGTCGACCCGTTCGAGCATCGAGCGGACCTCTGGTTCACGTCCGCCGAGGGCGGCGTCGAGTTCCTTGGTGATGGTCTTGAGCTGGTTGACGCCGCCGCCGTTGAGCAGCAGGGACAGCGCACCGAACACCTCCTCGACCTCGGTGTTGCGGCCGGTGCGGGACAGCGGGATGACACTGCCGTCGCGGAGCCGGCCGGCGCTGTCCGACGTGCCGGGCGCGACGAGTTGGACGTACTTCTCGCCCAGCAGACTGGACTGCTCAAGCCGGGCGCCGGCGCCGGCGGGCAGCCGCACATCGCCGTTGATCTTCATGGTGACGCGGGCGGCCCAGCCGTCGTGGTCGAGGTCGATGGCGGTGACCCTGCCGACGGCGACGTCGTTGACCTTGACCGCCGCCTGGGGGACGAGGCTGAGTACGTCGTCGAGTTCGGCGGTGACGGTGTAGGGGTGGGAGCCGAGGTCGGCGCCGCCGGGCAGCGGCAGGTTCTCGATCCCGCCGAAGCGCGGCAGGGGTACGGTGAACGCGCCGACCGCCAGCGCGAAGCCCAGTGCCACCGCGAGCAGCCCGCCCGCTGCGGCGCCCACGGCCATCCCTCCGGTGAGCAGTCCCCGTCCGACCGCCGCGCCGGCCGTGCCCGCCCGGTTCTGGTCGTCGGGCGCCCGCTCGGCCCCGTCGTCCCTCTGCTCCGGGCTGTCCGGGTCCGCCGGGGCGTCCCGGTTCTCCCCAGTGTCCTGGCTCCCAGGGCCGTCCCGGCGCCCGGTCGCGCCGGATGCGTTGTGTCGCCGTAGGCCGCGCCTCACCGCTTCCCCTCCCCCAAGGACGCGGAGCCGCTCGTCGCCGGGAGCGGCAGCAGCGGTCCGCCCATGCTGATCTCGTTGAGGTCGGCCCGGCCGTCGAGGGTGCGGGTGTCGGTGTCGTAGGCCGAGACCAGGTTGTCCGCGGCCAGCGGTGCCACGTCCAGCGCCTCGGCCAGGGAGGCCCGCTGCTCGACGAGGGTGCGGGTGATCGGCACCAGCCGGTCGACGTTCTCCTTCAGCTCGCCGCGGTTGTCCTTGATGAACCGCTTGACCTGGCCGAGGGCCGTGCCGAGTTCTTCGAGGGCGCCCGTGAGGTCGTCCTTGTTGTCGGCGAAGAAACCGACGACCGTGTCCAGGCGTTCCTGGGCGGTGCGCACGTCGGTGTCCTTCCGCTTGAGCATGCTGGTGAAGGACTGGAGGCTGCTGAGCGTGGCGAACAGGTCGTCGCTGCTGCCGTTGAGCGTCCTTGCGGCCTTGCCGAACTGCTCGACGGTGTCGCCGATCGCCTCGCCGTTGCCGTCGAGGTTGGCCGCGCCGGTCGTCAGCAGGTCGGACAGGGCGCCGGAGGCATTGGCGCCGTCGGGGCCGAGTGCCTTGCTGAGATCGGTGATCGAGGCGTAGAGCTGGTCGATCTCGACGGGGGTGCGGTTGCGGGAGGCCGGCAGCACGGCGCCGTCGGCGAGGGCCGGGCCGGCGCGGTAGGCGGGGGTGAGCTGCACATAGCGGTCGGCGACCACGCTCGGTGCCACGATCACCGCTCGGGCGCCCTCGGGGACCCGTACGCCCTCGTCCAGGGCCAGTTGCACGCGCACCCGGGTGCCCTGCGGCCGTACCGATGTCACCTCGCCGACCCGCACGCCCAGGATGCGCAGGTCGGATCCGGAGTAGATGCCGACGGCGCGGTCGAAGTAGGCGGTCAGCCGGGTGCCGGAGGTGTCCAGGGCACGGGCGACGGCGAGTGAGGCGGCGACCACCAGGGCGAGGGCGGCCGCGAGGAGTCTGCCGCGTCCGGTCATCGCTCACCGCCTCCCTGGGCCCGTGCCGGCTGCTTCGGCGGCATGCACGGCTCGGTCTGGGCCGGGTCGGGCAGGTAGTCGCGGGGCACCACCCCGCACAGATAGCTGTCGAACCAGCGGCCGTTGCCGAGGGTGTTGCCGATGAGCCGGTAGTAGGGCCCGACGAGCGCGAGTGTGCGGTCGAGACGGGTGCCGTTCTTCTCCAGGACGGTGGTGACCCGGCCGAGCGCCTTGAGGGTGGGGCCGAGTTCGCTGTCGTTGTCCGCTACGAGGCCGCTGAGCTGTGTCGACAGTGCCCTGCTGCCCTTGAGCAGGGCGCGGATGGCGGTGCGGCGGTCCTTCAACTCGCCGAGCAGGGACCCTCCGTCCTCGATCAGGGTCTCGAAGCTGGACTTCTTGTCCTTGAGGGTCTTGCTGAACCGGGCGCTGCCCCTGAGGAGTTCGGAGAGTTCCGCGTCGCGTTTGGAGACGGACCTGGACAGCGCGGACAGGCCGGTGGCGGCCTTGCGCACATGGGGCGGCGAGTCCTTGAACGTCTCGGAGATCGTCTCGAAGCTCTTCGCGAGCTGCCCGGTGTCGATGGCGTCGACGGTGCCGCTGAGGTCCTGGAACGCCTGGGTCACGTCGTACGGCGAGGTGGTGCGGGCCAGCGGGATACGGCGGCCGGGGTCCTGGCGTGCGCTGCCCAGCGGGTCCAGGGCCAGGTACTTCTCGCCGAGCAGTGTCCTGATGGCGATGGCGGCGGTGCTCCGGTCGCCGATCCAGGCGTCGTCGACCTCGAAGCTGACCTTCACCTTGGGGCCGTCGAGCGAGACCTCGGTGACGCGGCCGACCTTGACGCCGGCGATGCGCACCTCGTCGCCCTTGCCGAGGCCGGCCGACTCGCTGAAGTCGGCGCTGTAGGTGGTGCCGCCGCCGATCAGCGGCAGCCGGTCGGCGTGGTAGGCGACGACGGTGAGCAGGGCCAGCAGGAGCAGGCCGACGAGGGCGACGGCGATGGGGTCGCGGTCCTTGACGGGCCGCAGCCATGGCCCGCGACGCCGGCCGGTGCGCGTGCCGGTGCCGGTGGGGCGGTCGCCCGCGCGGCGGCGGGCCCGGAGGAGCAGGCTCATGCGCCGCACCTCGGTTCCGTGACGGCGATGCCGGTGGGGGCCTCGGAGCCGTCGGAGGTGGTCACTTGGCTCACGCGCGCCTCGCAGAGGTAGAGGTTGAACCACGTCCCGTAGGAGGACAGCCGGGCCAGGGCGGTCATCTTGGCGGGTGTCCTGGCGAGGAAGTCCTCGATCTGGGGGGTGGCGGCGCCGAGGTTGCGGGAGAGCCGGCCCAGTTCGCTGATGTCCTGTTTCAGGGGTGCGCGCCCGTCCTGGAGCAGGTCCGCGGTCACCGTGGTCAGGTCTCCCATGGCGGCGACGGACCGGCCGAGGGGTTTGCGGTCGTCGTTGAAGCCGGTGACGAGCCGGCGCAGGGTGTCCACGAGGTCGTCGAACCGGGCCTCGCGGTCGTTGAGGGTGGTCAGGACCGTGTTGAGGTTCTTCACGACGGCGCCGACCACCTCGTCCCTCGCGGCGACCGTCCGGCTGAGCGAGCCGATGTGCCGGATAAGACTGTCGACGGTGCCGCCCTCGCCCTGGAGGACCTGCACGATGGACCCGGCGAGTTCGTTGACGTCCTTCGGCGACAGTCCTTCGAACAGCGGCTTGAAGCCGTTGAAGAGCAGGGTCAGGTCCAGGGCGGGCGCGGTGTGGTCGAGCGGGATGGTGTCGCCGTCCTCCAGGGTGCCGGTGAGGTCGCCGCTGCCGCGGCCCAGGGCGACGTACCGCTGCCCCACCATGTTGAGGTACTTGACGGCGGCGGTCGTCGAGCGGGGCAGGGTGCGGTCGTCGCGGACGGTGAAGGTGATCTGCGCGGTGCGCCGGTCGACGACGCGGACGTCGGTGACCTCGCCGACCTTCACTCCGGAGATGCGCACGCTGTCGCCGTCGACGAGCCCGGTGACATCGGTGAACAGCGCCTTGTAGGAGCGGGTGGCGGAGCCGACGCCGGTGCCCGCGACGCTCAGCCCGAGCACGGTCGTGGCCAGCGCGGTCACCACCAGGAAGACGAGGGACTTCAGCACGGGGCCGGTCAGCGGGCGGCGCCGGGTGTGCGCGGGGTGCGGCCGGGTCATCGCAGGGTCACCTCCGTGCCGCGCAGGGCCGGACCGGCGAGCAGGCTGCTCCAGTCCGGCAGGTCGGCGGGCGGTCGGCCGGTGGCCGGCGCGAGCAGTTCGTTGACGAGGGCGTTCTCCTGCGGGGAGTTGGCGAGCCCGAGGTCCTGGCCGGCCGCGGCGGACACCTGGGCGGCCGGTTTCGTGGGCACGCCGAGGTAGGGGACGGGGTAGCAGCGGGGTCCGCCGCCGGCGTCGTAGGAGGGGGTGTCCCGGCCGGGGACGTAGGCGCCGCGGGAGGGCACCGTGGTGAGGTCGACCCGCAGGCCGGGCCGGTCGGTGCCCTTGCCGAGCGCCTTGTCCATCTCCGGCACGAAGTCGGCGAGGGTGCGCAGCGTGCACGGGAAGGACGAGGAGTACTCGGCGAGCAGGCGCAGGGTGGGCCGGGAGGCGGCGCTGAGCCGGATGACGGTGTCCTTGTTGCGGCGCAGGAAGCCGGTCAGGTCGTCCGCCGCCCCGGTGGTGGCGCCGAGCGTGCCGGCCAGGTCGCCGGACTTCTCGGCCAGGGTGCCGCTGGTGGTGGTGAAGTCGGTGAGGGCCGTGATGACATCGGGTGCGGCGTCGGCGTAGAGGTTGCTGACCTTCACGAGGTCTTTCAGGTCGCGGTTGAGGGCCGGCAGGTCGGGGTTGAACTTGCGCAGGTGTGCGTCGAGCCGGCTGAGGGTGGTGCCGAGCTGCTCGCCGCGTCCCTCCAGGGCGCGGGAGACCGCGGACAGGGTGGCGGAGAGTTTGTGCGGCTGGACGGCGGTGAGCATCGGCAGTACGTCGTCGAGGACCCGCTGCAACTCGACGGCGTTCGCCGAGCGGTCCTGCGGGATGACGGCCCCGGCGGCGAGCGGCCGGCCGGAGGGGTGCGCGGGCGGCACGAGGGCCACGAACCGCTCGCCGAACAGGGTCGTCGGCAGCATCTGCGCGCGCACGTCGGAGGGGATGGCGGCGCGGGCGCCGGGCCGCAGGGCGAGGGTGAGCCGGGCGCCGTCACCGGTGGAGTCGATGGCGCGGACCTCGCCGACGACTACGCCGCGCAGCTTCACCTCGGCTCCCAGGTGCATCTCGTTGCCGACGCTGCCGGTCTCCACGACCACCGGGTCGAAGTCGGTGAACTTCTTGTCGTAGACGGCGACGGCCAGCCAGATCAGCAGGGCGGGCACCACCAGGAACACCACTCCGGCGAGCCGGCGGCGCAGCGTCTGACCCCGTGGGCTGCTCATGTCACCCGGCCACCTTCACCGTCGTGGTGGCGCCCCACAGGGCGAGCGACAGGAAGAAGTCGGTGAGGCTGATCAGCACGATGGCGTTGCGCACCGAACGGCCCACGGCGACGCCGACGCCGGCCGGGCCGCCGGATGCGCGGTAGCCGTAGTAGCAGTGCGCGACGATCACCATCACGCTGAAGACGAGCACCTTCAGTACGGACAGCAGGACGTCCGTGGGTGACAGGAACAGGTTGAAGTAGTGGTCGTAGGTGCCCCGGGACTGGCCGTTGAACAGGACGGTGACGTAGCGGGACGCCAGGTAGGAGGAGAGCAGCCCGATCGCGTACAGCGGGACGATCGCGACCACGCCGGCGATGATGCGGGTGGTGACCAGATAGGGCAGGGAGCGGATGCCCATGCCCTCCAGGGCGTCGACCTCCTCGTTGATGCGCATGGCACCGAGCTGGGCGGTGAAGCCGGCGCCGACGGTCGCGGACAGGGCGAGTCCGGCGACGAGCGGGGCGATCTCCCGGGTGTTGAAGTACGCGGAGACGAACCCGGTGAACGCGGCGGTGCCGATCTGGTCGAGCGCCGCGTATCCCTGCAGGCCCACGACGGTCCCGGTGAACAGGGTCATCGCGATCATCACGCCGATGGTGCCGCCGATCACGCCGAGGCCGCCGGTGCCGAAGACGACCTCGGCGAGCAGCCGCTGCACCTCCTTGAGGTAGCGGCGCAGGGTGCGCGGCACCCACAGCAGGGAGCGGACGTAGAAGAGCAGTTGGTCGCCGGAGCGGTCGAGCCAGACGAGCGGGGAGGCCACCTGTCTCAGCCTCCCTTCGGCGGGACGAGTTGGAGGTAGACGCCGGTCATCACCATGTTGACGAAGAACAGCAGCAGGAAGGTGATGACGACGGACTGGTTGACGGCGTCGCCGACGCCCTTCGGGCCGCCGCGGGGGTTCAGCCCTCGGTAGGCGGCGACGATGCCCGCGATGAATCCGAAGACGAGGGCCTTGAGTTCGCTGATGTAGAGGTCGGGCAGCTGGGCGAGCGCGGAGAAGCTGGACAGATAGGCGCCGGGGGTGCCGTCCTGGAGGAAGACGTTGAAGAAGTAGCCGCCGAGGATGCCGACCACCGAGACCAGGCCGTTGAGCAGGACGGCCACACCCATCGCGGCCAGCACCCGCGGCACGACCAGGCGCTGCACCGGTGAGACGCCCATGACCCGCATCGCGTCCAGTTCCTCGCGGATCGCGCGGGAGCCGAGGTCGGCGCAGATGGCGGAGCCGCCGGCGCCGGCGATCAGCAGGGCGACGATCAGCGGGCTCGCCTGCTGCACCACGGCGAGCACGCTGGCCCCGCCGGTGAACGACTGGGCGCCCAACTGCCTTGTGAGTGAGCCGACCTGAAGGGCGATCACAGCGCCGAAGGGGATGGAGACGAGGGCGGCGGGCAGGATGGTGACGCTCGCGATGAACCAGAACTGCTCGACGAACTCCCGGAACTGGAAGGGCCGTTTGAAGATGGCCCGGCCGACCTCCGCGGCGAGCGCGAAGAGCCGTCCGGTCTGCCGCAGCGCTCCCAGCATCATGTGCCGCTCCCGGCGGTGGTGGCGGGCGCGGTCGCGGCCGTGGCGTAGGTGCGCTCGATGGCCGCGCGGGCTGCGGGCGGCAGTTGGTCGAGCATGCCGAGGACCCGCTCCCGGCGCCGGGCGACGGCGCGGCGGGGCGGGAGTCCGGGGGTCGGCTCCAGCTGCGGGACGATCCGGCGGGGCACGGCCGGCGGCGCCGGGCGGGTGTCGGCGGCCTCCGCGGCGAGGGTGGCGGCGTCCTTCTCCTCCGACATGCCGATGGGCCCCTCGCGGCGCCCGCCGAGGAACTGGGCGACGGCGGGTTCCTCGCTGGTGAGCAGCACCTCGCGGGGGCCGAAGGTGACCAGCCTGCGCAGGAAGAGCATGCCCATGTTGTCGGGGACGGTGGCGGCGATGTCGAGGTTGTGGGTGACGATCAGCATCGTCGCGTCGAGCTGTGCGTTCAGGTCGATCAGCAACTGCGATATGTAGGCGGTGCGTACGGGGTCGAGTCCGGAGTCGGGTTCGTCGCACAGGATGATCTGCGGGTCGAGCACGAGGGCGCGGGCGAGGCCGGCCCGTTTGCGCATGCCGCCGCTGATCTCGCCCGGCAGTTTGCCCTCGGCGCCGAGCAGGCCGACGACCTCGATCCGCTCCATGACGATGCGGCGGATCTCGGACTCCTTCTTGCGGGTGTGCTCACGCAGCGGAAAGGCGATGTTGTCGAAGAGGGACATCGAGCCGAAAAGGGCGCCGTCCTGGAACATGAGCCCGAAGAGTTTCCGGGTCTCGAATATGTCGCGTTCCGGGCTGTTCACCATGTCCACCCCATTGATGAGGACACGGCCTTGTTCCGGTTTGAGCAGTCCGATGAGCGACTTCAGGAAGACGGTCTTTCCGGTGCCGGACG
Source organism: Streptomyces sp. NPDC102462 (assembly GCF_044765425.1). Classification (NCBI taxonomy): domain Bacteria; kingdom Bacillati; phylum Actinomycetota; class Actinomycetes; order Kitasatosporales; family Streptomycetaceae; genus Streptomyces; species Streptomyces sp. NPDC102462. Next base: position 15,797 of record NZ_JBIWKB010000081.1, on the reverse strand, counting down.
GGCCGAGCATGACACTGACTTCTCCGGCCGGCAGGGTGAGGGTCACATCCTGCCAGATGTTCTGCCCGCCGAAGGACTTGGTCAGGCCCTCGACGACCACTTCGATTCCCATATCACCTCCGACAGGAACGGTTCGGCGTGCACCGCGGAGCGCACGTTAAAGCGGTGCGCGGTCGACTGACAACAGGTGGGGCGCCGGATTCCCGCGGCTCCCCCCGTCTTTGTCACCGCGCAGACAAAGTCCGGTCGCGTACTTGTCTCGCCGGCACAGGGCGGGGCGACGCGCCCGCCAGGGGACGGGACCGACGGGGCCCGGCCGGCGGACGTACGCCCCGCGGGGCGGGCGAGGGCCGTACATCGTCCGCCGCGCCGACGGCCGGCGGGGGCCACCCACCTGGAGATCGGCACGGCACCCGGCACGTTACGACCGAGTAACCTCAGCGGGCAAGAGCGGGTTCCGAGTTTTGTGCGAGTTTCCGGCCGACCGCCCGGAACCTGTCAGCACGGAGACAAAAAACGGCCCCGTTCTTGTCATTCGGTGAGCAGCACGGGTACGGCACGCCGCAGCCGTCCCGCGGCCTTGCGCTTAGCATCCGATGACTAAGCGGAGGCATGGAGTGCTCACCCGGCGGACAGACAATTCCCCTCTTCAAAGAATCATGGGCGATGGCATTGTTCGGCCAAGTTTCCGGCAAGTAACGTCGGTGCCCGCGGTCGAGGTTTTCCGAGCCGCGGGCCGCCCGGTCCCGTTCTCCGTCCGCTTCCGTAGCGGCCCTCCTCTGCCGGTCAATCCACAAGGAGAGTCCCAGAGTCATGAAGAAACCCATCACACGGACCGCCCTCGTCCTGGGCGCGGCGTCGGCCGCGTTCGGCATGGCCGTCGCCCCCGCCTCCGCGGTGCCCTCCACGGTGTGGACCGTGACCCCGTCACCGGCCAACTACACGGCGACCAACAGCGGCAACATCGTGCTGACCGCCAACATCCCGATGACGTGTACGACGTCGGCCGCGTCGGGCACCATGCAGAGCACCACCGGCAACCCGGCGACCGTCGCCTCCATCTCCGCCGTCACCTTCGGCAGCGGCAGCGCGCCGTGCACCAGCGTCCTAGGCAATGTCACGACCATCGCGACCGTCCCGTGGACGGTCGTCGGCCAGGACTACAACGCGGGTGTCACCACCGGCTACGTCGGCAACGTCAACGCCAAGGTGACCGCGGGCGCCTGTGTGTTCACGGTGACGGGCAAGGCGAGCGCGACCTACACCAACTCCACCGGGATCCTCGCGGTCAACAGCGTCTCCGGTGATCTGTCCGTCGCCTCGGCCAGCGGCTGCGGCACCGTGGTCACGACGTCCACGAAGCCCACCTTCAAGGGCAACTACGCCGTCAAGGTGAGCGGCACCAGCACCATCCCGACGATCGTCGGCTCCAACCCGTAAGGCAGGTGCCGCTCGCGCCCGCCCGGCCGGAGGTACCGGCCGGGCGCACGCGGGCTGTCCGCGCCCGGCCGGCGACCGCCGGCCGCCACCGCCGTCCCCCGGGCCGGCGAACGATCCGAGCGGAGCAGTCGATGAGAGGTCCCCGTGCCGCCGTGCGGCGGCGGTCCCGTGCCCGCGCCCGCGGCGCGACGATCGCCGCGTTCGTGGTGCTGGCCGCCACCGTCCCGGCCGCGGCCGTCGCCGCGGGCACACGGGAGGTCGACACCGAACTCCCCTATGTGTGCACGTTTCCGTCCGGGCAGCGGCCCGCGACGGTACGGATCTCGGCGGCCTTTCCCGACCGGGTGGCGACGGGCGAGCCGATCCGGCCCGCGGACGTCACCACCACCGTGGAGTTCCCGGAGCAGGCGGTGGCCGACCTCGCCGCGACCGGAGCGCCGGGTGTGCGGGCCGCCGAGACCCGGCTCACCGTCGCCGTCGCGCAGAACGACGCCACCGCCGAGGCGACCTGGCGCGGCACCGCCGAGCCGGTGGTCCTCCCGGCGGCCGGGCCGCTGACGCTCACCGCGACCGGCGACGTGCCGACGGTGACCGGGCAGAGCGCCGGCGAACTGACCCTGTCCGCCGCGGACTTCGCGGTGGACCTGGCGCTCGGCGCGGCGGACGACGACGCCACCGAGCCCGCCGCGCTCACCGTCGCGTGCACGCTCGCCGAGGACGCACCGAACGACGGCCTGCTGGCCGCCGTCCCGGTCGGCCCGGACCCCGGCGGGCCGGACGGCTCGCCGTCCGCGTCGCCCGCTCCGTCCGCCACACCGTCCCGGCAGGACGGCGAACCGGCGGACCGGCAGCGGGAGCGGGCCCCCAGGGTCGGCGGGGACACCCCGGGCGGCACGGGGGCACGGCCCGACGCGCCGCCGTGCCGGTACGACGCCGGGTATCCGGCGGGCCCGATGTCGCTCAACGCGTACATCACCGGCTACGCCAACGTCCGGAAGCTGAAGGGTGCCGCGCTGATCCCGCTGACCTGCACACTGATCGAGCAGGGCGAGCCGGAGTTCGAGTTCTACCCGGACTTCAGCGGCGGCACCATCAAGCAGCACTCCACGGGCGACCTGTACAACGGGGGCCGCGCCTGGTCGCTTCCGTTCGAGGCCACCTTCCTCGCGTTCGGCTTCACCCCGACGACGGCCACCATGGTGCTGGAGCAGGCCGGACCGCTGACCATCGACTCGCTCGGCGCCACCGACTTCGTGTTCACCAGCACCGACACCTATGTCCGGGTGCCGCTGGTGCTCCGGGTCCTCTCGCTCACGGTCAACGGGACACCGCTGGACGTGGGGCCGGGCTGCCGCACCGAGAAGCCCCTCGCCTCCCCCGAACCGGATCCCGCGCACCACCCCGGCGACCATCTGGTGCTGCACGGCCGGGGTGAGCAGGTCACGGGCGAGCCGGCCACCGGCTATCTGCTGCTGTCCGGCGGACCGCTGACCGGCGAGGTGAGCATCCCCGCCTTCACCGGCTGCGGGGCGGGCGGCGAGCGGGTCGACCGCCTGCTGACGGCCGCGGTCTCCGGCTCCGGCAACTACGTCAAGCAGATACAGGGCCAGACCTGTTACGTGGCGGCCGACGTGCCGAACCCCGAGGAGTGCACCACGGATCTGCAGCCCCTCAAGATTCCCGTTCCCGAACGCTGAGTCCCGCCCCAGCCCGTACCCCTCACGGAAGGCCACCTCATGAACCGGTTCCCGCTCGGCGCCAGACTCGCCACCACCGTCACCGCGCTGGGCACCGCGCTCGGCGCCTTCGCCTCGATGGGCACCGCGACCGCCGCCACGGCCCAACTGCACGGCGAGTGGGCGCCGTTCACCCGCTGCCCGGTGAACGCTCCGGCCATGCTCGGCGCGGACGGCCTGGCCAGGACGCCGCAGTGCGTGGTCTCCAGCTCGCCGAACGGCTCCATCACGCTCGGCAACACCACCGTGGTGACGGGCCGGACCAACCTCCAGATGGGCGTCGTGCAGAACTCGGACGGCACCAGCACGGTGGTGGCCCCGGCCGACGGCGCGGTCATCGCCGACTCCGCGTCCGTGCCCGGCGGGCTGCTCGGCCTGATGTGTCCGAGCAACGTCCCCGCGATCACGGCCATCTGCGAACAGCTCGCCAACAGCACGCTCAACAAGATCACGGCGACCGTGGAGTCCGTCGGCACACCCTCCGACTTCGACCAGAACGCGGGCGTCCTCACCGACCTGCCCATCGTCGCCCTGCCGGTCCGCATCCACCTGGAGAACCCGTTCCTCGGCAGCAACTGCTACATCGGCACCAAGTCCAACCCGATCGTGCTGCGGCCGAAGAACCTCACCTACCCCACGTTCGGACTGTCGTTCTTCAAGGGTGACGGCACCCTCGCGGACGACGGCGAGATGAGCCGGATCGGCCTCACCGGGGCCACCCAGAAGGACAGCAGCTTCGCGGTGCCCGGCGCCAGCGGCTGCGGTCTTGGCATCGGCCTGGTCGACGCGGCGGTCAACCTCAAGACCGGGCTACCGTCCGCCGCCGGGAAGAACAGCCTCACGCTCAACGACACCCAGACCTACCTCACCGGTCTGACGGCACCCGGCACCGTCGCCCCCGACGCCGGCAAGATCCTCGCGCGCAACTGGAACTCCGCCGTCAAGTGAGCGCCGTACACAGGCGATTATCAGCCGTCCCGGCAGTCCGATCCCGTCTCGCTGCGGCAAACCGTGCACGGCCTGTGTACGGCGCGTGAAACTTGATTTAGCTTCAGCAGCCCAAGACAGGTATGCACCTGAGGGCCGGCCGGGTGTCCCCCTCGGTCCAGCGGGGGCACCCGGCCGGTCTCCCCCCACCGGGCGCGTCGAAGAGCAAGGGACGACCAGCCATGCCTTCAACCGTACGGTCGCCGCAGGTCGGGGAACCCCTCGAACCCCTGCCCAGGGAGTTCGCGGCCTTCATGCGGCCGGAGTTGCCCGGCCTCATGAAGGAAATACGCATCGAGGTCACCCGCGCCTATCCCGTGTACGGCCGACTGCTCAACGGCCCCAACGCCGACGCCATCCGGCAGGGCGTCGAGGAGGCCCTGGCCGCGTTCGTGGACCGTGTCGCCGAACCGGGCAAGGACTCGGCGCTGCGCGACGAGCTGTTACGCAAGTTCGGGCGCGTGGAGGCCTATGAGGGCAGGGAGTTGGACACCCTTCAGGGGGCCTACCGGCTGGGCGCGCGCATCGCCCTGCGCCGTGCCAAGGCCGTGGGCCGCCAGTACAACCTGTCGCCCACCGTCATCCTCGCCTTCGCCGACGCCCTGTTCGCCTATGTCGAGGAGTTGGAGGCGCTGTCCCGCGAGGGCTATGTGGAGGTGCAGTCGCGGGCCTCGTCCGAAGTCTCGGCGGTGCGAAGACAGTTGCTGCATCTGATCCTGGCCGCGCCGCCGCTGCCGCAGGCGACCGTGTCCGGGCTGTGCGAGGCGGCGGCCTGGCCGCTGCCCGCCGAGGTCACCCTGGTCGCCCTGCGGTCGCCCGCGCCCGACCATCTGGAGGCGGGGCTGGCCGGTGACGTCCTCGCGGACCTGGACATTCCGCAGCCGCATCTGCTCATCCCGGGGGCCCTGACCCCGGACCGGCTCGCCATGCTCGACGCGGCACTGTCGGGCACGCACGCCGTCGCGGGCCTGACGGTGCCGCTCGCGCAGGCGGCCGACTCCATCCGCTGGGCGCGCCGCGTGCTCCAGCTGATCGACGAGGGTGTCGTGGCCGACGCGCCGCTGACCCGCTGCGAGGAGCACCTGGTGACGCTGTGGCTGCTGTCGGACCCGCCGCTCGTGTCCCATCTGGCGGCCAGGGAACTGGCGCCGCTCGACGGGCTGCCGAGCAGCCGCCGCGGCCGGCTCATGGAGACCCTGCGCGTGCACATCTCCACCCGGGCGCCCGCGGAGCAGGTCGGCGAGATGCTGGGCGTGCACGCCCAGACGGTGCGCTACCGCCTGCGCAACCTGGACGCCCGGCTCGGCGACCGCCTCACCGACCCCGACCATCGCTTCGCCCTCGAAGCGGCACTGCGATCAATGCACCTGAGAACCCCCCACCCCACCGAGTGAGCCCCCACCGGGCGATGCCCTGAAGACCGACGGCCGTGCCGCGTGTCGTACGGCGTAGAGCACGCGCCGCGACACCGGGCGCCACCGGCAGCGGCACCGTCAACCGCCCCCGCGCATGCGGCGGCCCGCCGACCGCGGCGTCTTCCACGCGCCACGCGGGATCGCCGACGTGGCCAGGCCGCCGGGGCGACGCGCATCATGTGCGGCCGGAAGGTGCGCGCAGACGCGTGTGCGCAGTACGGGCAGGCAAGCCGAGTGGCGTCCCGGGCGAAACCGACCCGCAGCGCTGTGGGCGCCGGCAACGCGGCCTTGGAGCCGAGGGTACGTGGGCTCCTCGGACGCCGCCGACAGCGGCGCCATCAAACGCCCCCGCGCGTGCGGCGGCCCGCCGACCTCGGCGTCTTCCACGCGCTACACGGGATCGGCCGCGTGCCCGGGCCGCCCGGGGCGGCGCGCATTCTGGGCGGGCGGTCTTGCGGTGGTGTGCCGACTCCTGGGTGTCAGGTGGGGAGGCGGGGCACGCTCTCAATCAGTTTGCGGGTGTACGGGTGCGCCGGGGCACCCAGTACCCGTGCGGTGTCGCCCTGTTCGACGATGCGGCCGCGGTCCAGCACGGCGGTGCGCTCACACAGGGAGGCGACGACCGACAGGTCGTGGGAGACCATCACGAGCGTCAGCCCCTGCTCCCGCTGCAACTCGGCGAGCAGGTCGACGACCTTCACCCGGGTGGTGACGTCGAGCGCGCTGACGGGTTCGTCGGCGAGCAGGACGCGCGGCCCGCACACCGTGGCCCGGGCGATGGCGATGCGCTGGCGCTGCCCGCCGGAGAACTCGTGCGGATAGCGGTCCGCCGCGTCGGCGGGCAGGCCGACCCGCTCCAGGGCCGCGGCCACCTTCGGCGCCGCACCGGCCCTGGTGTCGATGCCCAGGGAGCGCAGCGGTTCGGCCACGATGGCGGCGACGCGCCGGCGCGGGTCAAGGGAGGAGTAGGGGTCCTGGAAGACGCACTGCACGCTGCGCCGGAAGCGGCGCATCTGCGCCCGGTCGCGCGGGGACAACTCGGCGCCGTCGAAGCGTACGCCGCCCGCGGTGGGCCGGGACAGGCCGAGCAGCAGCCGCAGCAGGGTCGTCTTGCCCGCCCCGGACTCGCCGACCAGGGCGAGGCTGTGCCCGGCCTCGACGGCGAGGGAGACGTCCCGCACGGTGTCGGCGGCGCTGCCCCGGTGACGCAGCGCCACGTTGCTCAGTTCCAGTACGGGCGTCACCGCGGGCTCCTCAGGTCCAGGGCGGACTCCAGTTTCCGGGCGCTGGTCACGAGGTCCCTGGTGTAGTGCTCGCGCGGGGCGCGGACGAGTTCGCGGACCGGGCCCTGCTCGACGGCCCGGCCGTCCCGCAGCACCAGGGCCCGGTCGGTCACCCGGGCGACGACGGCGAGGTCGTGGCTGACGAACAGCACCGCCATCTCCCGTTCCCGGACCAGGGTGTCGATCAGATCCAGCATCTCGGCCTGCACGGACACGTCGAGGGCGGTGGTCGGCTCGTCGGCGATCAGCAGCCGGGGCGCGCACGCCAGGGCCATCGCCAGGGCGACGCGCTGCCGCTGCCCGCCGGAGATCTCGTGCGGGAAGGCGCGCGCGATACGCTCCGGTTCGGGCAGCCGCACCTGGGCCAGCGCCTCCCGTACGGCCTCCCGCAGGGCGGCGCCCTTCAGACCGGTGCGTCTGCCGAGGGGTTCGGCGACCTGGCGGCCCACCCGCATCAGCGGGTCGAGCGCGGTCAGCGGCTCCTGGAAGACGACGGCGGCGTCCCGGCCGCGCACGGCGGTCAGCCGCTTCTCGCTCGCGCCGACGATCTGGGTGCCGGCCAGTTCCACGCTGCCGGTTGCGGTCATGCCCTCGGGCAGCAGGCCGAGCACCGCGAGCGTCGTGAGCGACTTGCCGGAGCCGGACTCGCCGATGAGGCCCAGCCGTTCGCCGCTCGCCACGCGGAAGGACAGGTCGTCGACCAGGGTCCGGCCGTCGCCGGTGCGGACGGTCAGGCCACGCACGTCGAGGAGGGTCATGTGCGCCTCCGGCGGGTCGCCGGGTCGAGGGTGTCGCGCAGGCCGTCGGCGACGAGGTTGACGCCGATCACGAGCAGCACGAGCAGGATGCCGGGGGCCAGCGCGCCGGCGGGTGCGGTGGTGAAGGTGGCCTGCGCCTCCTGGAGCATGCGGCCCCACGAGGCGTTGGGCGGCGGCGCGCCGAGGCCCAGGTAGGACAGTCCGGCCTCGGCGAGCACGGCGAGCCCGAACTGGAGGGCCAGGTTGACCACCAGGGTGGGCCAGATGTTGGGCAGGACGTGGCCGAGCACGGTGCGCGGCCAGGACGTGCCGGAGGTGCGCGCGGCGGTGATGTAGTCCTGTGCCAGGACCCGCTTGGCGAGGATGCGCACCAGCCGGGCGACGACGGCGCTCTGCGCCAGCCCGATCGCGAGGACCGCGGAGCCGAGGGTGGCCGAGCGTGCGGCCACGATGAGCATCGCGAGCAGCAGGGTCGGGAAGGCGATGAGGATGTCGAGGAACGCCGAGAGCGTGTCGTCGAGCCAGCCCTGTGCGAACGCGGCGAGCAGCCCCAGGGTGACGCCGATCACGGCGGCGATGAGCACCGAGCCGAGGCCCGCCTCGACGGCGATCCGGGAGCCGGTCATCACCTGGGTGAACAGGTCCCGGCCGAGCTTGTCGGTGCCGAGCAGATGGTCGCCGCCGGGGCCGGTGAGCCGCCCGCCGGAGGTGTCGTCGGCCGGGTACGGCAGCCAGAACAGGGAGACCAGGGCGAGCAGGGCGATGGCGCCCGCGAGCACGCAGCCGACGACGAGCGTGGCGGAGCCGCGGGCCCGCCGCCCGGCGCGTGCGGCGCTCGTGGGCCGCACCGGTTCGAGCACGTCGGTTCCGGTCATCGGGCGGCTCCCGTCAGTCGGTCGCGCAGCCGCGGGTCGATGATCCGCTGGACCAGGTCGGCGACGAAGCCGATGAGCAGCACGGCGAGGGTGGAGACGAACAGCACGCCCTGGATGACCGGGTAGTCGTGCTGGGCGATGCCGGTGGCGAGCATCGAGCCGAGGCCGGGCAGCGCGTACACGGACTCGACGACGACCGCGCCCAGCAGGGTCGAGGCGAGTTCGATGCCGAGCACGGAGATCACCGGTACGGCGGCGTTGCGCAGCCCGTGCCGCCACATCGCCCGCCCGAAGGAGGAGCCCAGGGCGCGGGCGGTGCGCAGATGATCGCTGCCCAGCACGTCGAGGGTGGCGGAGCGGACGTAGCGGATCAGGGACGCGCTCATCACCAGCGCGATGGTGAGCACCGGCAGCACCAGCGAGCGGATCGCGTCCGCGGGGGCGGACCAGCCGTCCTGCGGGAAACCGCCGGCGGGCAGCCAGCCCGCGTTCAGCGCGAACACGGCGATGAAGATCATGCCGAGCCAGAACACCGGGATGGCGATGCCCAGTTGGGAGACCCCGCTGAGCAGCGCGCCGTACCAGGTGTGCCGCTTGTGGGCGGCGAGGAACCCGGCGGGCACGGCGATGAGGACGGCCAGCACGAAGGCCGCGAGGGTGAGCGGCACGGTGACGTCCAGCCGGGCGGAGACCTCGGGTCCGACGGGCAGCGAGCTGACGAAGGAGGTGCCGAGGTCGCCGCTCGCCAACTGCCCGAGCCAGTGGGTGAACTGCTCGGGCAGCGGCCGGTCGGAGCCGATGGAGTGGCGGGCCGCGGCGATCTGCTCGGGGCTCGCGCCCACCGAGGTGAGCGCGTTGGCCGGATCGCCGGGCAGCATGCGCAGCAGCACGAACAGCACCACACTGGCCAGGGCCAGCGACACCGCGAGGAAGACCAGGCGGCGCAGCAGGTAGCGCGCCATCAGCCCTTCTTCTTGATGTCGTAGGCGTAGAACTGCGAGTTGAGGCCGTTGAGCGGGTAGCCGGACAGCTTGCTGCTCGCGACGACGATCTGCGGGTACAGGTACAGCCAGTCGCTGGCCGCGTCCTCGGCGGTCCTGCGGTTGACCTTCTTCAGCAGTTCGGTCTGCTCGGCGGTGGTCCGGGCCTCCTCGGCCTGCCGCACCCACTGCGTGACCTGCTTGTTGTCGTAGCCCCAGTAGAAGTCGGGGTTGCCGTACCAGACGAGGTCGCGGTCGTTGACGTGTTCCTGGAGCGTGGCCGTGAAGTCGTGGTTCTTGTAGACCTTGGTGTACCACTCGTCCGGGGTGATCGTGTTGATCGTGACGGTGATGCCGACCTTGGCGAGTTCGGACTTGATGAAGGTCGCGGCGGTGGGGTGCGGGTCGTAGTTCGGGGTGTCGAGGGTGAACTTGAAGCCCTTGGCGTAGCCGGCGTCGGCGAGCAGCTTCTTGGCGCGGGCCGGGTCGTAGGCGTTGACCTTGGTCAGGTCCTCGTACCAGGGGTCGGTGGGCGGCACCATCGAGCCGATGAGCTTGCCGTAGCCGCCCCAGACCGATTCCAGGAGCTTCTTGTCGTCGATGGCGGCGGAGACGGCCTGGCGGACCTTGGCGTCGGTGAAGGGCTTGGCCTTGTCGTTGAAGGCGAGCAGCAGCTTGGTGGTGGAGTTCCCGTCGTTGACCTTGTAGTTCTGGTTGTTCTTGAACTGGTCGAGGGCGTCCGGGGACTGTTCGCTCGTGACCACGTCGACGGCGTTGGTCAGCAGGGCGTTGTTGAGCGCCGTGGCGTCCTTGTAGTAGTGGAAGACGACCTTCTGGTTGCTGGCGGCGCCGCCCCAGTAGCCGGCGAACCGGTTCAGGCCGAGGGCGGAGCCCCGGGTCCACTTGTCCAGCGTGTAGGGGCCGGTGCCGTCCTCGGTCGTCTTCAGGTTCTTCGCCTGGGAGTTGATGATCCAGACGTAGGAGAGGTTGTAGACGAAGGAGATGGACCGCTGCGACAGCGTGACCTTGACGGTGTGCGCGTCGGGGGTGGCGATGTCCTTGATGACCTCGAGGTTGCTCTTGCGGGCGGACTGGGAGTCGTCCGCGATGACCTTCTCCAGGCTGTACTTGACGTCGCCGCTGGTCAGTTGCTTTCCGCTGTGGAACTTCACGCCGTCGCGCAGGGTGAAGGTGTAGGTGAGCCCGTCGGCGCTGACCTTGTAGTCGCGGGCAAGGAGCTTGTCCACCTTGCCGTCGTCGGTGAGCCTGAACAGCCCTTCGTAGACGTTGCCGTTGAGGGCTTCGGTCACACCCTGGCCGCCGCCCGCGGTGTTGTCGAGGTTCTGCGGCTCGTAGAGCGAGCCGATGTTGACGGTGGCGTTCTTGTCCCACGAGCCGCCGGAGGCGCTGCCCGTGGAGCCGGAGCCGCCGCAGGCGGTCAGCGTGAGGGCGAGCGAGGCCGCGGTCGCGGTGCCGTACAGGGAGGTCTTCTTGATGTTCACGTGGTGTGCGCTTTCGTGCTGCGGTGCGGGGAGGGCTGCGGGTCAGTGCTGTGCGGGGACGCCGCCGCGGAAGACGGGGCGCTTCTCACCGGCCTCGACGGGCAGGTGGAAGCGGTTCTGCCGGGGCGGCATCGGACAGTTGTACTGATCGGAGAATCCGCAGGGCGGTACGAAGGCACGGTTGAAGTCGAGCAGCACCCGGTCGTCGTGCTCGGTGCGCCGCACGAACAGGAAGCGTCCGGCGCCGTAGGTGGTGTCCCCGTTGGTGGGGTCACCGAAGACGAGCAGCAGGGTGCCGTCGTCGTCGAAGGCGCTGAGGGTGTAGTCGCGGCCGTCGACGGTGAGGGTGATGTCGCCGGGGACGACGAGGTCGCGGGTGCCGCCGTTGTCCCGGATGTGCTCGAAGGGGATCCGGCGGGCGCCGGGCACGGGCGTGTAGCTGGCGTGCAGCACCCAGGCGGGGTCGTACGGGAAGGTGTCGACCCGGTCGAAGCGGCGGATGGCCGGCGCGTCGGCGTCCCAGAACCGCAGGCCGTGCTCGGGCTCACCGGTGACGAGGTCGGTCCGGCTCAGTGTGGTGACGGTCACGGTGTCCGGCCGGCCGGCGCGGGCCCGCTCCGCGTCCGGGCGCTCGCCGGCCGGGAGCCAGCGGGTCTCGACGAGCGCGAGGTTCCCGGTCGGCGCGGTCAGGGCCCGCAGGCGGTCGGCACGCCAGGCGTGCCACCGCGCGACGGCATCGGTGGCGGGCTGGTCGGTGGTGGCTTGGGACACGGTCGGACTCATTCGTAGCAGGGACGGCGGCCTCACACCGCGGACATCACGCTGCGCGAATGAGTGGCCAAAGCATGCCCTTTATCTGCCATAAGAGGATCTAATGTCAAATGCCGCGGACACATGGTGAGACGTAGCGCCCCAGGCACGGCGCCCGACGGCCCCGCAGCCGCCACTCCAGGGGGCGTGCACTCGCACCGACGGTGCCACACCGCCCCGCCGAGAACCGCCCCCCTCAGGGGCGCGAGGAACTGCGCGACCAGCCACAACACACCCGCACCCGACCGACAACCGCCACCGACCCACGGCGCCACACCGCCCCACCGACAACCGCCCCCTCAGGGGCGCGAGGAACTGCGCGACCAGCCACAACACACCCGCACCCCACCGACAACCGCCACCGACGCGGAGCGCAGCGCAGGGTGCGGACGCAACCGGCACCCACGGACGGCCCGGCCCGGCGGAGCGCAACGTCTCAGCGGTTGAGGTCGATCAGGTGGGGCGCCACCCGGGTCAGCCGCAGCACGCCCCACAGGATCAGCAGGACGCCCGCCAGCTCCGCGAGCAGCCACCAGCCGGTGCGGATCTCCTCGCCGAACAGGGCCACGCCCAGCAGCAGGCTCACGGTCGCGTCACCGATGGTCAGCGCGGGCTGCGAGGCGACCAGGGCGCCGGCCTGGAGGGAGTTCTCCAGCAGCACGATCGCGCCGACGCCGGCCAGCGCGAAGCCGTAGGTCTGCCAGGTGCGCAGGAAGGCGGTGAACCCCGAGTCGGCGAGCACGCCGGTGGCCGACTTCATCAGCGCGGCCGTCAGGGCGTTGCCGATCGCGGCGGCCGTGGCCAGCGCCGCCGCCCGGAACAGCGAGGAACGCGCCGGACGGGCCAGCACGACGGCGAGGGCCATCGCGCCCAGGGTCAGGGCCAGCACCGGCAGCCAGCGCGCCATGGCCGCCTCGTTGCGGGTGCCCGAGGGCGCCGCCGCGGCCAGGGCAAGGGCGAGCCCGCCGACCATGCCCGCGACGGCCCGCCAGCCGGCGGCGGGCAGCCTGCGGTGCATCAGCGGCGCGATGACCAGCAGAGCGAACGGCAGTTCCAGCACGAACAGCGGCTGTACCAGCGCCATGGGCCCGTTGACCAGGGCCAGGGCCTGGAAGAGCGCGGCGCCCGCGACACCGGCGATGCCGATCGACCAGGCGGGCCGCCGCACGAGGGCGATCATCAGCCCGAGGCCGCCGCCCCGCGACACCGTGGAGGCGGCCTTGCGCTGGAAGGCCGTCCCCACGGCATTGCTGGCGGCCCCCGCGACGGCACAGACGACGGCGAGCGCGATCACCCCTCCACCATGCCTCGCCTTCCCGCCCGGTACCGACCGGAACGCGCCCCCCAGGTCAGGTCAGGGGTACGGTCACCTCGCCGGCCCCCGCCGCGCTCGCCCCGCCCGCCACCCGCACCGTGAACCGCGCGTCGGTGCCCTCCGCGGTGACCCGCAGCAGGTCGCCCTCGCGCGCAAGACGGAACACGGCGGCCGGCGCGCCCGCCAAATCGGGCACGGTGACCGTCGCGGCGTACCCGGGCGCGGCCGAGGGATGGACGAGCAGAGTCGGCTCCGCCAGCCAGTCGCCGTCGGGGCGGCTGTCGTCGCCGGCCAGGGGCAGCACGGCGCCCTCGCGGACGTACAGGGGCAGGCTGTCGTAGCCGTGCCGTTCGGTGCGCCACACCGGGCCGGTGACCCGCTCGCCGGTGAGCAGGTGCGTCCAGGTACCCTCGGGCAGGTAGACCTCCACCTCGCCGTCCTCGGTGAACACAGGGGCGACCAGGAGGTCGGGGCCGAGCAGGTACTGGCGGTCGAGGGGGCGGCACGCCGGATCGTCGGGGAATTCGAGCACCATGGGGCGCATCATCGGGACGCCGGTGCGGTGGGCCTGAACGGCCGCCCCGTACAGATAGGGCATGAGCCGGTGCTTGAGCCGGGTGAACCGGCGGGCGACGTCCACCGCCTCGTCGCCGAACTCCCACGGCACCCGGTACGACGAGGAGCCGTGCAGGCGGCTGTGCGAGGACAGCAGCCCGAAGGCCAGCCAGCGCTTGAACACGGCCGCGTCGGGCGTGCCCTCGAAGCCGCCGATGTCGTGGCTCCAGAAGCCGAATCCGCTCAGGGACAGCGACAGACCGCCCCTGAGGGACTCGGCCATGGCCTCGAAGGAGGACCAGCAGTCGCCGCCCCAGTGCACCGGGTACTGCTGGCCGCCCGCGGTCGCGGACCGGGCGAACAGCACGGCCTCGCCCTGCCCGCGCTCCTCTTCGAGGAGTTCGAACACGGTCCGGTTGTACAGGTGCGTGTAGTAGTTGTGCATCCGCTCCGGGTCGGAGCCGTCGTGCCAGACCACGTCGGTGGGGATGCGTTCGCCGAAATCGGTCTTGAAACAGTCCACGCCCTGGTCGAGCAGCGGCTTGAGCTTCGCCTTGAACCAGGCCCGGGCGTCGGGGCTCGTGAAGTCCACCAGACCCATGCCGGCCTGCCACAGGTCCCACTGCCACACGTCGCCGTCCGGCCGGCGCACCAGGTGCCCGAGCCGGGCCGCCTCGTCGAAGAGCGGGGACTTCTGGGCGATGTAGGGGTTGATCCAGAGGCTGATCCGCAGGCCCTTCTCCTTCAGCCGGGCGAGCATGCCCTCCGGGTCGGGGAAGACGTCCGGGTCCCAGGCGAAGTCGCACCACTGGTACTCGCGCATCCAGAAGCAGTCGAAGTGGAAGACGGACAGCGGGATGCCGCGCTCGGCCATGCCGTCGACGAACGACATGACCGTCCGCTCGTCGTAGGACGTGGTGAACGAGGTGGTGAGCCACAGGCCGAAGGACCAGGCCGGCGGGAGCGCGGGGCGGCCGGTGAGGGCCGTGTAGCGGGCGAGGACGTCCTTCGGGGTGGGCCCGGCGACGACGTAGTACTCCAGCGTCTGGTCCTCGACGCTGAACTGGACCTGCCCGACCGACTCGGAGCCCACCTCGAAGGAGACCTTCCCCGGGTGGTTGACGAAGACGCCGTAGCCGCGTGAGGAGAGGTAGAACGGGACGTTCTTGTACGCCTGTTCGCTGCTGGTGCCGCCGTCCGCCTGCCAGACGTCGACGACCTGGCCGTTCTTCACGAACGGGGTGAAGCGTTCACCGAGGCCGTAGACCTGTTCGCCGACCCCGAGCGCGAGCCGGCCGATCATGTGGTGGGCGCCCTCGGCGGTGGTGGCGAACGCGGTGCTCTTGGCGTTCGCACGGGTCAACTCGCGGCCGTCGGCGTCGTGGAAGGTCAGGGCCCAGGGTGCGGAGCGGTCCAGGCGCAGGGTCAGCGGTCCGCTGGCCAGTTCCGTGACGGCGCCCTCCCGGCGGACGGCGCCGGCGCCGTCCGGCGGGCCGGCCAGGGCGAAGTCCGGGCCCGGCCGCCGGGTGCCGCTGTGGTGGGTGATCCGGACGCCGATCACGCCCTCGGCGGGCGAGAAGCACTCCGTGGTGATGAGGGGCGCGTTCAGCGTGTCCCCCCTGCGCGTCACCTTCTGCACCGCGGCATGGGCGGTGAAGCGGTTCGCTTCCGCGCGTACGTCGCGCACTTCGGTGGCGTACGAGATCTGTACACCTTCGCGAATGCGCCAGAAGCCATCGGTGAACTTCATGATCTTCCTCGGGGGAGCAGCGAGCTTCGGGGGGTGCGCGGGAGCGTCGCACAGGATTTGATCGTACACAAAACAAATGCGGCCCACGAGCCCCAGATCGGTATCACAAGCCATTGAGCAGGCATGATTACCGAGCCGGTTGATCACTTCACATCGAGCCATGAAGAGATACGCGCCACCGGGGGCTAGCGCGGTGACACCGTTTTGACGTATTAGTCATCCCATCAAACAAACCTCTCCGGCGCCGCTGCCGGACCGCACGACTGCAAGGGCCGCACATGTCGAAGCGCTTCAACCCCACCCCTGAGGACAGGTTCACCTTCGGCCTGTGGACCGTCGGCTGGCAGGGCCGGGACCCGTTCGGGGACGCCACCCGCCGGGCCCTGGACCC
>NZ_JBIWKB010000080.1:0-35329 GCF_044765425.1 Streptomyces sp. NPDC102462 | reverse complement strand
TACGAGGACCTGCGCCCGGCACACCGAGAGCACGCACCTGACGCCGCAGGGCCCGCCCTCCGGGCGAACGACGGGAATTTGACGACAGGACCTAGCGCCGGCTTATGTCCTCGCCGCGACGGTGAGCACGTGATGCGTCACCAGCCGGTCCACGGTCCGCGCCAGATGGATCCGGCCGTCCAGTTCACCATCGGCACGGTTCCGTGAGGGCCGGGGCTTGAGATGCCTCGGTGACTCGGCATGGGCCCAACGAGGTGCCTGTCCGTCAGGTGGGACTCAGCGGGCCTGCCATGACGGTGGGTCCCAGATGCCCGAGCGGCGCAGCGACTGCGGGCAGTGGAGGTAGATCTCGTCGATCTCCAGGACCAGGGCGAGCGTGGGTCGGTGGTCGCCCTCAATCATGGCGTCGAAGAACGGGGCGTCGGTGAGGATGCGGGCCCGTCCGTTGACGCGCAGTACCTCCTTGCTGCCAGGGATCAGGTAGAGCAGACCGGCGTGCGGGTTGTCGAGGATGTTGTGGAAGCTGTCGCCGCGCCTGTTGCCCGGCCGGTCGGGCAGGGCGAGCGTGCCGGAGTCGACGACGTGTGTGAATCCCGGCGCGCCCCCACGTGGGGAGACATCGCAGTTGCCCCGGGAATCGGAGGTGGCCAGCAGGCAGAACGGCGCACGGGCCAGGATGTCCAGGTCCTTGTCGGTGAGCCGGTCGTGGACCTTCTCGATCACCACGGGCCAGGGCTCGCCCAGCAGTGCGCGCAGTTCGGCGCGTGAGCCCAGTTCGACCCAGCCCTCCTCGGCCATGGCGTCCGGCCCGTTCCCGGAGGTGTCGATCGTCTGCGGCAAGGCCGACTCCCATGGTGTGCGGCGGGCGGGTAGGTGCACAGAGAACACTATCTGATGTTAGGTTTGCCTTACCTTACAACCGGAGGCGATTGATCCGGTGTGTTCGTCTGCCGTTCTACCCGTCTTGAGGAACCCGCACATGCGCCCCCTTCCCGCCCGGCAGCGCCCTCTTCGGCGCGCAACCCGCCGGTGAACGCACCCACCGCCGCACGGGAGGACCGGACTTCGGGAACCCACGCCGGCCCCCGGCATCGCGGGTCGGCCCTCACGGCGGGCCTCTGTCTCCTGGCCGTCCTGCTCCTTGTGGCCACCGCACTCAGCCTCGCCGTCGGGTCGGGCGACGTCTCCCTGCACGACGTCGTCCACGGCGTCCTGGACCCGGACCGCTCCGTACGCGGCCAACTCGTCGTCCAGGAAGTCCGGATACCCCGCACCCTGGCAGGTCTGCTGGCCGGCGCCGCGCTCGGTCTCGCCGGCACCGTCATGCAGGGCGTGACCCGCAACCCGCTGGCCGACCCCGGGCTGCTCGGCATCAACGCGGGCGCGGCGGTCGCCGTCGTCTTCGCGATGAGCGTGCTGTCCCTCACCGAACC
The DNA here is from genome assembly GCF_044765425.1 of Streptomyces sp. NPDC102462. NCBI lineage: Bacteria > Bacillati > Actinomycetota > Actinomycetes > Kitasatosporales > Streptomycetaceae > Streptomyces > Streptomyces sp. NPDC102462. The sequence goes on along the minus strand of NZ_JBIWKB010000080.1, from coordinate 33,896 downwards.
CGCCCAGTACATCTGGTTCGGCTTCCTCGGCGCCTGCCTGGCGGCCGGACTCGTCTACGGCGTCGCCGGCCTCGGGCGCGAAGGTGCGACGCCGGTCAAACTCGCCCTCGCCGGGGCCGCCGCCACCGCGCTGCTCGTCTCCGCCACCGACACCATGCTGCTGTCCGACAGCCAGACCTACGACCAGTACCGCTTCTGGCAGGTCGGCGCCCTCGACGGCCGCGATCTGGACGTGCTCGTCCAGGCGGTGCCCTTCGTGGCCGTCGGCGGTGTGCTCGCCCTCGCGCTCGGGCCGCGGCTCAACGCCCTAGCCCTCGGTGACGACATCGCGCGCGCCCTGGGCCAACGGGTCGCCGTGGCACGCCTGGTCGGCGCGGCGAGCGTCGTGCTGCTGTGCGGGGCGTCGACCGCCGTCGCGGGGCCCATCGGGTTCGTCGGCCTGGCCGTCCCGCACGCCGTGCGGATGATCACCGGCCCCGACCACCGCTGGATCCTGCCCTACAGCGCGCTGCTCGCACCCGTCCTGTTGCTGGTCGCCGACGTCGTCGGACGCGTGGTCGCCCGCCCCGGCGAGATCCAGGTGGGCGTGGTCACCGCGGCCGTGGGCTGCGTGCCCTTCATCATCCTGGTCCGCCGACGCGGGAAGGCCGACCTGTGAACGCGTCGACTGCCCAAGCCGCCGCACGGCTCGGTCGGCTCCGCCGCGCCGGCCGCATCCGCTTCGGTGCCGTCTGCCTCGCCCTGGCACTCACCGCGCTGGCCGCGCTGCTGCTGTCGCTCATGGTCGGCGACATCGACGTCCCCCCAGCCGACGTGCTGGCCGTCCTCACCGGCGGCGGCGACCCGGGCAGCCGGTTCGTGGTGCACGAACTCCGGTTGCCGCGCGCCCTGTTGGCCCTCGTCGTCGGCTGCTGCTTCGGCCTGTCGGGCGCCGTCTTCCAGGCGTTGCTGCGCAACCCGCTGGCCAGCCCCGACGTCATCGGCGTCAGTGCCGGCGCGAGCGCCGCGGCCGTCCTGGTGTCCATGGCGTTCGGGCTCAGCGGCCTGGCCCTGTCCGGCGGGGCCCTGGCGGGCGCCCTGCTCGCCGGAACCGCGATCTACCTGCTGGCCTGGCGGAGCGGGGTCAGCGGCGGGAAGTTCGTGCTCATCGGCATCGGCGTCGGCACCGGACTGATCAGCCTGCGCTCCTATCTGATGACACGGGCGGAGGTCACCGAGGCCCAGAACGCGTTCGTGTGGCTGACCGGCAGTCTCAACGGCCGCTCGTGGCCCCATTTCTGGCCGCTGCTCGGCTGTGCCGTGCTCCTGGTCCCGCTCACCCTCGTCGCCTCCCGCGCCCTGGCGGCGCTGCAGCTCGGCGACGAGGCGGCCGGCGGGCTCGGTGCCCGGGTCGAACGCAGCCGCCTCGCCCTGCTGGCCAGTGCCACTGCCCTCGTGGGCGTCGCCACGGCGGCGGCGGGGCCCATCGGGTTCGTCGCCTTCGTCAGTCCGCCGATCGCGCGCCGGCTGCTGCCCGGCCGGGGCGCGGCACTGGTGCCCTCCGCGCTGACCGGTGCCGCCCTGGTGTGCACCGCCGACTTCGCCGCCCAGCATCTGCTGCCGCACACGCAGCTGCCGGTGGGTGTCGTCACAAGCGTCGTCGGCGCCCCGTACCTGCTGTGGCTGCTCGCCCGCGCCAACCGGGTGGGACGGGGCGGCTGAGCGTGTCCCGTCCGCACCGCCCCCACCCCATCTGTCGCAAGGAGAGCAGCACGGTGACCCGCAAGGAGAGCACGGTGGCGTCCCCGCACACCCTCGAAACCCGCGGCCTGGGTCTCGGTTACGGCGAGCGAGAGATCATCTCCGGTCTCGACGTCGCACTGCCGCCGGGACGTTTCACCGTCGTCGTCGGCCCGAACGCCTGCGGCAAGTCCACGCTGCTGCGCGCCATGGCGCGGCTGCTGACCCCGATCGCCGGCACCGTCCTCCTGGACGGCCACGACATCCACTCCACGTCCACGAAACAGGTGGCCGCCTGCCTCGGCATGCTGCCGCAGAGTCCGGTGGCCCCCGATGCCATCACCGTCGCCGACCTGGTCGGCCGCGGCCGCTACCCGCACCAGGGCTGGTTCCGCCGCTGGACGAAAGCGGACGACGAGGGCGTCGCCGCCGCCATGCTCGCCACCGACGTCCTGGAACTCGCGGACCGGTCGGTGGACGAGCTGTCCGGCGGGCAGCGCCAGCGCGTCTGGATCGCCATGGCGCTCGCCCAGGAGACCGGCATCCTCCTGCTCGACGAGCCCACCACCTACCTCGACATCAGCCACCAGCTGGACGTGCTGGACCTGCTCACCGACCTCAACCGGGAGCGCGGCGTCACCCTCGGCGTCGTCCTGCACGACCTGAACCTGGCCTGTCGCTACGCCGATCACCTGATCGCCATGAAGGACGGCCGCGTCGTCGCCGAGGGCGCGCCCTCCGCCATCGTGACCGAGTCCCTGGTAGGCGAGGTGTTCGGGCTGCGTTCCACCGTGATCCCCGACCCCGGCTCCGGCACACCGATGGTCGTGCCACTGGGCCGCCACCACATCAGCGCCGCCCCCACCGGGCAGTGAACCGCACACAGAAGGAACCCTCATGCCCCGCACGTCCTCGCACCAGTCCGCCCGTACCGGGCGCGGCCTGTGGCGCCTGCTCGCCTCTGTCCTGGCCGTCGCGCTGCTCGGTGCGCTCGCCGCCTGCGGCTCCTCCTCGGACGACACCGACTCCGGCTCCGATGCCTCCGGCTCGAAGACATCCGGTGCCTTCCCCGCCGAGGTGACCACCAAGTTCGGTACCGTCACCGTCAAGTCCCAGCCCAAGAGGGTCGTCGCGCTCGGCTGGGGTGACGCCGAGACCGCCCTCGCCCTCGGCGTTCAGCCGGTCGGCCAGAGCGACTGGCTGGCCTTCGGCGGCGACGGCGTCGGCCCGTGGGCCACGGGCCGGTACGACCGGAGCCCCGAGAAGATCGGCACGCTGGAGCCGGAGTACGAGAAGATCGCCGCGCTCAAGCCGGACCTCATACTCGACGTCAAGTCCAGTGGCGACCAGACCCGGTACGACACCCTGAGCAAGATCGCACCGACGCTCGGCGTGCCCAAGGGCGGCGACCAGTACAAGATCTCCTGGCAGCAGCAGACCACGATGATCTCGACCGCTCTCGGCCTCGCCGACCAGGGCAAGAAGCTCATCTCCGACACCCAGCGGAAGTTCACCGCCGCCGCGAAGGCGCACCCCGAGTTCAAGGGCAGGACGATCACCCTCGGTTCCCGTACGTCGGTCGGCTGGGGCGCCTATGTGAAGGGCACGGACCGGGTCAACTTCGTGCAGCAGCTGGGCTTCACCAACAATCCGAAGGTCGACGCCAAGGCCGGTTCGTCGTTCTCGGTGTCCGTGTCGGAGGAGAACCTGCAGATGCTGGACGCCGACCTCGTCGTGATGGCGCCCATCGGCATCGAGGCGTCCAAGATCTCGTCGGACCCGCTCTTCAAGTCCCTGCCGGCGGTGGAGAAGGGCCACTCCATCGTCTTCGACGACAAGAACATCAGCCAGTCCTTCGCCACCAACTCCGTCCTCTCGGTCGGCTACGCCATCGACAAGGTGGTGCCGCTGTTCGCCGACGCGGTGAAGTGACGGCAGGAGGAAGGCCGTCCGCGCCGTGAGTTGCGCCGCGCGTCTCAGGACGCGCGGCGCAACGTGCGTCAGCCGGCACGTCGAACCGCGTGTCAGAAGGCTTCGTTCCCTCCAGCAGGGTGAGGAGTTCACCGCGTCCGGTGCCCAGCGCGAGTCCGCCGTGCACTCGACGCGCAGGCGTCGCGGTCTCCCACCGCGACCGGGCATGGCGAGGAGCGGCCCACGGCACGAGCCGGTCGCGTGGTCACGGAGCGGCGGCCGTGTTGCGCTGCGACGGCGGCAGCAGCAGGACCTCCAGCGCCCTCGCGCAGGTCCGCGCCTGTTCGAGGAACCACTCGACACGGTCACCGGCGATGAGATCGGGCGTGCCTCGCACGGCGAGCGCGAACCGCGCCGACCCCAGGTGGTCGAGGACGGGCACGGCGACGGTGCGGACGCCCAGCGCGGACTCTCCGTCGTTGAGGGCGTACCGCTGCGCGCGCACCCGCTCCAACTCCTCGGCCAGCCGCTCCCGGTCGACGATCGTGCGGTCGGTGAACGCCCGCAACGGCGGGAGCGACTGCGTACCCGCCTCTCCCGGGCGTGGCCACGCCAGCAGGACCTTGCCCAGCGCGGTGGAGTGCAGCGGGCGGCGCAGCCCCACCTTCGGGGTGACCGAGCCGCCGGCCACGATCACCGCGTGCGGGCCGCTGCGCAGCGCCAGGTCGGCGGTCGCGCCGGTGCGCCGGGCCAGGTCGGCGAGTTCGGGCGACGCCAGGTGCAGCCCGCGCTGGTGGTAGGAGAGCCGACCGAGTTCGGTCACGGCGGGACCGAGCCGGTAGCGGGCGGTACGCGGGTCCTGCTCCAGGAACCCGGCGCCGAGCAGGGTACGGGCCAGCCGGTGTGCCGTGGACGTGGACAGACCGAGCCTGCGGGAGATCTCCGAGGCGCTGAGGTCGGGGGCGTTGTCGTGGAAGCAGTGCAGCACGTCGAGCGCCCGCCGCACCGCCTGGGCCCCGGCGACCCGAGTCTGCGTCACGGCCCCGTACACCTCCCCGTTCTTCGGCTTCCCCTCGCCCGCCCGGGCCTCGGCGCAGGCGGTTCCGAACCCGGTTCCGGGCCCCTCAGGCGGCTTCGAGATTCCCACATCGCGGCAAGCCGGAAGGCCCCTCGCTCCCTGCTGAAACAGTCTGTTCACGCTCGTTCCCACATCATGGGAAGCCGCTTGCCGCCCGCTCGCGGCGCATGTCAGGCTGCGGGTACGCCGCCGGAACGGGTCCGGCGCGGGTCGTCGGAAGGGGCGAAGCGATGCATATCATGGCCACGCCTGCGCTGACCGTGCGCCGCCACGTCGACCTCGGCCGCGTCGCCAGCGCCGTCTGTCGCTGACCAGCACCGCGAGGTCCCCCGCGGCTCTTTGCGGTCGTCCCTCGTAGCGCCGCTGCCCCGTGACGTCGCCCGGTCGGCGCACGGCCCACCCCGCCGCTCGTCCCGCCGTACCCGGCCGCTCGTGACAGCCGCCACGCCGGTCAGCGGCACGCCCCGCACCGAGCCGGACGACACCTGCGTACCTCACCTCCCGGTGGGGTTCCGCTCGCCGCGCCGACCTCTGCGCTGCCCGCCGCCCGATGCACCGCCCGGCAGGCGCGCGGCGGCGGGCACAGCGCTCTGCCCGCACCCGCCTCCGTCTCGCCGCCGCAGCGGTGAGCAGCCCTCCGGGAAGGAACCCATGACGCACCCGCCCCTGCCCGAGACCCTGTGGTTCACCCGTTGTCCGGTGCCCACCGCGACCGGTATCGCCGCCGACCGGCGGTGGCTGGCCGAGGAGTTCATGCCGGAGGGGATCGCCGTGCGGTCCCTTCAGGACGCCGAGGCCCACGTCGGCGCGGACCTGCGCGGCACCCACTACACCCACGAACTGCCCGCGTTGTTCCGTGAGGGTGGCAACGTGCCCGCCCTGTGGGCCCGTTCACGCGGTGCCGAGACCCGGCTGATCGGCCTGACCTGGATCGAGGAACGCCAAGTGGTCCTGGTCCGGCCCGGGTCCGGGATCCGGGGTGCCGCCGCCCTGCGCGGGCTGCGGCCTGCCCTGCCGCGGCACTCCGTCCCCATCGACTTCTGGCGGGCCATGGCGCTGCGCGGCTTCGAGGGCGCGCTCGCCTCCGCCGGACTCGGTCTCGACGACACCCGGCCGGTCGACGTGCCCGCCGCCGGCCACAGCGGGCAGTGGCAGGCCGAACTGGCCGCGCTGGCCCGCGGTGACGTCGACGCCGTGTACGTCAAGGGTGCCGTCGCCGTCGAGGCCGCGCGTCGGGCCGGTGCCGAGGTCGCCGTCGAACTCGACCGGCTGCCCGACCGCCGCCACCGCGTGAACAACGGCACCCCGCGCCCCATCACCGTCCACCAGCGGCTGCTCGACGAACACCCCGATCTGGTCGACCGGTTCCTCACGGTGCTGCTGCGTGCCGCGGACTGGGCGGCCGAGCAGCCGGACGAGGTCGCCCGCATCCTGGGCGCCGAGACCGGCGCGGGCGCCGAGGGCGTGCGCGGCGCCTACCGCCCCGGCACCCACCGCACCCTGCACCCCGACCTCTCCGCCGAACGCCTCTCCCTGCTGGCCCTCCAGGAGACGGCGCTGCGCGGGCACGGCTTCCTGGCCGGGCCCGTCGACGTCCACGCCTGGGCCGATCCGGAACCCCTGCGCCGAGCCCGCCACCGGCTCGCCGAGCCCACGTCCCGCCACCGCTCTCTGAACCCGTAGGACTGCCATGCGCGCCTCCAGACTCCTCCCCGCCGCCCTCGCCGCCGTCACCGCGCTCGCCGCCCTGACCGCCTGCGGCACCTCGCAGGCCGACACCGGCCCGAACTCCGCCGCCACGATCACCGTCCGCATCCCCGACCCCGGCAACTCCGGTGTGCTCGCGGTCGGCAAGAAGGACGGCTCGCTCGCCAAGGCCCTGGCCAAGGTGCACGCCAAGGTCGCCTGGACCGGCAGCGCGGGCCCCTTCGCGCCGGCCGCGCAGGCCCTCAACGCCGACCAGCTCGACATCGCCACCGGCTCCATCACCTCCGGCATCACCTCACTGGCGCAGAACCCCGGATTCAAGTTCTTCACCGCCACCGCACCCGACGGGGCCGGCGAGGGCATCCTGGTCAAGAACGGCTCCTCGATCGCGTCCGTCAAGGACCTGATCGGTAAGAAGGTCGCCGTCAACCAGGGCGGTACCGGTGAGTACCTGCTGCTGAAGGCCCTGGAGAAGGCAGGTGTCCCCGAGGACAAGGTCGAACGGGTCTATCTGCGGCCCGACCAGACGGCGGCCGTCTTCAACAGCGGCAAGGTCGACGCCTGGGCGGTGTGGGCGACGTACTCCGTGGCCGAACTCGGCACCGGCAAGGCTCACTTCCTCACCGACGGTGCGGCCATCGGCTCCGACAACTACAGCCTGACCGCCGTGCGCACCGACTTCGCGGACAAGCACCCCGAGGTGGTCAAAGCCCTCTACACCTATCTGCACGAGGGCAGCATCAAGGAGAAGCAGGACCCGGCCGCCTACCTGAACGTCAACACCGACGCCGGCCCCCAGGCGCTCACCGGCGAGGCCAAGCGCGTACAGACCGAGTTCATCGCCAAGGGCGGGACCGTCGAGCCGATCACCGACGCCGACATCACACGGTTCAAGGCCGTCGCCCGCTTCTACGCCGAACACAAGGTCACCCGCGGCGAGGTCGACGTCGCCGCCCATCTCATCGACGTCACCGAGCTGTCATGACCGCCGTCCAGGACATCCCGGCCGCGCCGGCCGGGAAGCGGGAACTGGTGACGCCCCGGCCCGTCGCCCGACGCCCACGGCCGCGCCGGTTCAGGGCTGCCGTACGCGCCCTCGGTCCGCTCGCGCTGCTCGTGCTCTGGTGGGCCGCCTCGGCGACCGGCGTCCTCACCCCGGACGTGCTCGCCTCGCCCGCCGACGTGGTCCGCGCGGTCGGCGAACTGTGGGGCAACGGCCAACTGCCCGACGCGCTCGCCACCTCCCTGACCCGCTCCGGCCTCGGCCTGCTGCTCGGTCTCGCCGTCGGCCTCACGGCCGGCGTCGTCACCGGTTTCACCCGCCTCGGCGACGAACTGCTCGACTCCACCATGCAGACGCTGCGGACCATTCCCTTCCTGTCCCTGGTCCCGCTGTTCATGGTGTGGTTCGGCATCAACGAGACCGCCAAGATCCTGCTGATCGCCGTCGCCACCACCTTCCCGATGTACGTCTCCACCTCCAGCGGCGTCCGCAGCACCGACGCCCGGCTGGTGGAGGCCATGCGCAGCTTCGGCATGAGCCGGTTCGCGATCGTCCGCGAGGTCGTCCTGCCCGGAGCGCTGCCCTCGCTGCTCGCCGGGCTGCGGCTGTCGATGACTCTCAGCGTGATCGCGCTGATCGCCGCGGAGGAGATCAACGCCACCGCCGGCATCGGCTACCTGATGGCCCAGGCGCAGAGCTACGCCCGTACGGACGTCCTCGCCGTGTGCATCCTCGTCTACGGCCTGCTCGGCCTGCTCGCCGACGCGTTCGTGCGCCTGCTGGAACGGGTGCTGATGCCGTGGCGGAGGGCGGAGCGATGACCACCGCGGCCGGCACGACGGCCACCGCTGCCGTCCAAGTCCGCTCCCTCGTCAAGGCGTTCGCCGACCGGACCGTCCTCGACGGCCTCGATCTCACCATCGGGCACGGCGAGTTCGTCGCCCTGCTCGGCGCGAGCGGCAGCGGCAAGACCACCCTGCTGAGGATCCTCGGCGCCCTCGACGGCGCTGACGCGGGCGAGGTGCTGGTCCCCGAGACCCGCACCATCGTCTTCCAGGAACCGCGACTGATCCCGTCCAAACGGGTGCTGGCCAACGTCATCGTCGCCCTGCCGAGGACCGCCCCGGACCGGGGGCGCCGCGCCCTCGCCGAGGTCGGCCTGGACAGCCACGCCCGCGCCTGGCCCGCCACCCTTTCCGGGGGCGAGGCCCAGCGCGTGGCGCTCGCCCGAGCCCTGGTCCGCGACCCCGAACTCCTTCTCCTGGACGAGCCGTTCGCCGCCCTGGACGCCCTGACCCGGCTGCGCATGCAGGATCTGGTCGGCGAGCTGTGCCGGGTCCACCGGCCCGCCGTGCTGCTCGTCACCCACGACGTGGACGAGGCCGTACGGCTCGCCGACCGCGTCTGCGTCCTGCGGGAGGGCCGGCTCGTCACGGACGAGACCGTCGACGTCCCGCGTCCCCGCGACCCCGGCGACCCGGCCTTCACCGCCCTGCGCCGCCGCCTGCTCACCGACCTGGGCATGCCGCCCACCACCACACCACCGGAGCGTTCCGCATGACCGTCACCATCGGCGTCCACAACAGCAACCCCACCCTCTACTACCTCTCCCGCCTCGACCACGCCGCCGAGGAACTCGCCAAGGTGGGAGAGACCGTCGTCTTCCATCCCTACACGGACGGCGTGCGCACCGGGCGGCTGCTCTCCGAGGGCGTGATCGACTTCGGTGGCACCGGCTCCACCCCGCCCATCACCGCCCAGGCCGCCGGGCACGACATCGTCTATGTCGCCGTCTCCGCCCCGCGCCCCGACCACGGCGCCCTCCTCGTCACCGAGGACAGCCCCGCGCGGACGGTCGCCGACCTCAAGGGCGGCACCGTGCACCTCGCCATCGGCTCCTGGCAGACCCATCTCGTCGCCAAAGCCCTCGACGACGCCGGACTGTCGTACGCCGAGGACATCATCCCCGTACGCGGCGGCGAGGACAGCGAGAAACTGCTGCGCGAGGGCGCCATCGCCGCCTGGGTCGCCCAGGGCCCGCAACTGGCGGCCGCCCTGCGCGCCGGGGGCGTACGGAGCCTGGTCCGCACCGGCGATGTCATCACCGACCGCTCGGTGTTCTTCACCCGGCGGGACCTCGCCGAGCAGCGGCCCGAAGTGGTCGAGGCGCTGGTCCGTGCCCTCGGCCGGGCCGACGCCTGGGCGAAGGCCCACCCGCGCGAGGCCGCCGCGATCGCCGCCGACCACCAGGGCGGCACGGTCGACGACTGGGAGACCGCCCTGCGCGCCCTGCCCTGGAGCATCGAGGACGTCAGCGACGGGTTCCTCGGCGAACAGCAGCAGGCCGCCGACGTCTTCGTCCGCACCGGGTTCATCGAGGGGCCGGTCACGGCCGCCGACGCCGTCGCCCGACGGGATTGAGGGGAGTACGCACATGGCGTCGGAAGTCCTCTGGTACATCATCCCGCGCGAGGGCGCCTACCCCTGGGAGTCCGAGGGGCGGCGCCCGGTCGACCTCGGCTACCTGCAACAGCTCGCCGGCACCGTGGAACGGCTCGGCTTCAGCGGGGCGCTGCTCGCGACCGACCTGTACGACGTGTGGCCGCTGGGCAGCGCCCTCGCCGCCGCCACCAGCACCCGATTCCAGCCGCTGCTCGCCGTCCACCCCGGTCTGATCTCCCCGACCCTGCTCGCGAAGATGGCGCTCACCTTCGACACCCTCTTCGGCCCCCGCCTGCGCTTCAACGTCGTCAACGGCTCGACGAAGACACTCCGCGAGTACGGCCTGAAGGTGGAGCACGACGAGCGCTATGAACTGAGCGCCGAGTACTGGTCGATCGTCAGACGGCTCACCGCCGGCGAGGTCTTCGACCACAAGGGCCGCTTCTACGATCTGAAGAACGCCGGCGGCTCCTTCGGCGACCTCGGGCCCGTGCGGCGCCCGCACGTCCCGCTCTGGTTCGGCGGCTCCTCCGCGCCGGGCATCGAGATGGCCGCCGAACATGTCGACGTCTATCTCACCTGGGGCGAGCCGCCGCACCTGCTGAAGGAGAAGCTGGACCGGGTGCGCGAACGCGCGGCGGCCCACGGCCGCACTCTGCGCATCGGCCTGCGCCTGCACCTGATCGTCCGCGACACCGAGGACGAGGCGTGGGCGGCGGCCGACCGGCTGCTCGACGTCACCAGCGAGGCGACGTACGCCCGGCAACTCGGCGACCGCGCCGGGGAGGACGGCGTCGGCTGGCAGCGGCAGTTCCGCCAGCACGGCGGCCGGGTACCGGCCAGGGCCCGTGAGCTGGAGGTCCACCCGAACCTGTGGCCGGGCATGAGCCTGTTCCGGCCGGGCCCCGGCACCGCGGTGGTCGGCTCAACCGCCCAGGTGGTGCAGCGCCTCAAGGAGTACGAGGACTTGGGCGTCGACACCTTCATCCTGTCGGCCAACCCCCTGTTGGAGGAGGCGTACCGGGTGGCGGAGACCGTCCTGCCCGCGTTGGGCGTCCGCGCCTGATCAGAACCGCGGTGCCCGGCCAGACCGCACCAGGGCCGGGCACCGCGGCCACGTCATGGCTCCGGCAGCGCCTTGGGAGTGCGCGAGGGGCCGAGGGCACGGCGCTTACGCGTGGCGTGTAGCCCAGGCCGCACCGGGCAAGGCCGCCGCGCGAACGGCGCACGGACGGGGCCCGTATCGTCCGGGGCCGCCCGGGCAGCGGTCTCCTTGGTACGGTCCCGAGGTGACCCCCATTTCTGCCGGTACCGAGAACCGGACCGCGCGTGCCACCGGCGTCCAGTCGGTCGCCCGTGCCGCGGCGCTGCTCGGCGCTGTGGTGGACAGCCCGTCGGGCGGTGCCACGCTCACCGAACTGTCCAAGGCCACAGGGCTCACCGTGAGCACCGTCCACCGGCTGCTCGGCACGCTCTGTGCCGAGGGGCTGCTGTGCCGGTCCAAGGAGAGCGACCGGTTCCTGCCCGGCCCCGTCCTGCTCCGGCTCGGCCGCAGGTCGCTGGCGTCCAGCGGGCTGCCCGAGGTGACGGCGGTGCTCAAGGAGTTGGCCGACCGCACCGGCGAGACCGCGAGCATCGGCATGCGGCGCGGCGACAACGTGCTCGTCCTCGTGTCCGTCCAGTCCGAGCAACCGCTGCGCTACCTCGGCGAGCCCGGGGTGTCGGTGCCGCTCACCGAGTCCGCGATGGGTCTCGCCATCACCGCATTCGACGCCGTGTCCGAGGCCGGCAGGCCCCAGCCGCAGGGCGGCTCCCCCGCGGTGTTCGCCTCGGCGCGGGGAGCGGCGGCCGATCCCCCGGCGGCACCGGACCTCGGCGGGAACCGCCCCGACTCCGACGCGGAGTGGTCGGTGAGCCGTGCCGAGTGGGCGCTTCGGGTTCACCTGCTGGCCACGCAGTTCCGGGGGTACGCGGTGCTCGACGGCGCCGGGGGCAGCGGCCTGCGCGGTCTCGCCGCGCCCGTGGACAGCGGATCGCCGTACGTCCGGCTCGCGGTGGACATCCAGGGCCCCGCCAGCAGGATGACCGACGCACGGCTCGATGTGCTGGGCTCCCAGGTGGTCGCAGCGGCGGAAAGCCTGCGGGGGCTGCCGGTGGCCCTGGCGCTGGGACAGCTCCCGAGCTGACGGAACCGCCTCGGCGCACGGCAGTTGGGCCGAGCCCGGCCGAAGCGCGCCTGTTTGACGTCCCGTTCCCGTTCCACGAGCCAACACGCCCTGATCCCTGTAGAGATCACGCTTTTCGCAGAGTGGAAGGTCTTCGCGCATTGCGGGAACACCCTGTTGACGGGGTGATCCCGCTGGCCTAGAGTCGACCCCGTTCCGGCCGGTGCGGCCGGCGCCTGACGGTGTGCCAGAGGAACCGACACGGTCCCTCGGCGCGGGTGACGGGAAGGGAGGACGCGCATGGTGGCGGAACGCGGCGACGAGATCGTCATCTCACGCAACCACCCCGTCTTCGACCTGCCCGAAATCCTCGCCGTGGAGCACGGCCTGTTCGCCGCGGCCGGCCTCGATGTCCGCCTCGCGGAGAACGCCCCGGCACAGGAGCGAGAGGCCCGGGACCCCATCGCCCGCCGCAAGGAAGCGCTCTTCGAGTCCGAGCGCGCCGACCTGTTCAACCTCTGTGAGTGGGGCGGCATCGACCGCCTGGAACGCAACCGGCGCGGCGGCTACATCGGCTACCTGCGCCCCGCAGTCGTCGCGCAGGCCCTCGTCAGCTTCGACCCGGACCTGAACGAGCCGCACGACATGAGCGGCGTCCCCATCGGCGTCAACGAGTTCACCGGCTCGCACTACACGGCCCTGCACCTCCTTGAAGGCACCGTCCCCCGCGAGCGGATCATGCTGGAGCACGTGGGACCTCCGTCCGTCCGCCTGGCGGAGGCGGAGTCGGGCCGCATCCGGGCCGTCATGCTGATGGAGCCCTTCCTCAGCCTGGCCCTGGAACGTGGCGCACACCTGCTGGGCTGCTACTTCTACCGCGGCGCGCAGATCGTCGCGCCCCATCTGCCGACCGAGCGCCTCGACGTCTTCATGTCCGCGGTCAACGCCGCCGTCGACATCATCAACGCCGACCGGGCCGCCTACGCGGGGCACGTGGTCAGCGAGGTGGCGGGCCGGCTCGCCCCGGAGCGGCTTCGCTCCGAGTACTACCGCTTCACCCACGCCACCCGCTTCACCAGGGAACGCTTCACGGAGAGCTACGCGTGGATGAGTTCCTGGCAGCTCACCGACGGACGCAGCGGCTACGACACGCTGCTCGCCCTGCGGTAGGCGGAGGGGATTGGCAGTCATGGCCGAAGAACTGACCCACCCCGTGGCCCTCACCCGGCGCTATCACCTCGATCTCTGCTTCCTCGCCGGCGGACTCTGTACCGGCACCCGCACCCGCCGCGTCCCGCGCTGAGCGACGCAGCCCCGGTGCGCCGCATCCGGCAGCAGGCCGGGTGTGCCGTCCGCCGCTGAGCACTCCCCCAAGCGTGCGTACCCGTACCTGCGTGTACGACGGTGGGTCGTGCGCGTCGTCCGTTGCCGGTACGGGTGCATGCACTGCTGTCCGTACGTGATCGCGTGTGCGGACACCCAGTAGCTCGTGCCATGTTGCGCCCCGCCGCGCCCTTTTGATCGCCCTGCCCGACGTCGCAGCCGGGCCCGTGCGACGCGCGGTGCTCTGCCTGCCGCCGGGCCCTGACCGCCTGATCGCGAGTTCGTGCCGGTGGGGTTCATTACTCCGCGGGTGCGGCGACGCATGCCGAAACGTTCGTGGCGCGCACTCGAACACTGCGGGGGTGGCGCCCCTACTCGTCCCTGACCTCGTCTCTCCCTTGAGGAGGCCCCCATGTCCGTCCCGCTCCGGCCCGCCCCGCGCCGCGCCGCCGCCCTCTTTGCCCCTACCCTCACCATCCCAGCGGAGGCCCTGCGATGACCGCCCGTCACCTCTTGCGTGCCCTCGCACCCCCCGCGTCCGCCACGGGGCACACCGACCTCGCCCACCTCGCGAGCCGGACATCCCTGGGGCGCCGCACCCTGCTGCGGTCCGGGGGCGCGGCGCTGACCGCCGCCGGACTCGGCTCGTTGCTCGCGGCGTGCGGCGGATCCGACAGCGGCGGCAAGGGCGACGGCTCGGCAAAGGTGGAGGACACTCAGGCAGGTACCGCGGGCGCGGTGATCAGGCCGATCAGCGAACGGCGCCACTTGGTCTCCGCGGACCTGAAGCTCACATATGTCGCGGGCACCGGACCCGGTGACGTACAGAACAAGCTGCTCTCCGGGGCGCTGGACGTGGCCAGTATGGGGCCGATCGGGGCCGCGGTGTCACTGGCCGCGGGCGCCGACGTGCTGATCTTCTCCACCAGCCTCGCCAACCATGTGCGCTGGCTGGTCCCGGCCAACAGCCCCTACCGCACCATCCAGGACCTGCGCGGCAAGCAGATCGCGACCCCGCCGAAGAACAGCGACGCCTACCGCTCCACGCAACTGGCCTGTGCCGTCAACGGCATCGACTTCGAGAACGAGTACAAGGCGCACCCCGTCGCCGTACTCGCCGGGCTCGCCCTGTTCGAACGCGGCGACGTGGAGGCCATCGTCACGATCGAGCCCAACGCCACCCGGCTGGTCGCCAAGGGCGCCCGGCAGATCACCACGGTCACCGAACTGTGGCAGCAGGGCTCCGGATCCGGCTCTGCCCTCTTCCTCAACGGGCAAGGGGCGAAGAGGAGTTGGGTCGAGAAGAACGAGAAGACCGCGAGAGCGCTGGCGAAGCTGCGCCTCGAAGCCCACCAGTACATCCACGACAAGCCCCAGATCCTCGCCGAACTGCACCAGTACTACGGCATCCCCGCGTCGGAGAAGAAGGCGATCGCGTTGCTGCCCGAGCGCCTGGCCGGCATCTACCCCACCGAGTGGGGCGGCGCATCGTTCACGAACATGCGCGAGCAGCTCGAGGTCGCCGCCAGGACCGGGCTGATCAAGTCCCTGCCGGACAAGACCGTCTACCGCGACCTGAGGTGAGGAGCATGACCCATCACACCGCATCCGCCCGCTCACCCGGCGCCGCCGAACGGCACGAACAGCCTGAGCAGTCCGCGCAGCCGGACCGGTCCGGACCACCCTCCACCGTCAAGACCCCGGACGCGCCTGCGAGTTCCGAGGGCACCGGCCACCGCCCGGCCGCCGGTCCCGTACGCGGCAGGCTGTCGGCCCGTGCCGGTCGCAGCGTGCTGCCGGTCGCCGCCTTCCTGGCGGTGCTGATCGGCGGCTGGCAGATCCTCGCCGTCCGAAGCCACAACGTCCTGATACCGGATGTGCCGACCATCTGGACGTCGCTGACGGACACCGCCACCCAGCGGCTGTTCTACGACTCCCTGGGCGTCACGATGCTCCGGGTCGGCCTCGGTTTCCTGCTGGCCTTCGTCATCGCGGTGGTGGTCGGCATCGCCATGGGCCGGGTGGAGTTCGTACGGCGCTTCTTCGAACCCGCCGTGCTGATCGGCCTGACGGTGCCGAGCCTGGTGTGGGCGCTGCTGTGCGTCATCTGGTTCGGGGTCTCGCTCACCAACCCGGTGATGGCCGTGGCGCTGTCCGCCGCGCCCGCCCTGACCCTCAGCATCTATCAGGGCACCCGCGCCATGGACTCCGAGTTGCGCGAGATGGCGTACATCTACGGCTTCTCCACCTGGACCAAGCTGCGCTACCTGTGGCTGCCGTCGCTCCAGTCCGCGCTGCTCTCCGGGGCCCGTCTCGGTCTTTCGCTCGCCTGGAAGGTGATCGTGCTCGTGGAGATGTTCGGCATGTCGAGCGGCGTGGGCTACCAGCTCAACAACCAGTTCGCGGCGCAGAACGTGGCCGGGGTGCTGAGCTGGACGCTGCTGTTCGCCGTCGTGATGGCGATCCTTGAGTACGGCGTCCTCCAGGCGCTGGAGCGGCGCCTGGGGCGCTGGCGGAAGGCGGCGGCCGTATGACCACCGCGCACACCGGCGCCGCACACGCCCGCGTCGTCCTCGACGGCGTCACCAAGGTGTTCACCAGCACCCGTACCGGTGCACACGAAACCGTCTTCCAGGACTTCGCGTTGACCGTCCGCGACGGTGAACTCGTCGCGGTCGTCGGTGCCTCGGGCACCGGCAAGACCACCCTTCTGCATCTGGTGGCGGGTCTGGAGAAGCCGGACACCGGCGAGATCAGGACCGGCGGAGAGGCGTCCGGCGTCCCGCGCACGCCAGGCAGGCGGGACCGGTCGGGCGAGCCCGGGGGATCAGGCCCCCGGGGCCGACTCGGCGTGGTCTTCCAGCAGCCGCGGCTGCTCGACTGGATCTCGGTGCGCCGCAATGTGGAACTCGCCCTCACCAGCGCGGGTCTCGATCCGGCCGACGCCGGGCAGGCGCTCGCGGACGTGGGGCTCGCCGACTATGCCGACCGGTACCCGTCAGCGCTCTCCGGCGGCCAGCGGCAACGTGTCGCGATCGCCCGCGCGTTCGCGGTCCAGCCCGAACTGGTCCTGCTCGATGAGCCGTTCAGCGCGCTCGACCAGCTCACGGCGCGGCGGCTGCGTCTGCTGCTCCAGGAACTGTGGGCGACGCGCCCCAGGACCGGGCTGCTGGTCACGCACAACCCCTTGGAGGCCGCCTTCCTCGCCGACCGGGTGATCGTCCTCGACGGCCGTCCCGCGGTCATCCGCGAGGAGTTCACCATCGACCTGCCCCGGCCCCGCACGCCGGAGGACCCGCGGATCTTCGACCACCAGAACAAGATCCTCGCCGCCCTCGGCTAGGTGCCGCGCCGCAGCCCACAACCCGACCGACACACACCGACCGAAAGGAACGTGTCCCAGATGGCACCCCGGAAGAAAATCACCATGGAGACCCTCTCCCTGGTCTTCTCGCTGCCCCAGCTCGTCGCCAAGGACGAGGGCTTCTACGAAGAGGAGGGCCTGGACGTCGACTTCGTGCCCAAGGGCTACGACGCGACCGTGTCGTACCTGGACGACCACGAACTCGTCAGCTCGTTCGGCACGGTCCGCTCCAACTTCGAGAGCGGCGACGCCTCCCTCTACCGCGCCTGCGAGTGGGGCCAGATCCGGCGCTCGCACGACACCGAGGTCGGCGGCCGGGTGGTCGGCAAGCGGGCCGCGGTCGGCAGCCAGGCCATCCTGGTCGCGCCCGGCTCGTCCGCCGTGCACCCGCAGGACCTGGCGGGCCGGCCCGTCGCGGTCAACTTCCACCACGGCTCGCACTACCTCGCGCTCCAGGCCCTGGAGGGGTTCCTGCCGCGCGAGGAAATCAAGGTGGTGCACGTGGGCGGCCCGCAGCAGCGGTTCGAGGCGCTGCGTGACGGCACCGTCCCGGCCGCCGCACTCATGGAGCCATGGATCACGGTCGCCCAGAAGCAGGGCTACCAGTTGCTGACCGAGGCCTTCTACGTCGGCTCCGAGATCGCCTCACCCGACATCGACACGGAGACCTACGACGCGCTCAACCGCGCCGTCATCAAGGCCGTCCGCAAGCTCCAGGAGGACCCCTACCCCTACCTGCACCACCTGATCGCCGAGGTGCCGAAGGAGATCGATCCGGATCTCAAGCCCGAGGACTTCGCCCGCTGGCGGCTGCGGTTCGTCGACCCGGCGCCGTACCCGGAGGACCAGTTCCAGCGCACCTACGCCTGGATGCGCAGCTGGAACCTGATCAAGGAGGACAGCTCCTCGTACAACTCCCTGGTGGACAACCTGCTGCCCGCCTGACGACCGCTTCGTAGGCTCCGTGGCGGCGTACGGCGCCGTTACCGCCGTACGCCGCCACGGGCAGCCGTATCGTCCCACTTTCCACGACGGGAGTACTGACCCGTGGGTGACCACCGTCCCGGCCGCGGACGCGGCCACCGGGTGTGGCCGCTGTACGTCGGCGGCTTCCTCGGGCCCTACGGCAGCACGATGGTGACGCCGATCGTGCACGAAGTGGCAACCGGACTGCACAGCACGCCGCGGGTCGCGGCCACCGCCGTCACCGCGTACATGCTTCCGTTCGCCACGCTGATGCTGGTCAGCGGCACGCTCGCGGAGCGGTGGGGCCGGCGCCGGGTGCTGCGGGCGGCGCTGGCCGCGTTCGTGGCGGCCACCGTGCTGTGTGCGCTGGCGCCGACCATGGAGTTCTTCCTCGTGGCCCGGGCCCTCCAAGGAGCCACCAACGCCTTCACCACGCCGCTGCTGGTGGCGGCGATCTCCGATCTGGTGGGCGGAGCACGGCTGGCGAAGGCGCTCGGCTGGTTCGCCGCCGCACAGGCCGCGGGGCAGGGCATGAGCCCCCTGTTCAGCGGCGCGAGCGCGGCCCTTGACTGGCGGTTCGCGTTCGCAGTGCCCGGAGTGTGCGGCCTGCTGCTGGTGTGCTTCCCGCCGTCGCGGTCGGCGACCCGGCGGGTGGCCGTGACCCGCGCGTCGTGGCGCGTGCTGGCCAACCGACGGCTCGCGCTGGCCTGCGCGGTGTCCTTCCTCGCCTACCTCGGCGCGGTCGGCCTCACCGTACTGGTGGTACTGCGCGTCAAGGACCGCTTCGGCCTCGGACCGGTGGAAATCGGTCTGGTCAGCTCGGCGTTCGGGGTGGCGGGCATCGCGGTGGCTCCGCTGGCCGGCCGCGCGCTGCGCAGCAGCGGCCCGCTGCGCACCAGCGTCATCGCCAACGTGCTGATGGCCGTGGGCCTGCTGTGTGCCTCCCTCGGTCCCGTCCTGCCGGTCGTGGTGTGCGGCATCGCCCTGGTCGGCGCCGCGGTGACCGGCCTGCGCGCGGCCACCAACGCCCTGGCCGTCACCAGCGCCCCCGACAACCGCGGCGGCGCCGCCTCCCTCGCTCTGTCCGCCCAGTTCTTCGGTGGCGCCACCGCGGCACCGGCCTGGCTGCCCGCCTACCGTGCGTTTGGGGATTGGGGTTTCGCACTGGTGGCGGTGGTTCCGGCGGTGTCGCTAGGTGTGCTGGCGCTGACAGGGGCGGCGCACCCACGGCGCTGGCCGGCGTGGCGTGCCTGCCTCCGCTTTCCGACGGTGTAGGCCAGGTGGGTCACCCGGGATGACGCGTCCGTGCGGGCCTGGTCGAGGGCGAGGCGGACGTTTCGCGGTCGTCGGCGACCTGGTGGGCCTGGTCGAGTGCGCTCTCGATGCCGTCACCGTCGAGCGACATCGTCACGCTGAAGAACACCTTCCCGGCCATCAGCTCTCCGCTCCCTCCGCTCTCTGTGCTGTGGTCTCGTTCCGGGTGAGTTCGGCGACGTAGTCCGCCAGGTTGCGCAGGGTCTGCTCGCCGCCCTCGATCGCGTGGTACTTCTCCACCGCCTCGTCGCGGAGTTCCTTGGTGGGGAACACCGTGCGCATCACGACCCGGGTCTCCTCGCCGGCCGGCTCGAAGGTCAGGGCCGACTCGAAGGCGTTGGGGTCGTCGCGGGACTCGCCGTGCACCAGCGTGATCCGCTCCGGCGGGACGATCTCCCGCCAGGTGATCCACTCCTGGTAGTCGGTTCCGTCCGGCCCGTGCATCACGAAGTCCCAGGTCCCGCCGACGCGGAACTCGAAGGACCGCGTGGTGGTGGAGAACCCCTCCGGTCCCCACCACCGCGACAGGTGCCGGACCTGCGTGAACGCCTCGAACACCAGCTCCCGTGGGGCGCCGATGGTCCGGGAGATCACGATCTCGCGGGCCGCGGTCGTGTGGTCCCGCTCGCCGCCGCTACTGCTCGTCGTCATCCGGTGGTTCCTCCTGCCTTGCCTGTTTCAGATCTCGCACGTACTCGTCCAGCCGGTCGAAGCTCTCGTTCCAGAACTGCTCGAAGCCGCCCAGCCACTCGTGGACCGGCCGCAGCCCGCGGGCGTCCAGGCCGTACAGCCGCTGCTTGCCCGCCCCACGGACCCGCACCAGCCCTACCTCGCGGAGCACCCGCAGATGCTTGGACGCCTGCGGCTGGCTCATCCCCAGGTCTCTCGCCAGTTCGGTCACGGGCCGCTCGCCGCCCCGCAGCAGCGCCAGGATCTCCCGCCGCTGCGGCTCGGCGATCGCATTGAACGCGTCCGAGGTCGTCGCCGCTCGTGCCATGGGACCATCATATGCCCATATCGGAATGCGTCAACGAGGTCAGTGCCGCGGAGGCGTGCAGACGGGCAGTTTCTTGTAGTGGACCAAGCCATTGCCTGCCGGTCAGTTGCCCATCAGCATGTCGATGACGTTCCAGATCGCGAAGGCGAGTGGCGGCAGGAGCAAGAGATCCGTGGCCCCCCGGCGGACCCATCGGCGGGCGGGCGGACCTCCGTCGGTCGACGTTCCCGAAGGTGCTGCGACGTGCACCTCGGTGATGAGGTCCCGAAGTTCCCTTCTGGCTGATCGAGCGCGCCTGCCGTCAAAGATCGACCGGGAGAGGACCCACGGACGCAGCACACCCACCCCTTCGATACGCAGGCCGACTGCCCCGTCCCGCGCCAGGAATTGAACGTCAGAAAGCGGTGCACGATACGAGAGCAGCGGGTTGTGGATGCTGAGGAGGCCGTGCTCACACCTGATCAAGGGTTGTATTCCGATTCTGGCGAAGAGCCACGCGAAGAACGATGCCATGGACAGCAACGCCGCAGCGTTCACAAGCCCGTCACCATCGGTCTCTGCTGTGAGCAGGACATAGGCCGCTACGCATGGCTGGGCGACGACGCCGATGACTGCCGCGCCGAAGACAACTCGATTCCTGTAATGCACCCTTGATCTCCATGTTCCGGGGTGCCGTGCACCAGGCACGGCACCCCGACTTCAGCGGCAGCCGCCTAGCAGTACCGCATCTTCCAGCTCATGCCGCAGGTGAGTGTTCCCGTCCAGGCGTTACCTGCATAGTTCCAGGCAGTACGCCGCGAGGAGAACCGCATGGCGTGGCGGGCCCGCCCTGCGGCGTGTCGGCCGGCTCTGGCGAAGCCGCGGCTCGACTTCCACCACGACCCTGCTGCGAAGCGGCCCGCACCGACTCCGACAGCCGTCCACGCCGCATTCCTCAGGATGCTGCCACGCGACTTCCGCCACCCGTGCCTGCGCACGTCGGCGTAGGACGTCGCCGCGAACACCGCCACGCTGGCCACGGCACACGTTCCCGCCGAAGCGACGATGCACGCGGCGGTCGCGCCGTATCCGGCATAGGTACGCCAGTTCCTGCGGACGTTGCGGCCCACCCTGCGTGCGGCGCGCTTGACCTTCTTCCAGCTCCACCACTTGCCGTCGAGGTCGAAGCGGTTCAGCGGGTCCGCGTAGACGTAGTCGTAGGCGTTGGCGCTGCCACCGTAGACCGGGTCCATGGTCAGGAAGCGGCCGGTGGCGGGGTTGTAGAGCCGTACGCCCATCAGCGTCAGGCCGGTGAGTGTCTCGCTCGACCGCTGCTTGGCTCCGAGCCAGCCGTACCGCGCGGCGGTCTGGCTCACCCGGGGGTTGCCGTACTCGTCCGAGTCCAGGGCGACGGGTGGCTTGCTCGTGTCCAGCGGGAGCTGGAGTGCCACATCGCCGTGGATGGTGGTCAGGTGCAGGACCGTGTCCCCGGTCTTGGTGGTCGTGGCGGCGAGGTCACCGGACGCGGAGTCCACGTTGCGGGAGATCGCGCCGGTGGCGGTGTCCTCCACGATCCAGCGCGGGTTGTCACCGTCGCTGTCGTAGTGGTTGAGCTTGGACGCGGTCCGCGTCCAGGTGCTGCCGCCGCCGGTCTCGACCGTCCAGGAGCGGAAGCGCAGTGCGGCATCGAGCTGCCAGGTCTGGCGCTTGCCGCCCGCGGTCTGCTGGTACGCCAGGTCGTTGGCGTAGTAGCCGACGGTGCCCTGGCCCGGCAGGGCGGTGGTGCGGCCGAACGCGTCGTAGGTGTAACCGGAGTCGACGATCCGGTCGGCGCTGTCGTAGGCGGAGTTGGTGGTGGTGCCTCCGCTGGTCGGGCAGGAGGCACCGGGGGTGCCGCTCGCGGTGGTCAGGGACTTGCGGTTGGTGCGCGCGTCGAAGGTGTACGAGCGGCGGGTGCAGATCGTCTCGGAGGTGTCCTCGACGGTGGTGAGGCGCCCGATGGCGTCGTAGCGGTAGGTCTGGTCGGACCAGCCGGCGTGGCCGGCGACCTGGCCGTGGATGGACTCGGTCACGGTGTCCGAGTAGACGATCGTGCCGTCGCTGTCGCGGGTGTAGGTGCGGTCGGTCGCGGATCCGGTGGTGTCCTCGGTCTGGGTGAGGGTGTATCCGCCGGGCAGTTTCTCGGTGGCGACCGAGCCGTCCGCGTCGTAGGTGGCCTTGAAGGTGCCGGCCGCCGAGTCGGTGGTGCTGGTGACCAGGCCGCGCGGTTCGGCGGTGTGGTCGTAGGTGTAGGTGACGGTCGACGGGACGGTGTCGGTGGCCTTGACCGGGCGGCCCAGCAGGTCGTACTCGGTCGTGGTCGTGCCGCCGTCGGCGTCGGTGTAGGAGATCTGGCGGCCGAGCTTGTCGTACGCCTTGGTGATGGTGCCGCCGGTGGGCGAGGTGGTCTTGACGGCCTGGCCGGTGGCCGGGGCGTACTCGGTGGTGGACTCCGGGACCGCCTGGCCGGTGCCGCCGGTGATGGCGACCTTGGTCTGCCGGCCCGCGTCGTCGTACGACGTGGTGGTGGTGCGCGTCACGCCGTTGGCGGTCTCGGTGACCTTGTTCGGGTTGCCCCACCAGTCGTACTCGGTGGTGGTCGTGGGCAGCCCGGTCGGGTTGGAGCCGCCTGCGGTGATGGCGCCGCCCGCGGCGACGGAGCACACCAGGTCGGCCCACTCCGGGCGCCCGGCACAGGCGCCGGTGCCCGTCGCGGACCAGTACGTGGTCACCCGGGTGCCCGCGTCCGTTGCCGTGGCGCCGGGCAGGTACTGCCTGATGGTGCGGCCCTGCGCGTCGTACTCCGTCGTGGTGGTGATGGCCAGACCGTCCGGGTCCTGGATGGTCTTCGTCGGCAGACCCTTGGCCCAGTCGTAGACCGTCTGGGTCACGCGCATCTCGCCCTGGACGGACGGGTGCTCACGCACCTGGGCGCCGGTCGTCGTCCTGGTTACCTGGTCCTTGACCTTGGCGGTGCCGTCCGTCGGGCGGCCGGCGTCGAATTCGTTGACCTTCCATGTGCGGGCTGTCACCGATGTGCCGGCGGGAACGAGGGTGGTGGCGCCCTGCTTCAGGTCGGCGGTCAGGTCGACGCGGCGCAGCGGCCCGAACTCCTCCAGCTCCCGGGTTCCCGTGTCGTTGTAGACGGAGCGGGTGGCCAGCAGGTCGGCCCGCTCGGCGCTGGTGAGCTGCGCGATGCCGAGGTCGGCCTGGGCGGCCTTGTCGGCGGCGGTCACACCCAGGGCGACGCCGCGGTTGGCCGCGCTCAGCTCCCGGACCGTGTTGCCGAACCGGTCGTACTCGGTAGTGGTGAGGTACCCGCCGGGGGTGGCGGAGTTGACCTCACGGCCGGAGACGCCGAGGTAGTGGACCTCGGCCCGCTTGTAGCCGGACGCCGTCAGCGAGCCGCCGGAGTTCGACGCCGGAACGGCGTCGGCCGGGAAGACGGCGGTGGCGTCGGTCGGGGCGTCGAGCTGGCCCCAGCCCTTCACATCCGAGGCGCCCATCTTGTTCGGGGCGGTGCTGCCGGTCAGCGGCACGTCGTAGACGACGCTGGTGGCCGCCGTGCCCTCCTCGACATCGGCCGTGCCCTGCTTCAGCCCCGGGCGGGAGGCCTTGAGCAGCATGCCGTCCCCGGCGGTGGCGGCGCCTCCCGCCTTGCCGTAGGTGAAGGTCCACGGCAGTTCACCGGCCGGGGTGAGCTTGGTGACGCGGCCCGCGCTGTCGTAGGCGTACTCGGTCTTCAGCGACGGGCTGATCTGCGGGTTCCACACCTGGCGCAGTCGGCCGCCGCCGTCGTACAGGTACATCTGCACCGATTTCGACGTGGCCGCGGACGCGCCGGGGACGGTGGACCACAGGCGGATCTCCCTGACCTGCCCCGCGAAGTCGCCGTACGAGGTGTCGGTGGCCGTGGTGGAGGTCGCGTACACGAACTCCAGCAGACGACAGCCCTTGGTGGACGGGTCCGCGGTGCATGCTGCGGCCGTCGCGGCCGACGTAGGGGCGATGATCCGCTTCGGACGCGCCAGCTTCTTGCCGTCCACCGTCACCGTCTCGGAGATCACGGTGGTCGTGGAGTTCGCCAGGCCGTCCAGCAGGGTGCTGGAGACCTGCCAGGTGGCGGCGGCCGTGTCCGGCTTGGTGAACTCGGTGACCGTGCCCTCGGTGTCCGTGAGGGTGAAGCTGCCGCTCACGCTGCCCTTGAGCGTCAGGTCCTCCGAGCCCGGCTCGGAAATCCATGCGGTCCTGGCCGCGTTCGCGGTGAAGTGGGTCTCCTCGCCCTCGGCGTCGACGACGGCCACCGCGGTGTCGGAGATCTTGCGGATGTGGCTGAAGTCGGAGTCGGTCATCTCGGCGGCGGTGCCGGCCACCCACTCCTTGCCGAAGATCGCGGCCTGGCCCTCCTGCTTGGCGCCCTTGTCCGGGACGCGCGAGGACGCGCTGCGCGACACTGCCAGGTCGAACGCCGAGGCGTCGGTGGCCGACAGCGTGTAGTCGCCGGTGAGCAGGTTCACGCTGCCCGGGCCGACCTCGTCGGTTGCGGCGCCGTCGGCGTTGCGGTCGACGACGACGGTCAGCGGT
Source organism: Streptomyces sp. NPDC102462 (assembly GCF_044765425.1). Taxonomy (NCBI): domain Bacteria; kingdom Bacillati; phylum Actinomycetota; class Actinomycetes; order Kitasatosporales; family Streptomycetaceae; genus Streptomyces; species Streptomyces sp. NPDC102462. The sequence continues at coordinate 9,305 of NZ_JBIWKB010000080.1, read as the reverse complement.
TCGGTGCTGCCGGAGGCGCTGTTCGGGCCGGTGAAGTCGGCCTTGATCTGCACGGAGCCGTCGGGGTCCACGGTGCCGGCGGCGTTCCACACCAGTTGGGCGTTCTTGCCGTTGGTCAGCGCCACCGGCCATGCGGTGAGTCCGTTGCCGCCCGAGGTGACGTCCGCGACCGGGATCCTCACCCAGTCGTCGGCCTCGGAGCGGCGCCAGGAGAAGGACACGCTGGTGTACTTGCCGGCGTCGGCCTCGGCGACCAACGGCAGGCGGCGGGCGGTGCGTTCGCTGTCGGAGGGCTGGATGAAGCCGCCGGGCCCCGCGTGGAAGGTGTACTCGATGGCCTCGGACTTGTTGTCCGCCTTGTCCACGGCCCGGACCTGAAGGGTGTGGGTGCCGTCCTTCGGCGGTGCGATGCTGAGGGCCTTGTCCGCGGCCGAGCCGCCGGTGGCGACCTTGGTCCAGGTCACACCGTCCAGCGACCACTCCAGCCAGTTGTGGTCGGAGCCGGGCGGAGTGGCGGTGAAGGTACCGGCCTGGCCGGCGCCCTTGACCCACTTGTCCGACGGGTAGTCCGTGGACGTGATCTTCGCGGGGGCGGAGGGCGCCTTGGTGTCGACCGTGAACGTCTTCCAGGCCGACCAGCCGGTGTTGTAGTGCGTGCCGTCGTACGGCGACGTACGGAACTTGTAGGTCTTGCCGTCCACGAGCACGCCGGAGGGCACGGTCACCGACGCAACCTGGCCGGAGGGCACGTACTTGGACACCAGGTAGGTGCCGACCTGGGTGTCGGTGGCGCTGTCCCGGATCTCGAAGGTGCCGTTGACCTTGTCACCGTCGGCATCGACGAAGGTGTCCCGCAGCGTCGGCGTCATGGTGTTGACCATGTAGGCGCCGCTGTAGGAGAAGTACGGCGGGCCTGCCTCCTGCTTGGTTCCGGTGCGCGGCCGGTAGTTGTAGTTGACGACCAGCTTCGGCGGGTTGGAGGCGGCGTTGGCGGAGTTGACCCGCTTCCACTGGCCCACGACCGTCTCGTCGGAGGCGCGGATACCCATGTGGCCTCGGGTGGCCTTGGCCGAGGCCCACTCCTGCACCAGCGTCGTCACGTCGGCGTTGATCCAGCCGTCCGGCTGGGTGGAGCATCCGGCGTTGCCGCGGGTCTCCGTGGAGGTGGCCTTCTTCGCCGTCATCGTCGGACGGTTCGTCCACCGGCTGGAGGTGGACGCCGCCGCGGAGGACCAGACCTCCCACGGGTAGAGCTTGCAGTCGGTGTTACCCGAGTGGAAGTTCCACAGGCTCAGCTTCGCGTCGAGAACCAGCGCGTCCTGGACCGGTGTGGTGTTCCACGAGACGAAGGTCTGTGCCGTGCGCGGGGTACCGTCTGCGTTCTTCGTACCGGGATTGCCGAAGTCCAGTTCGGTGTCGGTGGACCAGTCGACCGTCTCGCCCTGCTGCACATAGGTGTCGAAGACGTTGGACAGCGCGGAGGTGGACGGGTCGACGGTGACCGGGTACTGGGTGTCCGGGTCGGCGAGGAACGTGGCGTCCGGGGTGATCACCAGGTCGACGGACGAGCCCTTCTGCACGACCTTGAGGCCGACCTGGGCACGGTGGGTGTGCTCGCCGGACCGTTTGTCGACCGACGCGTCCCACATCACCGGTGCCGGCATGACGGCCCGCTTCTTGTTCTTCTTGTCGGTGAACAGCACGCTGCCGTCGGACAGTTGCTTCGCCTTCAGGCCCTTGGCCTTCAGCGGCAGCGTGTAGGAGTAGCCGCCCGTCCCGGGGCGCTGCCTGATCTCGACGTACTGTTCGAACCCGGTACGCGTGGCTTCGACGACCACGTCCGCGCCCGGTACGGCGTCGGTGTACTCCGCTCGTGTCCCGTCGAGCTTGGGCTGCGGCAGACCGCCCTTCCACTGGAGGGTGATCTGCTGGTCGCCCTCGCCGAGCGTCACCAGGTCGGTGGCCTTGGCCGCACGCGCGGCCTTCAGCGACGTCGCCGGAATCCCGGACTCGCCGGCCAGGCGCAGCCCTTCCGGGTGGGCCTTCGGCTCGACTCCGCCGGCCACTTCCTGAAGCTCGACGTCGACGTCGGTCCACTGGCCGTCGCGTTGGAACCGGATCGGTCCCGCAGCCATCTCCGTGGTCAGACTGCCGTCCTTGTCGGCCCAGGTGGTCGAGGTCTCGGTCCGCTCGCTCAACGCCTCCACGCGATGGCCCTGCAGCCGGGCGGCGACGCGGGCGGAGGGTATGTCGGCCGCCTGCTGGACACTCGGCTTCTTCGGCTCGGCCGCGGGCGCTTCCTGGCGTTGGCCGGAGAGGTTGAGGGCCACGGCGTCACCCGTCTCGCCGACCAAGAGGGCGGCTTCGGCCGCCAGCAGCATGGCGGCGCTCAGCGCGATACGCGACAGAGCCCGTCTGCGACGGTGGAGGGCGAGCGCAGGGCCCCGCGAGCGGGGCACGGCATGTCTCATCGAATGGCATCCCTTGCGACTGGGAACATACGGGCGCCCGATCCGATCACTCTTGCGATCACGAAAGAAGTGAGATCTTCACCAGTCCTGTGCACAACCTTTGCCCCACCTGAGCGGTCATCCGTGGGCGGTGAGGTGCGCCTTTCACTGGTCAACCGCAAAAAAGTGAGAGCTGAGTGTCGTGGGGGGAACAACGGTGGGGCATCGGATACGGATGAGTCAGGCTTCCCGAGTAGCCTGGCTGTCCCTCGCACTCCTGGTGACCGGTTCGCTCACGCTGCTCGCCGTGGACGTGCTGGCCCAGCCCCTCAGCAAAGGAACGCTGATCACCGGGCTCATCCTGCTGATCCTGCTTCCCGCCGTGCTGCTGGGCCAGTACGCGCCGCCGCCCTACCGACTGCCGCATCAGTGGCGGTGGCGACTGCTCGGCCTCCAGACCCTGCTCACCTACCTGCCCGTGCTGGTCTTCGAGTACAAGTGGCTGAGCCTGTTGGGCTTCCTGGCCGGGGCTGTGCTGCTGACCGTGCCCCGGCCCGCGTCCATCGCCATCGCGGTGGCGGTCGCGGCGAGCGGGCCGCTGCTGGTGCACAGCAGCCTGGTGAACACGCACCGCAGCGGGATGAGCGTTCTGGTGTCCACGGTGGTGACCGGAAGTGGCGTGTACGCGGTCGTCCACCTCGCGCTGCTCGCCGCGCGGCTGCAGGCATCGCACAGTCAGGCGGCCCGGCTCGCCGAACACCGGGAACGGGCCCGGATATCGCAGGACCTGCACGACCTGGTCGGCTCCTCCCTCATCGCCATCGCCGTGCAGAGCGAGAGCGCGCTGCGTCGCACCCCGGTCTCCTCACCCGGCCATGAGGCGCTGAGCGACATCGCGAAGATGGCACGACGGGCCCACGCCGAGGTGCGGGGTATCACGGGGAACCGCCTCTCCGCCGACCTGCACACGGAACTCGTGCACGCTCGAAGCCTGTTGTCGCGGTCCGGGATCGCCACCCGTACCTCGCTCCTGCCCCAGCGGGAACTCCCGGGGCCGGTGAGCCACTGTCTGGGCGCTGTGCTGCGCGAAGGCATCGGCAACGTGCTCCAGCACAGCCGGGCGTCCCGCTGCGACATCGAGGTGAAGGTGGTCCGGTCCCGTGTCCGGCTGCGCATCGTCAACAACGGCGTCGCACCGGTCCCGGAGGGTGCTCGCTCCGGTAGCGGCCTGACCAGCCTGAAGTTCCGTGCCCTGGCGATGAGCGGCACGCTCGAAGCGGAAGTCACGGGTCCACGTTTCAGCCTGACCGCCGACCTGCCCCTAGATCCATCCGTGACGCTCGGCGATGCGGATCGCGTCCACCAGGGTGCGGGCGTGTAACTTCCCCACCGCGGCCGACAAGCGGTTGCGTACGGTGCCCACGCTGAGGAACAGCTCGCCGGCGATCGCCCGCGCATCCGCACCGCTCGCGGCCAGCCTGAGCACCTCCGCCTCGCGCGCCGTGAGCGGGGTGACCGATCCCACCGAGTCGGCGAGCTCGCGTGGTTCGATCACCCGGCCACCGACGGCGACCGTGCGAACGGCCTCCGCGAGTTCCTTCGGCGAGACGCTCTTCAGTACGTACCCGGACGCTCCCGCGTCCAAGGCACGCTGCACGTGACCGGGCCGGTCCAGGGCCGTGAGCATGACGGTACGGCAGGCCGGCACCCGCTCGGACAGCTCATGCGCCAAGGCCAGGCCGTCCATGCCCGGCAGGTCGATGTCGAGGAGCGCGACATCCGGTGCCGCTCGCTCCACGGCCTCCAGTGCTTCGGCCGCGTCGGCAGCCTGAGACACGACCTCGATGCCGAACTCATCATCGAGGAGAGCGACCAGGCCCGCCCGGACCACCTGCATGTCTTCCACGACGAGCATCCTGATCATGGATTGAATGCTCCAGTCCGCCTCGCGTGAGCGCACTGCCAGAGCCCGGCAGTGATGTCCCTTGCGAGGCTGCCGGATTCAGGAATGATGCCGGCCCCGCGGCTCGGCAGTCCCCACCGGAGGCGGCACAGGTCACGGCGGACTGAACCACGCCGGTCACATGCCGGCGAGGCGCTGGACCTTGGCGAGTTTGCAGGTGACGTCCGAGGTGACCTGGGCCGTCCCGTCGGCCGTCTCCTTCGCCTGTTGGTTCGCCGCCAGACTGTTCGCGATTGCGGCGCCCTCCGCCACCCTCGTCCCGCCGCCGTCGACGAACTCGAGCCGAATGGTGTAGGTCGCCGTGTCGCTGCCGTGGTTGGTCACCGTGAGTTCGGCCTTGGGTATCTTCGTGGCGGCGTCGACCGCGCAGGAGTCGATCGTCACGTCAGCCGACGCATCGTCAGCAACGCCGGCCGTCGGAGCGCCGGTGGCGGCAGTGACCGACGGGGGAATGACGGTCGGGGTGCTGTCGTCGCCGCCGGTGACAGCGCGACCGTCGCTGGACGAACACGCGGTGACAGCGGCCAGGGCGGCCACGGCGAGCAACGCCGCCGTGGACATGGTCCTTGTTCGGATGCGCAACGGACCTTCTCTTCCTCTGGAGGGGCGACGAGCACGGACAGGATATCAGCTCATATGGATGGCTGAGAAAAGTCATTCACATGAGCTGATATCGGATGGCTGGGTCGGGCGGTCAGCGGCCGGCGCTGTGCCGGGCGGCGGCCCTATCGAACCGAGACCTCGGGGTCGGGTTTCGCGCCGGTCAGCAGTGGCCCGAGATCTCCGCTCGTCCAGGCGTCGAACAGCGCCCGCGTCGAACCGGTGGGCCGCGCGGTCAGTCGTACGACGTGGGAGGGACCGCCGATGACCTTGGCCCGTGGCTGGGTGAGGAGGTTCGACCAGGGCTCGGCGGACAGGGCGGAGACCGTCGACTTCACCCGGCTGGGCCAGGCCGACGCGATCGCCTCGGCCGCGTCCTGGCTCGCCGTCGTCATGCAGACGACCTCCGTGGCATCGGTCCCCGACGACTCTGTGACGCCGACGCCCAGCGGCGTGGTAGCGATCTTCACGTCGAAGCCGATCCGTGCGGCCTTGACCTGGCCGAGGCAGTCCGCGATCCCGCCGACCGCCTCGTTGTCGGCGAGCGGCTTGGTGACGGGGAGCGCCTTGTCGATGTCCGCGCTCGATCCTGCGTAGACGATGCGTTGCGGTGAGACACGTACGACGTTCAGCGCGGTGACGATGCCCAGCTGTGCGAGCGGGTCCTTCTCGTCGATCTTGTGGTGGTCGCGGATGATCCAGGTTGTCTCCCCACCGGCGAGGTCGTGCTGCGCGTACCCGAGCTTCCGGAGCTTCGAGCCGATCGCCGTCGTGTTGAAGGTTCCGTACAGGAAGCCGACCGGGTCGGGCGGGTAGCCGACCGAGAGGGCGGTCCGGGCCGCGAACGGATCGATGCCGGTCAGCTCGGGCAGCAGCGCCGCGGCATCGGCCAGCTTGGGCTCGCCGTATCCGAGCAGTGGGTCCGGCTTCGAGCCGGACCCGCCGTCGCTCCGGGAGCGGAGCGCAGCCACGTCGCCGAACTCGATCCAGTCTTGCGTCAGATGGCTGTCCTGTACTCGGCTCAGCGCGGTGACCAGTGCGGTGCGCGGTCTCTCGCCGTCGTCGTCGCCCTTCGCCGCGCCGCTCGTGCCGCAGCCGCTCGCGACGACGACGGACAGGACCGCGCATGCTCCGCTTCCCCACCGCGCCGCATGGGATCGTCCTGGCTTCAAGAATCTGCCCCCGACCTCGATGATCTGAACTCAGATTCATGAGGTTACATCATCCATTCACATGAGCTGCAGGTACGCCGGGAGGTCCGAGCCCCGGACCACGAAGCAGGGAACGGGGCAACCATCGGGCCGGTCAGGCAGTCGTAGGGGGTGACAGACATCCGTCTGCCGCCCTTGCTGTCAAATCCCCTCGCTCGTAGGGCCGTTGACAGCGTGGCCTGACATCCCTGGGGGGACTCATGAGCCGCTTCGCCGCACCACCTGGGGCCGGACAAAGCGGTCGGCGCGACATCGCTCAGCTCACCGCCACCGCACGTGCCCCACGGCGCAGGCCCGGCCGGCGCGCGACATCCCGCAGTGCCGTGGTCGGGGCCGTCGCCGTTCTGCTGGCGGGGGCCGGCGCCTCGGCCGATGCCACGCCCGGCGGCCCTGTGGTCAGCGGTGCCACCGTGAACTCCGGACATGACGTCATCGTGGGCATCACACACAACGTGGTGTTCCCGGTCACGGTCACCGGATCGGACGACTCCGGCCTGTCGTTCGCCGATGTGGATCTGAAGGGGCCGCACGGCGGTTTCTACACCACCGACGCGTTCTGCGAGACCGCGACGGCATGCACGACGGTGTTCACCGCCAACGCCCACCCGGCACCGGGCAGCGACGATCCGGTGGACCTGGCCAACGCCAACGCGGGAACATGGTCGGTCGACGCCTTGGTCGACGCCAACGACGGCGATTCGGTCTTCGCCCCCGGTGTGGGGTCGTTCGGCCTCAAGCGTGCCGCGCAGCTCACGGTCAACGCCTCACCGGAACCGGTGGCCAAGGGCGCTCGTATCACCGTCACCGGCAAGCTCGTGCGGGCCGACTGGGACACCTACCGGTATGCGGGATACGCGGGCCGAGGCGTCAAACTGCAGTTCCGCCCCAAGGGCAGCAGCACCTACACCACCGTGGCCACGGTGAAGACCAGCGGCACCGGCACCCTGCGCGCCACGGTCAAGGCGGTCAGGGACGGCTACTGGCGGTGGAAGTTCACCGGCACCACCACCACCACCGGCCCGGCCACGGCCGCCGGCGACTACGTCGATGTACGCCCCTGATACGGCCAAACACCGCCCTGAGCAACCGATGAGGGCCTGAGCCCGGCCGGGTGCTCGGAGTCAGCCGCCGCCCGGGCGCACCAGGCCGTGGTCGAAGGCGAAGACGACGGCGTGGACGCGGTCGCGCAGGGCGAGTTTGTCCAGGACACGTGTGACGTGTGTCTTCACGGTCGCCTCGCCGATGTGGAGGCGCGCGGCGATCTCCGCGTTGGACAGGCCGCGGCCGAGCAGGAGCAGGACACCGTGTTCGCGTCCGGTGAGCCGGGACAGGCGACGGGTGATCTCCGGCTGGTGTGCGGCCGGGGTCGCGCGGGCGAACTCGGCGAGCAGGCGCCGGGTTATCGACGGGCCGAGCAGGGCCTCTCCGGCGGCTAGGGTGCGGATGCCGTCGATGAGGACTTCCGGCGGGCTGCGCTTGAGGAGGAAGCCGCCGGCGCCGGCGCGAACGGCGTCGAATACGTACTCGTCGAGCTCGAAGGTGGTCAGGATCAGCACTCTGGGCCCGCCGTGCTGGGCGGCGCCGGTGATCTGCCGTGTGGCGGCCACTCCGTCGAGCAGCGGCATCCGTACGTCCATCAGCACCACGTCCGGCGCCGTGGCCGCGGCCAGCCGCACCGTCTCCCGGCCGTCGGCGGCCTCGCCGACCACGGTGAGGTCGGGCTGGGTCTGCAGCATCATCCGCAGGCCGGCGCGCATCAGGTCCTCGTCGTCGGCGAGCAGGACACGTATCACGAGGGCTCCTCCTTGGAGGCGAGCGCGGCTTGTGCGGGGTGCGCGGCTTTCGCAGCCGGGCCGGCCTCTTCGACGGCATCGGCATGTCGAGCGGGATCACGGCGGCCACGCGCCAGCCGCCGCCGTCGCACGGGCCCGCCTCAAGGCTGCCGCCGAGGACGCTGACGCGTTCCCGCATCGCGGTCAGCCCCCGTCCGCCGCCCGGCCGGTGTGCCGCGGAGCCGGGCCCGTCGTCGGTGACGACCACACCGGCCGCACCGTCCTTCACGTCGACGGTGACGACAGCCCGGGCCGGGCGCGCGTGGCGGACGACGTTGGTCAGCGCCTCCTGCGCGATGCGGCCGACCGCGTGGGCAACCGGGGGAACCAGGCGCTCCAGCAACCACGGTTCGCAAAGCCGCAGTTGGACGGTGACGTCAGCGGGCAGACGAGCCACCATCGCCCGGAGCGAGGCGTCGAGGTCGTAGCCGTCGGTGAGGAGGCCGAGGATCCGGTCGAGGTCGGTCATCGCGCTCCGCCCGACCTCCTCGATCCGCGACAACGCCTCACGCACGGGCGGCGACTGGCTCCCGCGGGTGAGCCTGGCGGCCCCGGCATGGGTGACCATCACGGTCACCGCATGGCCGACCGCGTCGTGCAACTCCCTGGCCATCCGGGGTGGTTCCGCTGAGACGGCCTGTTCGCTCTCGCGGGCCCGAAGGGCGTCCCGCACCTCGCGACGCGCCCGTCCGGCGGACCCGGTGATCCAGGCCACCGTGTGCACGGCGAGTGCGGGCACGAAGGCGTTCTGGTCGGCGACGAGTGCGGCGACGGCCATGAGGGCCGGGGGTGCCGCGCACGTGACGGCTTGCCCGACCGGCCGGGTCTGCACCACAAGCGTGAGGGCGAGCGCGGTCGCCAGCGACACGTTCGTGACCTCCGCCCCCGCTGCGACCGCCGTCACGGTCGCCGCCGCGGCCGCCCACAAGGCACACAGCGGTGCGAACCGTCGCCCCGCGATCGCCACGAACCACACCACCGCGCACCCGCGTTCGGCGATCCCGCCGGACAGCACCGAGGCCGTGTGGTCGGACGGCCCGACGGCGATGACCGCCGACAGGTACGCGATGACCATGTCGAGCAGCACCCACAACGGCCCCGGTCCACGGCCAGGTCGAGCCGCGCTCTCTTCCACCGCTTCCCCACGGCGACCAGGCTAGTGTCTCGTGACCCTGATTGAGTTACTTCGAGTTGTTATTGACGAGTTTCTTCACGCTGGTCTGGACGAGTCGGACCTTGGCGAGGATCT
>NZ_JBIWKB010000079.1:0-37232 GCF_044765425.1 Streptomyces sp. NPDC102462 | reverse complement strand
CGTCCTGTGGGCCATGATCCGTGACGGAGCGTGCTATCACGCTTCACCTACCGTCACGGCTGCGGCTTGACAACACGATTGGGATGTCCTTCCGGCGCGGTGCGGGGGTTTCGCGAGGTGTGTCGGCGGCGGGTTGCTCGCTCTCACATCGTCACCTGGGATCCGCACAAAGCTCCCGGCGGGCAGCGGTCACCTGGTGGTCACCAGGTGACACTTCTCTGCTCCCTCTTTTCGTAGCCCAGGCCGCCGCGGGCTCGCTGGGGCGGCCCAAGGTCTGCCGTCAGCGGGCCTGCTGGACCTCGGCCGGGGAAGCCGACCGAGCAGGCACAGCGCGGCGGGCGTGGGCGGTCGTGGCGGCTGACAACTCCCATGGCGGGCGGACTACTCGAACTCAGGCCGTCGCGTCGGCCGGGGACCGGAAGACCAGGTCGCGCTCCCAGCCGTCCTCCAGCCACTCCCGGCAGATCCGTAGATACTCCACTGGTGGGTCGGTGCGGACCATGACGACGAGAGGCGCCGCGCGACGGGCCTGGGTGATCATCGCCTTTGTGCCGTCGACGACGCACGTATCACCGTCTCGCTTCGCGGTGAGCCTGATGTTCTTCAGGTCGCTGCCCACCGAGGGCTCGGTCATCGCCATACCGCTCGTCCGCGTGCCCGCGGCGAGCCCGGGCAGATACTTCGGAGCCGCTTCGGAGTCGACCGAGTGCGGGCGGCCGTCCGCGGCTCGGCGGTTCGAGGACAGCCTGGTTCGACTGCATGAGGGGGCTGCCCTTGAACGACTCCAGTTCGGGGAAGCCGTCTGGGGAGTGTCGTCAAAGTGCCCCGCTCATCAGAGGCGATGTGAGGGTGGCGGCTTCTGGTAGAACCGGGCCGTGGCTCTTCGGAGCCAACTCGTAGACTTCTTCGTCCGACAGGGGCCTGTCCGCTGCCCGGACTACGGCTTGGAGCCCACTTTGTCCTTACGTACAGCTTGCATCCGTCCTATATCCCTTCTCCTGGCGACTGTGTTTGTGACCTCGGCGTCACCGGCTGCACGCTGATGGATCTCGCCCGGGACTGCGATGGGACCGACGCCGAGGTCGAGGAGATGGCAGCGCTCAACATCCTTGACTCCAGGCCCAACGAGGCCACCGTCGCCCGGGGCTTCGAGGAGGTCGACGCAGGCTGCTGGTCCGACAGCGGCGACGTCATGGTGTACGCCGAGCGGACATACGCCTTTCCCGGCGCACGGGCCGAAGTGGCAGCACACTACCGGACAGCAGCGCAACAGGACGGATGGAGCCCAGACCCCGAGGCTGCGCCCGACGACCTGAGCTTCGTCAAGGAGACCAAGAGCCTGCAGATCGTCTTCCTCACCGCCAAACTTCTCGCGGAAGAGGGCCATGGAAGCCGCCCCGACCTCACCACCGGTGCCGGTTACTCGATCAGCGTCGGCTCGTACGCATAGCGGCACCGAGGCGGGCTTCTGAAAGCCGACACCGAAGAGTCACGCCCACATCAGTAGCGAGGCGAGGGTGACGGCGGCCTGGTAGGACTCGGCGGTTTTGTCGTAGCGGATCGCGATGCCGCGCCATTGCTTCAAACGGTTGAAGCACCGGCCGGGCCCGTACCTCCGACTCTGGCGGTGCGGGCCTGTGTGCACGCGCCCGGACTCGCGCGTCAGGCCGGCGAGGCCTGAGCCACGAGGTCGAGGGCGATGTCAGTGATCATGTCCTCCTGGCCTCCGACCATCTTGCGGCGTCCGACCTCGACGAGGATCGCGCGGGTGTCGATGCCGTAGCGCTCGGAGGCCCGTTCCGCGTGGCGCAGGAAGCTGGAGTAGACGCCCGCGTAGCCGAGGGTCAGGTCTCGCGGTCGACCCGGACCTCGCGGTCCTGGAGCGCTCGTACGAGGTCGTCGGCGGCGTCCATGAGGGGGAACAGGTCGCAGCCGTGGTCCCAGCCCATGAGGTCGGCGACCGCGATGAACGCCTCCAGGGGGCAGTTGCCGGCGCCCGCGCCCTGTCCGGCGAGAGAGGCGTCGACACGGGTGACGCCGTTCTCGACGGCCACCACGGTGTTGGCGACACCGAGGGCGAGGTTGTGATGGGCGTGGATACCCAACTCCGTTGCCGTGTCCAGGACTTCGCGATAGGCGCGGAAGCGGTCGCGGACCCCGTCCATCGTCAGCCGGCCGCCGGAGTCGGTGACGTAGACGCAGGTAGCGCCGTAGGACTCCATCAGCCTGGCCTGGCGGGCCAGTTCGGCCGGTTCGGCCATGTGGGACATCATCAGGAACCCGGCGACGTCCATGCCCAGTTCGCGGGCGGCGGCGATGTGCTGGGCGGAGATGTCGGCCTCGGTGCAGTGGGTGGCGACACGGACCGAGCGGATGCCGAGCGAGTGGGCCTGCTTGAGGTCGTGGACGGTGCCGATGCCGGGCAGGAGGAGGGTGGTGGGGATCGCCTGGTGTACGGCTCCCGCCACCGCCTCGATCCACTCCCAGTCGGTGTGCGCGCCGACGCCGTAGTTGATGCTGGAGCCGGCCAGCCCGTCACCGTGGGCGATCTCGATCGCGGACACACCGGCGGCGTCGAGGGCTGCGGCGATGGTGCGGGCCTGGTCGACGGTGTAGCGGTGGCGGACGGCGTGCATGCCGTCCCGCAGGGTCACGTCCTGGATGTACAGAGGGGTCATCGGGAGGCCACCTCCGTGGCACGGTGGGCGGCCATGCGTTCCGCGGTGCGCAGCGCGGCCGAGGTCATGATGTCGAGGTTTCCGGCGTAGGCGGGCAGGTAGTGGGCGGCGCCCTCGACCTCCAGGAAGACGGAGACCTTGAGCGCGTCGCCCGTTCCGGGGGCGAGGGTGCGCAGCGGATCGTCGGCGACCACCTTCTCGTACTGCACCTTCTGCTTGAGCCGGTAACCGGGCACATACGCCTGGACCCGGCCGACCATCTCCTCGACCGACGCCGTGACGGCCTCGGTGGCGCAGTCGGAGACCAGGCAGTGCACGGTGTCCCGCATGATCAGCGGAGGTTCGGCCGGGTTGAGGACGATGATCGCCTTGCCGCGGGCGGCGCCGCCGACCTTCTCGACGGCGGCGGAGGTGGTCTCGGTGAACTCGTCGATGTTGGCGCGGGTGCCGGGGCCGGCCGAGCGGGAGGCGATGGAGGTGACGATCTCGCCGTAGTGGACGGGCGTCACGGCATTGACCGCGGCGACGATCGGGAATGGTGGCCTGGCCGCCGCAGGTGACCATGTTGACGTTCGGGGCGGTGAGGTGGGTGTCGCCGTTGACGGGTGGGACGACGTACGGCCCCAGCGCGGCGGGGGTGAGGTCGACGACCGTCTTCCCGTGTTCGCGCAGGACCTCGTCGTGGCGGCGGTGGGCGCCGGCCGAGGTGGCGTCGAAGACGATCTCCACGTCCGCGAACTCGTCCATGGCGACCAGGCCCTCGATGCCGTTGTGGGTCGTCGCGACCTTGAGGCGGCGGGCCCGGGCCAGACCGTCGGACGCCGGATCGATGCCCACCATGGCGGCGATGTCCAGGCTTTCCGACAGGCGAAGGATCTTGATCATGAGGTCGGTTCCGATGTTGCCGGAGCCGACGACGGCCACCTTGGTGCGGGCCGAAGGTGCGGTGGTGGTCACTGCTGTGCGGCCTTCCGGTCGTCGGGTACGGGTGCGAAGCCGACGCGTACGGAGCCGAGTCCGGAGATGGTCGCTTCGAAGCGGCTGCCGGGGAGGGCGGCGGCCATGGGGCCGAGGGCGCCGGTCAGCACGATGTCGCCGGCGCGCAGCGAGCGTCGACGCGAGCCACACGGCCGCGTTCAGGGGGCCGTCGAGACAGTCGGCACCGGTACCCCGGGAGACCTCTTCGCCGTCGCGGGTGAGGGTCATGCCTACGGCGCGGAGGTCGACCGAGGTCAGCGGCACGGGTGTGCCGCCGAGGACGAACAGGCCTGAGGAGGCGTTGTCGGCGACCGTGTCGACCAGGCTGATGTTCCAGTCGGCGATCCGGCTGTCGACGATCTCCAGGGCGGGGAGTGCGAAGTCCACGGCGCGCAGCACGTCGGCGACCGTCGTCTCGGCGTGCGGCAGGTCGGCGGCCAGAACGAGTGCGACCTCGGCCTCGATCTTGGGCTGGAGCAGGCGGCCGTGCGGCACGGTCCCGCCGTCGGGTACCGCCATGTCGGCCAGCAGTGCCCCGAAGTCGGGCTGGTCCACGCCGAGTTGGCGTTGAACGGCCGGTGAGGTGAGACCGATCTTGCGGCCGACGAGGCGTCGGCCCTGGGCGAGCTTGCGCTCGATGTTGATGCGCTGCACTGCGTAGGCGGCGTTGACATCTGCGGCCGGCAGCCGGCCGCGTACCGGCGGACACGGCGTGCGGGACTGCTCGGCGTCCCAGAGGGCGTCGGCCGTTTTGCGCGCCTCGGGGGATGGCGAGTCGGGTGATGGGGATGGCACGGGCGACCTCCGGGAGTGCGGGTGCAGCGATTCCTGGATAGACGACACTCGGCGAGAGTGGCAAAAGTCTGTTCCATGTCACGGAACAGTTCGAACGGCACCATGTTGGAGAAAGCGGTGCTTCTGCTGGAGTGCTTCAGGCCGACCGGCGGACCGTTCCGGCTTACAGAACTCGCGGAGCGTGCAGGCCTCGCCAAGAGCACCACGTCCCGCCTGCTGGGGTCCCTGCTGGGCCTCGGCCTGGTCGAACGCGGCGAGGACGGCTACCACCTGGGAGGCAAGCTCTTCGAGCTGGGCTCGCTGGTGCCGCGCCGCCGTGACCTGCGCGAGGCCGCCCTTCCCTTCTTGCAGGACTTGTTCGAGGCGACCCGCGCCACCGTGCATCTGGGCGTACGCGAAGGGCACGAGGTCGTCTACGTCGAGCGGATCCACGGTCATGACTCCCTCGCCCTCCCGTCGCGCATCGGCGGCACCTTGCCCCTGACCTGCACGGGTGTGGGCAAGGCGCTGCTGGCCTTCTCTCCGGCCGAGCTCGCCGACGAGGTACTCGCCGGCCCGTTGCCCCGACTGACCCGCCACTCCGTGACCGACCCGGACAGACTGCGTACGGCACTCGAACTGGCCCAGGTGTCAGGTCTCGCCTACGAGGAACAGGAGGCCGCCGAAGGGGTCAGCTGCATCGCGGCTCCGGTGTTCGGGGCCGGCGGCAAGGCCGTGGCGGCGCTGTCGGTGGCGGTCCCCCGAGCGAGCTTTCACCCGGCACGGCTGGCTCCGGCGGTGCGTACCGCCGCTCTCGGCGTGTCCCGCTCACTGCGCGGCGGCATCTGAACCGACTTCGCAACAGGGGGTTGTGCCGGCCATGCTAGAACGCCAGTTGCGATGACGACCGGGCAAGCAGCCACCATGGAAGCCCTCCGGTTGCTGTCGGCCGACGGACTCGTCACCATCGTCCCGCAGGTCGGCTGCAAACGCCATATCCTCGGGACCTTGGCGATCATGCACCGGTCCGGTACGTGACGGCCACCGTCGTCTTCGGCGAGGTGTTGACTGTCCTTCACGATCTATAGGAGCTATAGAGTCAAGTCAGGGCGGTGGCGGGAAGCTTGCCGCGGGGTGCAGAGGCGTTTGCGGTACCCAGGCAACGGTTGTCGTCGAACAGGCCCAGTTCGTAGTGCACGGTCTGCCCGTCGTGCCCGCTGACCGCGATCCCGATGTCATAAGTGCCGGGGTAGCGGACCTCGTCGAGGTAGGTCACGCGGTAGCGCCAGGGGAGGTATCGGGGGAGCGTCTTGGCGGCGCCGTCTCCCAGCAGGTCGTGTGTGTGGGACGCGATCGCCTCGTCGTACCAGCCGACCTGGGCGATGTAGTTGACGTGCCGGTTGAGATCGACGTCCCCGACGCGGGCGTGGACGGTGGCAGCGGCCGGGTAGTACTGCCGCTCGCGGCGGAGCGGATCGGGTTTCGTCTCGACTGCCGCACTTGTTCCCGGCAGTCGCAGTTCCTCGATGTCGGCAAGCAGCTCGTCCGGCAAGGCGATCGGCCCGGACTTGTCGGCGAGCACGATGGTGGCGTCGGCCGTGGCGACGAGGTGTCCGTCGACGAACATGCCTTGACCGTAGGTGTAGGAGGTCCGGCCGATCGCCCGGATTCCGGTGCCGATACGGATGGTGGCGCCGAAGGTGCCGAACGACGTCCACCGCTCGACGCCCTGGCCGACCAGCAGGATGCGGAAGGGCCCGAATCCGCCTTCGGCCACGAGCCGGTCGAAGCGCGGGAAGCGCAGGCCGACCCGGGGGTGCTCGAAAAGGCGGGTCAGCGCCTGGGTGCTCGTGGTCCCGTCCGGCGCGAGATCGCCGAATCGTTGCTCCACCTGCCGATGGTCAGGGAAGTCGTGCTCAGCCGGGACTGCGGTGGCCGACTGTTCGTCAATGGTCAACTGTGTTCCTTCCTTGTCACCACGTTACGGGCAGCGACCGCAAGCCGTGGATCAGCGCGCGATCCTTGAAGTCGGGGGTGGCTGCGGGGCATTGGGCTCATGCAGCTCTGTCATGAGCTCATTGGACCTCATGCACGCACCGCGCGCAACAGTGCGTTCAATGCCGCTTTCACTGCCTGATCGACGGAGCGCTCACTCCGCTCGACTAGGCTGCCGCCATGCGTCAGCGATGGAGCAAGCAGAGCATCCTGGATGCCGCAGTGGAGCTGCTCTCCGGTTCCGCGAGGGACGACGTGTTCAGCATGCGCAAACTGGCTGCCGAGCTGGGTACCGACTCCTCCAGCCTGTACCGCCACTTCCGCAACCGCACCGAGCTGATGCTCGCGATCGTGGACCATGTACTGGTCCAGGCCATGGACGGCTACCGGCGGCAGGGGACCTGGCGTTCGCGGCTCGTCGACCTGACCCTGCGCTCATGGGATGCGTACGCCGCGCTGCCGCAGCTGGCGAAGGACACCAGCCACTATCCGGGCAGCGGTCCCGGCAGCCGGCTGGTGATCGAGGAGACCCTGCAGGCCCTCAGCGACGCCGGGGTGCCCGAGGAACTCATCCCTGAGTGGTACCACCGGCTGGTGACCTTGTCCGTGTCCCTGATCTCCGCGCACGCGGCCGGCCAATCCTGCGGCCCGACCGAGCAAAAGCGGAGACTGGAATCCTTCCGAGTGATCACGCTGGGCGCCGACCCGGCAGACTTCCCCGCACTGGCTCACTATGGTCGCCGCATCGACCCCGTCGGTTTCACCCGCGATAGCTTCCTCGCCACTGTGGAACTGGTGCTGGACGCGGTACCGGCGCGCCAAGAACGAAGCGGTACCTCATAAGGACCCCGTCAGGTCTGTCTCGACCTTGATGTCGTGTGAGTCCTGCTGGGCAAGGGTTGCCGGCCCACCACCCCTGCCCGGCCGAGGCGGCGGTCCGGATCGGACGCTCGACCCCGCCGATGGGACGGCCTGCGGTCGAGCCGGGCCTTTCTCCAGGCCGTCAACGTCGGCTCGGGCAGGAACAACTCCCATTCCAACGGGCAGGAGGCGCTGTCGGAGGCCGCATGCACGCTGACGGCGACCTGGCGGTTGGCCCGTCCTTGCGCGTCACCGAGGCGAACGCATCGGCCGCGAGCAGCCCCAAGCGTCGGACCCTGACGGTGACGCACTCCGCTGCCGATGGTGGCAATACGCCGAGGCGGGGACCTACGCCGGCGACGTGACGGTCGCCGGCGCGGACTCCCTGAGCGCCTCGGTGAGGATCCCGCGCGATGCGCGCGCCGGCGACACAATCCATGTCATCCTCGAGGTCACCGACGACGGCGAGTTCCCCATCACCCGGTACCAGCGGGTCGTCATCACGGTCTGCTAGTAGGAACCCAAGGCTAGGGCTCGTCGGTGATCAACGACTTCCAGCGGGAACTCCGTGCCGGCCACCGCCGACAGGGTGGCCGGCCGAAGCGGGTCGCGCTCATCACGGCTGAACTACCAGCCCATGTCCCGGGCGACTTCGCTCTGAGCCGCGGCAATGTCCTCGGCGGTCGCCCCAGTCACATCGGGGGCCGCGGCCCACTCCGGCCGTCACAGCAGACCGGCCAGGGCCTGCTTCTGGGCTGGGTGGGTGACTGGTACCGAGTGGGCAGCGCCCGCGCTTCACAGCCACACCCGGCCCAGACGCGCCTTTCTCTTCAAAGGAACCCTGCGCCACGCCGAAGTCCTGGAACACGGAGAACTCGGCACACGGCCACTGCGCAACGCCGCGGCGACCGACAGGTACGTCCTCAGCGGCGGCGGGGAGGAGATCTGGGAACCGAAGTGGACGTTCCACGGTTTCCGCTACGTCGAAGTCGACAACTGGCCGGGCCCGTTCGCCCCCGAAGACGTGACGGCGGCCGTGATGCACACCGACATGGCACGGACCGGTGACTTCGCCACCTCCCACCCCCTGCTGCAGCGCTTCCACGAGAACGTCGTCTGGGGCATGCGCGGCAACTTCTTCTCCCTGCCGACCGATTGCCCTCAGCGCGACGAACGTCTCGGCTGGACGGGCGACATCCAGATCTTCGCCCCGACCGCCGCCTTCCTCTACGACTGTGACGCCTTCCTTCGGTCCTGGCTCGAGGACGTCAGGCTCGAACAGCGTGCCGCGGGCGGGGTGGTGCCGATGGTCGTGCCGGCGGTGATCCCGCAAGTACCCGGACTCCTCAAACCGGTTGCCGCATGGGGAGACGCCATCACCGTCGTACCGGCCGTGCTGTGGGAGCGTTTCGGGGACCACCAGACGCTCAGGGACTGTTACGCGTCCATGGCGGCCTGGGTGGAGGTGGTGCAGGACCGGGCGGGCAGCGCTCTGCTGTGGGAGGAAGGGCTGCAGTTCGGCGACTGGCTCGACCCCGACGCGCCGCCGGAGCGGCCCGGGGACGCCAAGACCGACGCAGGCATCGTGGCCACCGCGTACTTCTACCGTTCGGCGCAGCTGACCGCTCAAACCGCCGCTCTCCTCGGTCTGGAAGCCGACGCCCGTCACTTCGCCGACCTGGCGGAGCGAATCGCCGAGGCCTTCCGCGGCGCCTACGTCACGCCGCACGGCCGCATGATGTCCGACTCCCCCACCGCGTACGCACTGGCGATCGTCTTCCGCCTCGTCCACGACGAGCGGCTGCAAGCCATGGGCGACCGCCTGCGTGACCTGGTCCGTGCCGCCGGCTACCGCATCGCGACCGGATTCGTCGGGACCCCGATCGTCTGCGAAGCCCTGACGGCGACAGGCCATGCCGCCGCCGCCTCACGCCTGTTGACCCGGACGGAATGCCCGTCTTGGCTGTATCCCGTCACGATGGGCGCGACCACGGTGTGGGAACGCTGGGACTCCATGCTGGAAGACGGCTCGATCAACCCGGGCCAGATGACGTCCTTCAACCACTACGCCCTGGGTGCCGTGGCCGACTGACTGCACCGCGGCGTCGCCGGGCTCTCCCCGCTGGAACCCGCGTACCGGGCCATCCGCGTCGCGCCCACCCTGCTCGACGACCTGGACGACGCCTCGGTGTGGCACGAGACACCGTATGGACGCGCGGAAGCGGGATGGCGGCGCGACGGCGACGAGGTGTCCTTCCACGCCCGGGTTCCTCCGAACACGCGGGCCGTTGTCGAGTTGCCCTCCGGAGCGCGTCACGAGGTGGGCAGTGGCACGTACACCTGGGTGGAGCACCACCCCCGGCCGTCGTCACCGCGCAGCCCGCTGACTCTCGGCAGCGGCCTGGACACCGTCATCGACGACCCGGCGGCGTACCAGGCCGTGCTGGACGCGATCCGCGGCATCGACGAGGGGCGCGCGGAGGCGTTTCGCCGTACGACGCGCTGGTGGTGGGGCCGGGAACTGCGCGAGCCTCTGGACAAGGCGCCGTTGCCGGTCCTTGCAGCGGTGGAGAAGGCCCTCGCCGACCTACCGGTCCGGTGATCCGATGAACGCGCCGTCGGCCGCTCAGAACGGCCGACGGCGCGGGCGAGCGAGCACTTTGCCTCGGGTACGGAATGTCAACTACTTGAGCACCGACGGTCAAAGACATCATCGGGAACGTCCGCGACAGTGGGAGGACGGCTGGCGCCGGCCAGCACGAACGGAAACACCGGGGCATGCACACGCTCCTGATACCCCACGAGAAAGGTGACTCCACGATGCGTTCATGGTGTCGGGCGAAGGCCGGTTGGAGAGCGAACCTGTCGATGATGGCCGCGGGAGCGGGCGCTCTCCTCCTCGTCATGACCCTGCCCACGACGGCTCATTCGGCAGCGTCGTACATACTCGACTGCAGCACCACCGGGGCAACCGGCTATGCGGCGGTCAGCGGGCAGTACGGGCTGAACGACCCTCGTTCCAGGGGGCAGGTGTGGACGGTCACTCTTCAGGTGAAGGACACCGCTTCCGATGGTCACCACGTCCGTATCCGTCTTCTGACCCGGAGATACGAAGCACTCGACGCCATTCGCTACTGGACGTGGCACCCCAACTATGACGGCTACGGCACGACCAGGACGTTCAACACAACGGCGCAGGACACCGTGGACGGCGTCAGCGGCATCGGCATCGAAGCCGCCACCTTCGAAGGCACGCGGCGACTCCACTCCTGCACCGACTGGGCCTGACGACCTACCACACCGCTCCGCGGCCCGCCCCGAAGACGGAGCGCGCCGATTCGCGAGCGGTTATGGTCGCTGACTGTAAGAGCGGGCGAACTGGGCTGGCGTTTGGCCGTACCGCTTCCTGAAGGCCCTGATGAAGTGACTGCTGTCCGCGAACTGCCAGTGCGCCGCGAGTTGGTTACGTCCTGAGAAGTGGTGTAGGGGCCCCACGTGATCCGGGCGTTTGCCCCGGCGTCGGAGTGAGTGCCCGGATATTGGAACGGCCACCGGCTGATCTTCGAGATGTCGAAGCTCGAAGGAGATCAGCACGATGACCGCACCAGACAGTCTGCCCCTGCACGCCCTCGCGGAAGTCAACCTCGCCGCGGCGAGTCCCGATCTGCTGCGCGCGATGGTCAAGACGTTCGCCGACGCGCTCATGTCCGCCGAGGCCGACGTTGTCTGCAACGCCGAATACGGCAGGTCAGCGACGAGCGAGTCAACCACCGCAACGGGTGCCGCCCACGCGAGCGGGACACCCGGGCGGCCACGGAGCCTGGCTCGGTGCGTGAACTGTCTACCCAGGTACCGCCGGTGTGTGCGAAGGCCGGGCTGGACACAGACCACCCACCCCGCCCCGGACGGCAAGGGCATCGTCACAGCATGGGTGGCGTGGTCCCCTGCCCCGACGGCCCGGGCTTCGGCGTCCCAGGCGGTCCTTCCGGCGCTCAGGAGGGCGTTCCGCCCCAGGCGGTCAGCGCCGCGCGCCGCTCGTCACGGCGTGCGGTGATGCCGACGGTGCGCGTGGCCCAGGCGATGTGGCCGTCGGGACGTACGAGGATCTCGGTCACTCCCTCCAGGTCCGCGTGGTCGTCCCGCTTCGTGACGGTGACGGCGATGACGCGTGATCCCCAGCCCGTGACGTCCGCACCGGGTTCCGGGTCGGCCGCGAGATCGAGGTGGACGAACCGGCCCTGGTACAGCAGTTCGTAGACCCGCACCGGCTGAGATGCCGCGGTGGTGAGCCCCAGGTCGGGCATCCGCGCTCCCACCAGCGGGTCGGCCCCGGGGCTCGCCGGCGGGTAGGCGGTGCCGAGCGCGGAGACCCGGGCGGCGAGCTTGCGGTTGACCTCTTCCATGTGCAGGAGTTCGTCGAAGAGTTCACGCAGGGCCGCGGCGGGCCGCTGGTACTGCGGCACCAGTGTCAGCTCCGCGAGCAGCGTCTGCACCTCGGTGTTCTCGGTGACTGCCCGGCCGACCGGGTTGCGCTCCTCGTCGTAGCTGTCCAACAGCCCGGGCGGGGCCCAGCCGTTGACAGCAGCGGCCAGTTTCCAGCCGAGGTTCATGGCGTCCTGGAGGCCGGTGTTGAGTCCCTGGCCCGCCGCGGGGAAGTGGATGTGGGCGGCGTCGCCCGCCAGCAGAATCCGGCCACAGCGGTAACTCTCCGCGAGGCGGGTGGCGTTGCCGAAGCGCGAGAGCCAACGGGGCTCGGCGATACCGCAGTCGGAGGCGCAGATCCGGACCAGGGACTCACGGAACTCCTCCAGAGTCACCGGCTCACCGGACGGTACCCGCATCCGCTCCGGATCCACGCAGACCAGCCGGGTCAGACCGTCCTCCAGCGGCGCGACCAGCACGCCAGAGGCCCGGGCCGCACCGAGGACCGCCGGGTCGGTGCCGATCACGGCGAAGTCGCCGAGCACACCGGTAAGCGTCTCGTCGGTGCCCGGGAAGCCGATCCCGGCCGCCTCCCGCACCCGACTGCGTCCGCCGTCGCACCCGACCACGTACCGGGCGTGGACGCTGTCGACGCCACCGGGCCCCCGCACCTGCACCTTCACGCCGTCGCCGTCCTGGCTCACAGCGACGACCTCATGACCGCGCAGGATCTCCACACCCAGTTCTCGGGCCCGCTCCGCAAGCAGCGCCTCGGTGCGTGCCTGGGGGATGAAGAGCGTGTAGCCGTGCCGGGAGTCCAGCACGGAAAAGTCCAGATGGGTGGGGAGCTGGGCGAAATGCCAGCCGGGCACGGTCCGGCCGAGCGGCAGGAACCGGTCGACCAGGCCACGCTGGTCCATCAGCTCCAGGCTGCGCGGATGCAGGGTGAGTGCCCGCGAGTTCCGCTGCGGCTCCATGCGCCGCTCCAGGATCCGGGTGCGCACACCGGCCAGTGCCAGCTCGCACGCGAGCATCAGCCCGGTCGGTCCCGCGCCTACGACGATCACATCGACGTTCATCAGAGTCACCCTCCCGCATTTCGTGAACATCGTTCACGTGAACGATGTTCACTATAGTGAGGCGCATGAGTTCCCCGTCAAGCCCGACCCGAGGCCGGCCCCCGCGACTCGACCGCGCCCGCACCGTGCAGACAGCCCTTGACCTCCTGGACCGGTCAGGGCTCGACGCATTGACCATGAGGCGGCTCGCAGACGCGATGGACGTGCAGGCCGGTGCGCTGTACCGCTACTTCGCCACCAAGCAGGACCTGCTGACCGCAATGGCCGAGCACATGATGGACGGCGTCACGGACGCCGCCGCCGAGACACCCGGCGGCGACTGGAGCGAACAGCTGGCCACCCTCGCCCGAGCGATGCGTACGGCCCTGCTCGCGCGTCGCGACGGTGCGCGGGTGTTCGCCGGCACCCACGCGACGGGGGCGAACACCCTCGGCTTCGCCGACACGGTCGTGGGTGTGATGCGGGCGGCAGGCTTCCCCGACGACGACGCGGCACGGGCACTCCACACCATGGCCAACTTCACCGTGGGCCACACGCTGGAGGAGCAGGCCGCCCTCCAGCCGGGAGACCAAGGCACGGCGGACCCGGGCCTCCTCGCCGACGCGGTGACAGCCGGGACCTACCCGCACCTCAAAGCCAGCCTGCCCACGCTCACCGGCACCGACTTCACCCGGCTCTTCGAGTTCGGACTGGACCTGCTCATCGAGGGACTGAGAGCACGGCACTGAACCGGACCAGACGGACACACCACACCGGGTACGGAGGGCGAGTTGGAAAGGCGGGTGTGATCACGTCGTGGCCCGGCGAGTGCGGTCCGGGTGCCCGGTCGCTCTGGTCGCTGCACAAGCCACGCCCGGCAGCCCCGAAAGGCGTTGCCCGACCGGACCGGTGCTCACGGCTCGGCCGTTCCCGGGCTCGTGCCCGCGTCCGCTCGGGAGCGGTCCGGGTGTGGACCCGGTGGCCGATGCCCTGCGCCGGCGGTGAGTCGCCCGATGTCGCGGATGCGCGCCTTGGAGGACACTGGGATGCGGCGTGACGCCTGGGCCGAGCGAGGTTTGAACACTATGGGTGCACGACACGTAACGAATCGCAGTGACTCGTCCGGTGGGCCCGCGGCGCGGCAGCGGGCCCTGGGCCAGGAGGGACGGCGGGCGTTGCGATGCTTGTCGCCACCTGCGGGGGAAGAGGTCCACTCCCTGATGGTCGTCCCTCTGGTCACTCAGGACCGGGGCCTCGGCCTGGCCACGCTCTGCCGCTGGGGTGCCGAGCGCAGACCGTTCGATGCCGACGACCTGACCCTCGCCACGGCACTCGCCCGGCGCACGGCCGTGTGTCTGGACAACGCCCGTCGCCATCTACGCGAGCACAACTCGCTGGTCACCCTGCAGCATGTCCTGCATCCGGACAGACTTCCCCCGCACCAGGCGCTGGAGGTGTGGCACACCTACGTGCACGCGGGATCCGCCGGCGACTGGGTCGACACCGTGCCACTGTCCGGCGCCCGGGTGGCCCTCGTGGCCGGCCGGGTACCCGGGCGCGGCATCCAGCCCGCAGCGGCGGCGGGACGGCTTCGCGCCACCGTGCACACACTGTCGGACCTGGACCTGGAACCGGACGAACTACTCGCGCGGCTCGATGACGTTGCACGTCGTCCCGGCATGGTCAACGACGCCGGAAAGAACGACGACCAAGCGCGGTCGGCGCAGGACGCAGAGTCCACTCACACGCCGGAACACGGCGCCACATGCCTCTATCTGATCTACGACCCCACAACGCGCCGCTGCTCCATGGCCAGCGCCGGCCATCCCTGGCCCCTCATGGTGCACCCGGACGGCACCGTTGGGACCGTGGACCGTCCGGTGGGCGACGCGTTGTGTTCCCCCGGACCGCCTTTCGCCAGGGCGGAGTTCGAGCTGCCCGAGAACTCGACACTCGTGCTGTACACCCCGGGACTCCTCCAACAACACCAGGGCCCGGGCAGTGAGGGTCTTCAGCGTCTGACCGCGCTGCTCACCCGCTCCCCCGGCTCCCCCGGCTCCCTGCAGGCGACGGGCAGGATGCTGACCGAGGAGCTGCTTCCTGTCCGCCCCCACGACGACGCCGCAGTTCTGGTCGCCCGCACGCACGCGCTGGGACCGGACCATGTGGCGTCATGGGATCTGCCGAGCGATCCGGCCGTCGTCTCCCAGGCCAGGGCCCTGGCGACTCGGCAGCTCGCGGCGTGGGACATGAACGAGGCAAGCTTCACCACAGAGCTCATCGTGAGTGAGCTCGTCACCAACGCGATCAGGCACGGCACACCGCCGGTGACGCTCCGACTGGTCCGCAGCCACGTTCTGACGTGCGAGGTCTTCGACGGCAGCGGCGCGTCACCGCGGTTGCGTCACGCTCGCACCTCCGACGAAGGCGGCCGCGGGTTGCTCCTTGTCGCGCGGTGCTCGAAACGGTGGGGGACCCGCTACACACAGGACAGCAAGATCGTCTGGGCGGAACAGAGCAGCACGCCCTGAGCGGGGTCGATGACGGTCACGCCGCCGGCGCGGGCGGCCCGGCGCAGGGCGGTTCTGCGGGCGGGGTCCCTGATCGCCTGCGGGGCCCGCTGTGTGCAGCGGGACAGGTGCAGCGGGTGGGCGGCCGCGCAGTCGACGGCGTCGAGCTTCGGCCACGGCGTGTCGAGGAGGACGGCCACCGAGGCGCCGGTGGCGGGACGTCGCGGAAGCCGGCTGTCCACTGTTGCCGGGGGTTGACCCGCGGGAACTGGCGTCCGAGCATGTCGGCGACCACGTTGAGCTGAGTGCGGACCGCCTCGGCTGTGGTCTGCGCGAAGATGGTCCGGATGGTCGCGGGGACCATCTCCCCGGAGCCCTTTTCGCTCCAGCTGAAGACGCCCCGCACGAAGTGAACCCGGCAGCTTTGCCGGGCTGAGCCGAGGAAGACGGCGCGGATCGCGGCCACCAGCCCGAGGATTTCGCGGTGCCCCGTGACGGAGACACCGGTAGCGATGACCACGGCCTGGGACACGATCCGATAGCGGCCGTTCCTTGAACGCGGTCAGCTCGGCGTCGAGTTCGCCGCAGATCCGCGACACCTGCGATGAGGTCGCCGGCCCGGGCTCGTCGCGTGCGCGCGTGGGGCAGTCCAGATGGTCCAGGATCCCTGCACGGCAGAGGGCCCGCGGCCATGGTGGCTGCGGGCCTCTGGTGGTGCGGGTGGTCAGGAGCGACGGGTCTTGCTGAGGACGATGTCCAGGCACCGCCGGGAAGGCCGCCCATGGGGTCGAAGTCCTCGATGGTCGCGCCGTGTTGTTCGGCGGCGCGAGCAGCTGCTCAGCGGCCGATCTCGGCCCATCCGTAGCTGAGCGAGGAGTTCACCGAGGTGCAGTATGCGTAGGACCAGACACCGCCGCCGACTTTCTTCCACAGGCCAGGGACGGTCTTGCCGTTCTTGCACTTCGCCATGGCCCTGAAGGAGGGGTTGCCGTCTGCGGAGCTGCAGTAGGTGCCGAAGGTGTTGGAATCCGACCACGGCTGGCAGTTGGGCGCCGCATAGGCGGCAGTGGCCGGGGACAGGACGGTGAGTGCTGCCGCCAGGCCCAGCACACTGATACCGGCTGCCGTTGTTGCACGCAAGCGATGACGGATCGTCACTGTTTCCTCCTGATGGGTTCCGATCACGGAAGACGAGGGCGGGGGTTATGCCGCGGGACAGACGCTAGGAGCCGGTGTCTGGACAGAGCTTGGAAGAACCTTGAATCGCCTGGTCGCGCGGTGCCGGCCTCCGGGCGGGGCGGCACCGACGCCATCACCCGCCGTGATCACCAGGCGGGCGTGGGCCGCGGCCCGTCGGCGTCTTGGCCGGCAAGTGCGGCGTGAGGGCGTGGGGGCGTGGGGGCACAGGATCGGCGAGGCCGTGGAGCGCGAGTCCGCGGGCACGGCGTACGAACTCCCGTCGAGCGGCACCGCGTCAGCGCTCGTGAGCCAGGCCCACCCGCCAGGCCCAGGCGGCGATCTCCACCCGGTTGCGGACAGCGAGCCTCCCGCAGGCCGAAGACAGCGGCAGACAGGCATGGACCAGCCACCCTCCGTCCGCGGTGGCACCGGCCCGGAAAGTCCCCCAAGTTCGGTGGTGGGCCACGAAGTCGTGCAGTTCCCTGGTCGGCCTCACTCTCTGCTCCAGCCGATGATCCCGTTGCCGCCGACCGGCCACCACCAGGCGCACGGCCAGGCTCGCCCCCGTCACGGTCACGGCCACGGGCGTCAGGCACCGCCACGGGCTCGCAGGTTTGTTCCGGCGCGGCCACGACTTTCACGTCACCCGAACCGGATAATGGCCTATTATCCGGTAGGTAACCTGAGGCATGACACGGGCGCGAAGAGCCAACCCTTCAGGCAACAGTCGACTCAGCGGACTGTCGGAGCCGGCAGTGTGACCGCCTCGCGCAGCTCGGCGGCGGCCTGGGCCATGAGCTGAGCGAGGGTGGTGTCCGGCTCGGCCAGCCAGCGGGGCATGGCGCGCCGGTGGATCGCCAGCACCACGTCGATGATGAAGCGTGCTTTGCCGGGCTCGACGCCGCGGCGCTCGAGCGCCGGTGCCAGCGCGTCGGCGATGTCGGCAAGCTTGATCAGATCACGCTCGGCCAGTGCCGGGTTGGCGGCGATCACTCTTCCCCGGCGCAGCAGGAACTCGCGTGGGCGGAAGATCTCCTCGGCGGTTCCCAGCGCGGTCAGCAGCGCCTCGATCGGGGTGAGGCCCGGGTCGGCCGCCTCGACCTGGGCGACGAGGTGGGCCTCGAGTTCGTTGCCGGCGAAGAGGACTTCCCGCTTGTCGGGGAAGTAGCGATAGAAGGAGCGCTCCTTCAGACCGGCGGCGCCTGCGATCTGCGCGACCGAGGTGCGTTCGAACCCCTGCGTCTCGAACAGCTCGAGCGCCGCGCGTTCGAGCCGGCCCTGTGCGTCGGATTCCCATCGCGGCATGCCCACCAGGATACGACAACAGGAGCTGTTATCAGCTGGTACGGTCGATGACAACAGATGCTGTCATCAGCCAGGAGATCGTCATGAAGGCTCTGCAATTCGACCGGTTCGGTTCCCCGGACGTGATCGTGCTCCGCGACGTCCCACAGCCGGAACCGGGACCCGGCCAGATCCGGATCGCCGTGCGGGCGTGCGGCCTGACACCGGCCGACTGGCACGTCGTCGATGGTCTCCTCGCCGACCATCTGCCGCCGCTGCCGCGCGGGCTCGGCCTTGAGGTCGCGGGCACCGTCGACGCGCTCGGCGAGAACGTCACCGGCGTCCAGATCGGCGACCGCGTGTTCGGCCCGGCCACCTTCGACGGCCCGACGGCCGGCGCCGCCGAGTACGCGCTGATGCCGGCCTGGGCGCGCATTCCCGAGGGCGTAACCGCTGAGCAGGCCGCCGCGCTGCCGATGGCGGCCGAGACGGCGTGGCGCGCGCTCGACGACCTCGGCGTCCAGCCGGGTGAGCTGCTGCTCGTCCACGGCGCGGGCACCACCGTGGGCGAGGCGGCGGTGCGCTTCGCGCTGCACCGGGGTATTCGGGTGATCGCCACAGCCGGGCCGACTCGGGCCGCCGCCCTGGAAGAGATCGGCGCCCAGGTGACCGCCTACGGCGAGGGCATGGCCGAACGCGTCAGCGCGCTGACCCCAGGCCCCGTGGACCGTGCCCTGGACACCGCGCCGACCGGGGGCCGGATCGACCGCGCCGACCAGCCCAGCCCGGCCGGCGGCTCGCTACCGACCTTGATCGAGCTGACCGGGGATCCCGACCGTGTCCTCACCGTCTCGGACTTCGCCGCCGCAGCCGAACTGGGCGTCCGGATCACCACCGAGATCCGCTACGACCAGATGAATGAGTTCGCCAGGCTCGCCGGCGAAGGCATCCTGGTCGTACCGGTCGCCCGCACCTACACCCTCGACCAGGTCCAGGAAGCGGCCAAGCTCAGCCAATCCCGCCGCCCCGGCGGCAAACTCGTGCTCGTCCTGTGATCGCCCTGCCAGCCTGATGCCGAGCTGGGCGAGTTCACCTTCGATGTCGACATCGATGGCGCCGAAAAAGTTGAAGTTCTCGCTGTACGCCGGGGAGATGTGGGCCAGGACCTCGTCGTCGATGCGGCGCCCGGACGGCACTCTTGTGGGCGTAGAGCAAGTCCCGCTTCAGCGCGTGCAGCGACTCGCCCTTGTTCAGCTGCCGCGAGATCTTGCGCCGACAGGCCGGGGCGGCGAGGTAGCGAGCGGCGTAGATGGTGCGCCGCAGCGCCCCGTACTCCTTGAGCGCCGCGGCGAGCGCGTTCTGCCGACCAGACGCGGACAGCTTGCCGACCAGCAGCGGCCCGGCCTTCGGGAACGCGGCTTCGACCTGCGCGATCGCCTTCGTGCCGTAAGCGGTGTGCTGATCGGTCACGTGCGTGTACGTCGAGAGCCCCTCGGAGGCGAAGTACCGGCTCAAAGCCCTTGCGGCGACCGACTTTCCGCGCGTGGGGAACCGCTGTCCATCCGCAGGTCGGGAGCCTGCTCAGCCATATCCGCCCGAATTTCGGCGAGTACTGGGGGGGGACCCCTTGCCCCCTGGGGCGGATACTGGGGGCATGGAATTCGCCGTCTTCATGACCTTGCCGGGGCTGGTCATCCTGCTGACCGCCGTGGCCTTCATAGATCAGCTGCTTCTTCGTGCCGGGCGGGCCGGACTGCTGCCCTGGCGCAACAGCGTCCGGCAGGGCCAGATATCGGCAACCGGGTTCGAGCAGCTGCATGCGAGTTTTTCGCCTGGGAAGCAGAACGAACTCAAGGAGCGGCAGTCGGCACTCGTGATGCGGGACGACGAGGAAGACGGGGCGCCGCCGAACCGGACGACGGTGGACCTGGAGGGAGGGATCGCGGTCGTGCGGATGCCGCAGGCCGACCGATAGCAAGCCACCCGTCACAGCCGTACCTTGAAGAACAAGCTCGGTCGCCGACCAGTGCCTGGAGGCGACGTTGTTGAGCGCCCGCAGGTAGCCGCTCGCGGTCGTGTGGACCAGGAAAGGGCACCCTCGGCCAGCGCGGGAGTTGGAGGCGCAGCGCAAGAACCTGTGGCAGCTCGCTGAGTTCGCCGGGCATCCGAACCCGGACCGGCTGCAGGGGTTTCTCGCGAGGGCGGCCTGGGACACCGATGAGCTTCGTGACCGGGCCCGCGACTGCGCAGCCGCTGCCCTGGCCGCCGACGACGCGGTGCTGATCGGGGACGAGACCGGCGACATCACGCCGCTGCGCGGAACGGGCGTCCCGCCCGAGCGCACCACCACGATGGCGACAAACCCGGAACCGGCCCGGCACATGCTGAAGCGTGCTCCGGGCGCCGGCGTGCCGTTCACCTCCTTCCTCGCCGATGAGGCGTACGGGCAGTGCCGCGCGCTACGCGGCCGACTGGAGGAGCGCCGGTGCGCTATGTGCCGGCGGTGCCCAAGACCGAGATGTGCCGCTGCCGGACGGCCGCACCCGGCAGGCTCGCGAGTCGTACGCCCTGGTGCCGCCGACGTCCAACTCGCCCCCGGCCGAAGGCATTCGAGCGGCAGCTGCTGATACCGCCAAGGGCGAGGGCGGCCCGGACTACACGAGGTGCGCACGTGGTGTTCGTGGTGCCGGCACACCACCGTGTGCTTGCCCGCCATGGCTTTTCTCGCCGCCATCCGGAGCCCCACTGCGCGTGCGTATGCGGCGGGGGCGACACCTGCCGGGCAGGCGCTGCGTGCCGGCCCGCTGCGTCAGCAGTTCCATGGTGCCGTGGCTGACGCGGATACCTGACCCGAGGTCGCGCGCGGCATGGATACGGCGGAAGCCATAGGTGCCGCGGGAGCCGGAGCCACGGCGGTCTTCCGGCCCGACTACATCAGGCGGTGCCGCAAGACAGGAGAGGGAAAGCCAAGGGGAGGGCACGGATCGTCAAAGCCTCGTGTGCCATGAGGTGCGAGGCTCGATCCCCTACGAGGGAGCCTGCTTCGACATGGGTTCCCGCCGCAGCGCGGGCATTCCCCGGATTCCTGATGCCTGCATCAAGGGGGGCATCGGAGATATCGCGGTGAATACGTGTGCGGCACCGCCGGCAGTGTGCGCCTCTACTCGGGCGTGAATTGCCCCACAGAAGTGGACTGCATCTCCAACGGAAGGAAGCATGCGTACAATTCAGCGGATCTTAGCTGCTGCGGCTCTCGCGGCAGGAACCGTCGTCGCCGTCCCGTCCACGAGCCACGCCTATGTGGTGTCCGAGTGTCTCGACTTCCCCTACATGGTCGGCCAGCGAACCTGGAAGGACAGCGCGGGCCAGGCGATGGCCAACGTGGCGATCTACGGCAAGCGGAACGCCTCCGCCGATCCCGGCAGCATCTGTGCCTACTTCGCGGCGCGCGGTGCCTATGAGGGAGTCGCCAAATACATGGGGATCACGTTGTGCGACAACTGGGTCGACACTCCCTGCGATTCCGACACGGGTACGTTCAAATACTATGCCGGTCCGGTGTACCAGAAGGACGGCGCATGCGGATACGCCACCGTCAGGATGCGGAATGCCGCGGGTACCACGATCATCAATGACAGCTACTACCTGGTATGCGACTGATGCGCCGAAGAATGGGCACAACGGCCGCCGTTGCCGTCGCACTCATGGCGTTCACGCTGCCGCTCGCCGTCTCGGAGCCGGGCTACGCCGCTGAGGACGGGACGCCCACCGCGTCGAAGTCGCCGTCGGCGGACGCCGAGCCACGGTACCGCGCGGCGCTCGCGCCCGAAGAGCGCACCAAGGTGCTCGGCTCGGGCTACCGCACCTCGGGGGACCGGGCCTGGAGCACGTCCGGTGACGCGGCCGGCTTCCATGTGCTGGTCGCCGAGGCCAAGGACGGCTACCACTGGCGGACCGCCGCCAGCCTCTCCGAGCCTGGGTTCGAGGCGGATGCCTGGATCGGCAACGCCTGTGTGACCGAGTCCGGGAAGCGGGCGGTGGTGGCGTACGCGCCGCGCACGTTCACCAACGACCCGAAGCTGATGACCAGGGGGGCGTTCGCCGCCGTGGTGGAGCTGGACACCGGTGAGGTGACCAAGCTCCCCGCCATGAGCTCGCTCGCCTACTTCTCGCCCGGCTGCGGGGAGGGTGAGCAGGCAGTGCTGTCCCAGTTCCCCGACGACAGCATGGGCCGCAACGCCACCCAGCTGGTGACCGTGGACGCGGCAACGGGTCGCGCCGGGCAACCGCAGGAGCTGAAGGGGCAGGTCACCTCGGCGATCCCGTATGGCAAGGGGGTGATCGTCGCTGCCGACGGTGCGCGACTGGTGCGGATCGACGGACGTGGCCGGCACGAGATAGCCCGTACCGACGGCATCCCGTTCCAGATCACCAAGGACGCTTCCGGGGGAATCGTCTACCTGGATCGGGCCGGTGAGGACGCGAAGGCCAGACCCCTCGGCCGGGTGGCACACCTGAGTGCCGGTGCGGTAAGGGCCTCGGGCAGCGGCGGCGGGGCCGAACCCACGACCGTGGCGACCGGCGAGCTGGCCGGCCTGGACGTTGCCCGCTCCGCGTCCGGGGAAGTGTTCGTCACGGGGCGGGCCACGAGCCAGGGTGAGGCGCCGGCCCATGTGCACAATCCGGGAGGGCTGGCGAAGGACGCCAGGATCAGCACGCGCGGCCGGGTGACCGTGGTGGCCAACTGGGCGCCGGGTGAGGGTACTTCCCATCGCGCGGAAGAGGCGCTGACCGAGCGGACCGTGACCACCGATCTCACCGGCCTACGGACCGGACGGACCGTACGGCTCGGCGTCCTGCCGGGAGCCGAACTGGTAGCCCCGCGGAAGACGGCGGCCGGCCGCGACACTTCTCCCTCGCTGTCCGGCGCGGCCGTGCCCGGGAGGACCGGACAGCGCGGGCAGCGCCTGCTCGCCGCCTCGCCGAACGACCCGGTCGAGTCGGAGCGGACCTGCTCGGTGCCGCGTGGGGACGTCTCGAAACAGGCGTTCCAGCCCACGCCTCGGCAGGTCGAGTGGGCCGTGGACCAGGCGGTGATCAGCGGACTGGACAAGTGGATCTACCGCGACGCCAACTGGAAGGGTACGGGGATGGCGTCCTACCGTCCGCAGGAGCTGTTTCCGTTACGGGTGCTGTCCGGTGACCCCAACGGAAAGGTGGACCGCGACGACGAGTGGCACATACCCGCGCAGATTCTCCTCGGCGTAACCGCCCAGGAGAGCAACATGTGGCAGGCCACCCGCTTCGCCGTGCCGGGCGTGACCGCAAACCCGTTGATCGGGAACTACTACGGGGTGGGGTACACCCCCGACGGCAACGAAACCGACCCCTGGCTGATCAACTGGGCCGAGGCCGACTGCGGTTACGGCATCACCCAGGTCACCGACGGGATGCGGCTGCCCGGCCGCGGCCAGCCGACGATGAGCCCGGCGCGCCAGGAGGCCGTGGCGCTGGACTACACCGCGAACATCGCGGCGGGCGCCGACATCCTGGCGGAGAAGTGGAACCAGACCCGCGACGCGGGTCTGGTCATCGGCGACGGGCACGCCAAGTTCCTGGAGAACTGGTTCTTCGCACTGTGGGCGTACAACAGCGGTTTCTATCCGGAGGCGGACGCACCGTCCCACCACGGAAAGTGGGGGGTGGGCTTCACCAACAATCCGGCCAACCCGCTGTGGAAGGCCAACCGCACCCCGTTCCTGGAGAACGAGGACGGCGGCGACGACTACTCGCATGCGGCACACCCCCAGGACTGGCCGTATCAGGAGAAGGTGCTGGGCTGGGCGGCGCGCCCGATCGCGGCGCTGGTCAAGCCCGGCGACATGCAGCCCGGCTACCGCCAGGCATGGTGGCACAGCCGTTTCGAGCGGACGACGGTCAAGCCCCCCGAGTCATTGTTCTGCGACGACTCCAACGAGTGCGACCCCGATCTGATCGGACCGGGCGACAAGAACGAACCGGGCCTCGGTGCCTGCACACGGGAGGACCTGCACTGCTTCTGGAACAAGGAGACCAGCTGGAAGTCGTGCGTCCGCGGTGAGTGCGGCAATGCGGTCCACCGCTTCAACAACACCGACTATCCCGAGCAGCCGGACGAGAACTCTTCCTATCCGCCGCGCTGCGACGACGGACTCCCCGCGGGGACCTTCGTCGTGGACGACCTGCCGGACCGCACCAGACCCGCCGGCTCGGCCGCCCGCAGTTGCGGGGCCGTCCCGTCGGACGGCACATTCCGGTTCACCTTCACGGACTGGAACGGCACCTACCCCGGCAAGATCGACACACACCAGATCGGCGGTGGCTACGGCGGCCACTTCTGGTTCTCCCACACCCGTAACAACGCCAGCACCACGGACATCGACGGCCAACGCCTGTATGTCACCGGCACGTGGACGCTCAATCGCGACCTGGCCGGATGGACCCGAGTCCTGGTCCACATGCCCGATCACGGGGCGCACACCCGGCAGGCCGCCTACACCATCCACGGCACCGACTCCACCAGCCCGGTACGCGTGCACCCGCAGCGCACCCGGGAGAACCGATGGGTGGACCTGGGTGTCTTCCGTTTCACGGGCACCCCGAAGGTGTCGCTGTCCACGCATGCGCTGGACGGGGACGGCGGCGAGGACGTGGCGTGGGACGCGGTGGCCTTCCAGCCGCTGCCCGACAAGCCCGACGACTTCGTGGTCGCCATGGGCGATTCCTACTCCTCCGGGGAGGGCGCCTCGGTCAGCGGTGGAGGCGACTACTACACCGAGACCGACGTACTGGGCAGTGACAGCAGGCTCCGCAATGCCTGCCACCGCTCTCGCCATGCCTGGTCCCGCCAGGCCGCTCTGCCCGGGAACAGCATGTCGAACGGTGCGCTCGCGGACGCGCATGACGCGTCTCTCGACTACCACCTCGTGGCCTGCTCCGGCGCGCAGACCGAGAACATACTGTCCGCGACCGGAACGGCCACCAACGCATGGGGGGAACGAGGCGTCAACAGCTATGGTGAAATGCCCCAACTCGACCAGGGCTACCTGGACCAGAACACCACCCTGGTGACACTGTCCATCGGCGGCAACGACGCCCGCTTCGGCGATGTGATCCAGGCCTGCATCCTCGGCGGACTGGAGGCGTGCCAGGACGGCACCCTGGACGGCGACGACGGCCCGCTCAAGGACGTCCAACCGGTGGTGATGCGTGAGATGGTCCGGCCCTCCATCACCACGACCCTGCAGGAGATCGCCAAGAAGGCGCCCAACGCTCAGATCGTGCTCATGGGCTATCCCGTGCTCCTCGACGGCGGCTGTGTGCCCGGTATCGGGTCGGCCGAGAGACCATGGATCAACGACACGACCAACCTGATGGCCGAGGTGATGCGCGGCGCGGTCGGCGACGCACGGGAGGCAGGGGCACGGGTGTGGTTCTCCGACCCGCGGACCGCTTTCGCGGGCAAAGGCATCTGCGGTGACCCGGAGACCATCCACGGCATTGTGGCGGACAGGACCCCGGGCGACCCACCGGGCCCCACGTCGGCACAGTCCTTCCACCCGAAGATCTCCGGCGCCCGGCTGTACGCCGACGCGTTGGAATCGACTCTCCGGGCCATAGAGAACCAGTAGCCGCCCGCAAAGGATCTTCCCAGTCAAGGAACAGCGCCGACGCCGGCAAGGCCGCCGTCTCACAGGAGACGGCGGCCCTGGCACTCCACGCGGACAACTGTTCGTCGTTGCGACGATGACTGTTGCAGAACGCGATGACGTTCGCAGGGTGACGGCTGGAAGGGGGACCGGACCGACGCAGGAGACTGCGGAGCCAGCGGGCCTTTTCCCGGCTGAGGGTACAGCCGTCGGACCATGGTCATATGGGCAGTGAACCGTACAGCGCCGCGCCCGCGGCGGCGAAGGCCGCGCCGGCCCACTCGGGCCAGGAGCGGGTGCGTCTTGCTGCCGCGTAGGCGAGGGCCGATGCGGCCATGGCGGGCCACAGAATGCCGAAGGCGGCGCTGCTGGGTGAGAAGCGGCTTGTGACGGCGGCTGCGAGTGCGTATCCGATGATCGCCGCTACTGCGAGGACCGGGCTTGCTGTCAGCCTGCTCCGGTCGGGACCAACCCCGGCCGGAGCAGGCTGTGGTAGTGGGTGAACGGACTGTAGCGGCGTCGCCGGCGTCAGTGCCGACGGCTGGCGCAGGGCCGGGCCGGACGCGGCGCAGGATGCCCTGTGCCTGGTCGGAGTCCGCCTCGCCGTCGGCGTAGGCCGTGGTCAGGTGCGGGCGGCCGAAGGGGTAGTGGCAGGCGTCGCCCCCCGAAGGCGGTACGGGTCGTCGCCCGGGCGAGGGGGTGGAGTGCGGCGAGATCCTCGTCGGGGTGGAGGTCGGCGATCACGGCGCTGTAAGTGGCGGCATAGCCTGACACGCTTCCTCTACCTGCGGTAGAGGAGTGCGGTAGAGTGAGGGATATGGCAGCAGACGAGACGAGCATCAAGGTGAGCACGGCAGCTCGGGACCGGCTCGCCCAGCTGGCGGCCGAGCACGGCACCACCATTCGCAGCCTGGTGGAGGACCTCGCGCAGAGCACCCCGACCCAGGCCGAGTACGCCGAGCGCGCCGAGCTGGCCCGCGCCGAGCTCGCCTCCGCCCTCGGCAGTGCGCCAAGCCCGGAGGCGGAGGCGAAGGCCCGGGCGCTGCTGGAGCGCCTGGGGGCCGCCTCGCACGGGCCGCGGGCGGCCGCGTAATGGCGGCGATCGCGGTCGTCCTGGACCACACGACCGCGGCGGCGCTGTTCGACCCGAAGGATCCGTTCAACGAGGCGGTCGCCGCGTTCTACGTCCAGGCCTCCGGCGGACTCGGTGATCTTTATGCGCCGGTATTGTCGCTGACGGCCGGCGACGCCGAGCGGCCTGGACTGCTCGGCTACATCAAGGGGCTGCGGTTCATCCGGATCGAGGCGTTCGACACCGACGCCGCGGTCACAGCCACCGAGCTGCTGCGCTTCGGGCACTCCTGGGCCGCCGTCCACGCCATCCACGCCGCCCGTCCCTCCGCCGCCCATCCGAGCGGCCGGTTTCTGCTCACCCTGACGCCGAAGGCGTATGCGGGCACCGGCGTCCAGGCCGTCCACCCCGGCCAGTAATCACCGGCGCCCTGGGCGCCCCATCAAGCCCTCACGCGCCGTCGCGGACCTGGCCCCCCTGACGCACAAGGCCCGACACCCCTTCAGCGGGAGCGGCACCGCTTGAGCAGGGCGGTTGTGTTGTCTGTCCTGATGTGCCCGACCGCAGGGGAAGGTGTCCTCGGGAGGAACCGTGCGGTTCACTGTCCTGCCTGTCCGCGGCCGCCCGTCTCCCCCGTCCCGGGGTGGGCCTTCCTGGTTCGGGACAACTGGATGACTACGGCTTCGAGACGACTTTCCAGCTGCTCTGCGTCAGTCCAGGCGGTGAGGTCAGGGAGATTGCCGGGGTCAAGATCGGCAGGTTCGGCGTGACAGCGTCGGCCAGGACACCGCTGCCGGATAGCGGCAGGCGGTGGGCCTGCTCCAGGCGTCCGCGTACCTCGACGGCCGCCCGGCGGTCGCCGAGAGGGACCTGTCGTTGCTGACACACGTGTTGTGGGCCTCGCCCGCCGAACGCCCGACCGTCGAGCGTGAGGTGCTGCAACTGGTCAACCCCGATGCCAGGGAAGCGCTCGACCTGGCCGATGCCATCGAGGAACTGGAGGCCCAGCTCGACGCCATGGCGGGGCAGTCCCGCGAGGCGCTGAGCGAGTGGGTCATCAAGAAGGCCCACAACCAGCTCGCCTTGGCGGGGAAGCGGCTGGAGCAGCTGCGCTGGGAGGCGGCGAGCGCCGGCCGTTCCACCACTGCCATTGACCGAGTCACCGGCCGCCAGCGCGCCGTCCGCGCCCGTATCCTCACCGAAGCCCTCGGCGTCGACGCGAGCATGGTGCAGGCCCAGCTCTGAACACCGGGGGGATCAGCACCATGGGCGGGACGGACGGGACAGCGCGCAAACCCACCGAGCCGGCGAGCCCGGCCGCGAAGTGGGTGGGCCTTTCCGCCGCCGCTCCAAAGCGGCACACCGCGGCCGTGGTCGCGGACCGGTTCGACCGGATCACATGGCGCGACACCTACGAGCAGTCGGCCGGACTGCGCGATCTGGCGGAGGAGCTGAACGAACGCTACGACCACACCACCGACCTCCTGACCGACGCGTTCCTGGCCGCCTACAAGGTCAGACCGCAGATGCGTGAGCAGGCGGAAATGGACCTCTCCCGGCTGGTCAACCACCAGGTCATCACCGCGCTGATGGAGTCGCCGGCGTTCGCCGAGCTGCGCCGGGAGACGGTCGGCGACCCCTACGCCGCCGCCATGGCCGTGCTCGCCCAGGCCGCCGCGCTGCGCCGGATGCTGGAGCGCTCCCGGGATGCACGGGAACAGGCCAAGCAGGCGAAGCAGGCACAGCAGGACGCCGAAGGTGCGGCGAGCGCCGTGAGCGATGCGCTCCAGCAGGCGGCCGAGGCCGCTGC
Organism: Streptomyces sp. NPDC102462; assembly: GCF_044765425.1. NCBI lineage: Bacteria > Bacillati > Actinomycetota > Actinomycetes > Kitasatosporales > Streptomycetaceae > Streptomyces > Streptomyces sp. NPDC102462. The sequence goes on along the minus strand of NZ_JBIWKB010000079.1, from coordinate 8,923 downwards.
GCGGCAGGCCGTCCAGGACGCCGCGCAGGCCCTCGCTGCGGCGGCCCCCGGGGTCCGTGCCGCCGCGCGGAACGCGGCGGCGAACGCCGCCAAGGCCGTGCGGGAGGAGGCCGCGCTGATGCGGGCGTGGGGCGTTTCCCCCGGCGAGCTGGAGCGGATGCCGTTCGACCAGCGCGCCCGGCTCACCGAGCGGCTGCGCACCGGCCGTCTCGCACAGTGGGCCGAGCTGATCGGTCGCTTCCGGCAGATGGCCGACGGTGAGCGCGCCCGCAAGGTGGAGAACGCCACGGGGGAACTGGTCGGCGTCACGCTGGGCGACGACCTCTCCCGCGTCATCCCCTCCGAGCTTGCGGGCCTCGGCCTGCCTGAGCTGCGCGCGGTGTTCGCCGTGCGCTACGCCGCCGGGGAGCTGATGCTCTACGACAGCCAGGGAGAGCAGGCCACCGGCCAGGGCGCCGTCATCGCGTGTGTGGACACCTCGCACTCCATGTACGAGGCGGGGCCCGGCGGAGTCACCCGGGAGGCGTGGGCCAAGGCGTGCGCCCTGGCGCTGCTGGATCAGGCCCGCCACGCAGGGCGGGACTTCGTCGGCATCCTGTTTTCCGCCGCTGACAAGATCCAGATCTTCCGCTTCCCGGCCGACCAGCCCGCACAGATCGCCCGGGTGCTCGACTTCGCGGAGACCTTCCTGGGCGGCGGGACCAGCTATCAGACGCCGCTGTCAGCGGCCGGGAAACTGCTGGAGGAGGAGTTCAACGACGCCGCCCGCACGCGCGGCGACATCGTGATGATCACCGACGACGACTGCGGCGTCACAAAGGAGTGGATGCGCGGCTGGAACGAGGCCAAGCACCGGTTGGGTTTCCGGGTCTTCGGCGTGGCCGTCGGTACCCCCCGCATCGCCGAAGCCGACTCGGTCCTTCAGGCGCTGTGCGACGACCTACGCTCCGTCGAGGACTTCACCGACGTCCAGGCCGCCGCCGACCTCTTCCGCGTGATCTGACCCGGCATCCTCCGGGTGGATTGCGTGGGCGAGCCACCGGTGGCGCCCGGAGCGCGGGTGGCCCGCCACGGCCCGGTGCAACGTGGTCCGCTGCGGCAGCCGGTCCCGGTGGACGGTGCCGGGCGGGACGTGGAAGACGAACTCCAGGACGTCGTCGTCGCAGACGGAGCGGCTGCCGACGCGGGTGAACCGCCGTTGTCACCCGCGGCCCCCGGAAGACGTTCGGCACGGGCCGCGTCCTCGGCTTCCTCCTCGGCCAGCGGACCGACCTGGGCATGCCCCTCGGCTCCGCGCTCGCCGTCCTCCGGGACATCCCCGGACTGGTCCTCGCCGTACCCAGCCACCCCACCTCCGTGACCGACCCGGCGACGGGTGGTCGCGGCGTGGTCGGCGAGGAGGGCATCCAAGGTCAGGTCACCAAGGCACGACCCCGTTGTCGTCGAACAGCTGGCCGGTCGGGCCGTCGTCCGGCAGGGCCGCCAGCCGGATGGCGATCGCCGCTCCCTGCTCAGGAGTGCGGGTCCCGCTGAATCCGTTGAGGTCAGTGGCGACGAAACCGGGGCAGGCGCTGTTGATGAGGATGCCGGTGCCGCTCAGTTCCTTGGCGTACTGGATGGTGACGGCGTTGAGGTACGTCTTCGTCGGCGCGTAGGCCCCGCTGATTCCTCCGAGGTCGGCACCGGGCGTGGTCTGCAGTGTCAGGGAGCCGACGTGGCTGGACTGGTTGACGATCCGCGGATGGGCCGAACGGCGCAGCAGCGGCAGCATCGCGTTGGTGATCCGGATGACGCCGATGACGTTGGTCTCCACCAGCCGCCGCACGGTCTCAAGGTCGATGGACGTGGGCTCCTCCGGCCAGCCGCCGGCCACGCCGGCGTTGTTGACCAGTACGTCGAGCCGTCCGGCTCTTTCCTCGATCAGTCGGACCGCGGCGGTCACGCTCTCGTCGTCGGTCACGTCCAGGGGGACACCGAAGGCGTCGGCACCAGCCGCGCGCAGCTTCGCCACGGCGTCTTCCCGACGCTGGTCGTCCCGGGCGCCGACACCGACACTCCAGCCCCGCGCGCCCAGTCCGGCCGCGACCTCGTAACCGATTCCCTTGTTCGCGCCGGTGACCAGCGCGATCGTCTTCTCGCTCATGGCAGCGAGCATGCCGGTGCCGCGGCCGGGCTCCAACACCGTCTCGGTCATGGAGCAATACCCGAGCGGTATCGATCAGTCGTCTCCCCTCGCTAGCCTGTGCTCATGGAAACGCGCGAGCTGCGGTACTTCGTCGCCGTCGCCGAGGAGCTGCACTTCGGCAGGGCCGCCCAGCGTCTGGGCATGGCCCAGCCGCCCCTGTCCCGCGCGATCACCCAGCTCGAACGGCGGCTCGGAATCGCGCTGCTGGAACGTACCAGCCGCAAGGTCACGCTCACTCAGGCCGGAGCCGTGCTCCTGGCCGAAGCACGCGCCATCCTGAGCGCGGTGGCCGCGGCCGAGCGGCGTACCCTGCGGGCTGCGGCGGCACATCCCAGCCTCGTCCTGGCCGTGAAATCGGGCACCGCCGGCGAACTGCTGAGGAAACTGCTCGATGCCTACGCCGAAGAACCCGACGCGGCCACAGTCGACCTGCTGCTGTGCGAGGCACACCAGCACCAGCGGCTGCTGCAGGACGGGCATGCCGACGTGGCGCTGCTGCACCTGCCCTTCGACTCGGCGGCCGGACTCGACACCGAAACCCTGTGCACCGAGGGTCAGGTCGTGATCCTGCCGGTCTGGCACCCGCTCGCCGGCCGCTCCCGGGTCAGGATGGCCGACGTCACCGCACTGCCACAGCTCCCGATGGCCCGCTGGCCTCGTCCTGACGGCAGCTACCCCGACGGGCCCGGCGCAGAGGTACGGAACCTCACGCAGCTCTTCCAGCTGATCGCGCTCGGCCGTACCACCGCGGTCATTCCCGAGTCAGCGGGCGCCGACCTGCACCGGGACCTCACCGCCGTACCGATTCTGGACGCTCCCCCCGTGACGACGGTGATCGCCTGGCCACCGGGCAGCCGCCTTCGCACAGTCGCCGACCTGGTCCGCGTCGCCACTCGCCTTTGACATCGAACCCAGCGGTCGGCAACCCCGCGACAGCCTCGACCGAGCAACCGGCAGCCCGGGAGGCAACGGCCGCCTCGCTCGTCGTGTGTGCGTCGACCGGGCCGGTCGGCGGGAGCCGAGAGCATGTCCCCCACTCCCGGTCGCGGCCCCGGGCTCAAGTCCGCGGGGGCGCGGTGCTCGCCCGCACCACGAAGTCCACCGGTGGGAGCTCGGTCGCCTGGAACGTTCCTCCCTCGGTGAGCGAGACCAGTGTCTGTGCGGCAGCGCGCCCCCAGGCCAGCACGTTCTGGCGCACCGTCGTCAGCGGCGGCGCGATGCAGTCGGCCAGCGGGATGTCGTCGAAGCCCACCACCGACAGGTCCTCGGGGACCCGCAGTCCGCGGCTGGTCGCGGCGGTGATCCCGGCGATGGCCATCAGGTCGTTGGCGTACACGATGGCGGTCGGCGGCCGGTCCAGGTCCAGCAGTTGGTGCGTGGCCTGGGCGCCGGCCGCGCCGGTGAAGTCCGCCGCGACGGGCGGGATCTCGGGCAGGCCTGCATCCGCCAGCGCACTGCGCCAGGCGTCGCACCGGGCCTGGGTGTGCACATATCCTGCGGCGCCGCAGACGTGTCCGATCCACCGGTGGCCGAGCGAGCGCAGATGGCCGACCGCACGGCGCACCCCGCTGCCGTCGTCGACCCCGATGGCCGGTACCCGGCTGCCGGCCTGCGGCGGTCCGACGATCAGTGCGCTGATGCCCAGCTCCGTCACGAGTGCGGGCCGCGGGTCGTCGGTGCGCAGATCGGTGAGGAACACACCGTCGACCCGCCCGTCACGGGCCAGCCGCTCGTACGCCTGCCGTTCGGTCTCCTCGTCGGGGACGACCTGCAGTACGAGCGCGTAGCCGAGGGGGGCGAGGCCGGTCTCGATGCCGGCGACGAACTGAGGGAAGAACGGGTCGGTGCTCAGCAGTTCCGGCGGTCGGCGGATCACCAGGCCGAGGGTCTGTGACCGCTTGGTGGACAGTGCCCGGGCGCCGGCGTTGGGCTGCCAGCCCAGCTGGTCGATGGCGTCCAGGACCCGCCGGCGCGCCTGCGGGCTGACCCCGGGGCGGTCGTTGATGACGAAGGAGACCGTCGCCTTGGAGACCTGGGCCAGCGCGGCGACATCACCGATCGTCGGCCGGCTGCCCTTGCCCCGGCGTTGCGGCGGGGGCATCGCCCCGTGGGAACCGCCTGCCGACCCGGCCGTTTTGCCCTGGCCCTGCGCCATACCGCCTCGCCTTCCCACCGGCCCCGGAGTGACAGGAGTGTGCCACCCCGGTTACCGAAACATCTCGCATCCAACCTTGACGCTCCGATATTAAACCGGTTTGATGGCGCTGTTAACCCCGTGGTGATCATTCCGACGGGGCGGGCCGGCGGCGACGGGAGGGGAGTCGCTTCGGACCCTCAACCACCCGCATGGAAGGGAGTTGGGCGCCATGAGGCGTTTTCCGCGCGTTACGGTGCTGGCCACCGCCGCGGCGGTTGTCCTGCCGTTGTCCGCCTGTGGTTCGGGCGACGCCGGCGGCGGCAAGCCGACCTCGGGACCGATCGACATCTGGTACTCGACGAATGAGCAGGAGCAGGCCTGGGCCAAGGCCACGGTGGCCGCCTGGAACTCCGAGCACCCCGAGGAGAAAGTCACCGCCAAGGCGGTGCCGTCGGGCAAGTCCACCGAGGACGTCCTCGGGGCCGCGATCACCGCGGGCAACACCCCGTGCCTCGTCTACAACACCGCTCCGGCGGCGGTCGCGGCATTCCAGAAGCAGGGCGGCCTGGTGAATCTCTCGGACACGTTCGGCGATGCCGAGTCCTTCATCAAGGAGCGTTCCGGCGGTGCCGCGGACGGCTTCCGTTCCCCGGACGGCAAGTTGTATCAAGTGCCGTGGAAAACCAACCCGTTCATGCTCTATTACAACAAGGACGTCTTCAAAAAGGCCGGCCTGGACCCCGAGAACCCGAAGCTGAGCACGTACGGCGATGTGCTGGCCGCAGCCAAGAGGATCAAGAGCAGCAAGGCGGCGAAATTCGCCCTGTACCCCCCGGCGACCAGCGACTACACCAATGCGCTGTTCGACTTCTACCCGCTGTATCTGGCCAACTCCGGCGGCACACAGCTGGTGAAGGACAAGAAGGCCACCTTCACTTCCGAGGCCGGACTGCAGACCCTCGGCTTCTGGCAGCAGATGTATGCCGACGGCTACTCGTCCCCGGAGGCGTACAGCGGTGACATGTGGGCGGGCCCGTTCGCCGACGGGGTGGCCGCCATGGGCATCGCCGGGCCGTGGGGCAAGGGGCAGTTCGACGGCAAGGTGACGTACGGCGTAGTGCCGCTGCCCACGGCCGCCGGAATACCGGCCGGCAAGACCTCGACGTTCGCGGACTCCAAGAACGTCGGCCTGTTCACCTCGTGCAAGCACAAGCAGACCGCCTGGAAGTTCACCAAGTTCTCGATGAGCACGAAGAACGACGTGGCACTGCTGGAGAAGACGGGGCAGTTCCCCACCCGCGGTGACGTGGCCGCTGTCGCGAGCGGCTACCTCAAGGCCAACCCGTTCTACCAGCCCTTCGCCGACGCGGTCCCGCGGGCGGTGGACGTGCCGAACATCGCCGGCTCGACCGACGTGTGGAAGACGTTCCGCACGGCCTGGGACGACGCGGTGCTGCCCGGGAAGGGCGATGTGAAGTCGACCTTCGGCAAGGCCGCGCAGCAGATCGACGACCAGACCGCCGGCTGACGAGGCGCACCGTGAAATCACTCCGCGACAGTCTCGACGGCACCCAGGCCGCGGGTGCTCCGCCCCGCGGCCGGCACCCCCGGCGATCGACCCGGCACGCACCGCAGGCAGCCGCACACGAGTCCGGTGCCCCGGGGCGGCGGCCCCGCGTCTCGCGGCTTGAGCGATGGCTGGGCACCAGCCCGCTCGGGCTCGTCCTGACCGCGCCGTACACCGGCTACGTCCTGGTCGTGTTCATCATCCCGTTCGGCGTCGGCGTATGGATGGCCTTCCACGACTACTTCTTCACCGCGCCCGGCGTGTCCGCCCCGCACCCGTTCGTCGGCTTCGACAACTTCACCGAGGTCCTCGGCGAAAAGAGCACCCGGCGCGCGTTCGCCAACCTCGGGCTGTTCATGGCGATCAACATTCCGCTGACCGTGGTGCTGGCGCTCGCGCTGGCATCGGCGCTGAACGCCGCGACCCACTGGCGGGGCTTCTTCAGGGTGGCGTACTACGTGCCGTACGTGACGGCCTCGGTCGCCACGCTCGCCGTGTGGCTGTTTCTGTTCAACGGCTCCGGCGCCGTCAACAACGTGCTCGGCTCCTGGGCCCCTGACCCGTCCTGGCTGGCCAACAAACAGCTGGTGATGCCGCTCATCGCTGTCTACGTCACCTGGAAGCAGCTCGGTTTCTACATCCTGCTCTACCTCGCCGCGCTGCAGAACGTGCCCAAGGAACTGCACGAGGCGGCCCTGACCGACGGCGCTGGGCGCTGGCAGGCGTTCCGGGCCGTCACCCTGCCGGCCGTCCGGCCGGTCACCTCGCTCGTCGTCCTGCTGTCGATCATCACCGCCGGACAGATCTTCACCGAGCCGTTCCTGCTCACCGGCGGCGGCCCGAGCGGCGCCTCACTCACCCCCGCGCTGCTGGTGTACCAGCGGGGCATCGAGCAGGGCGAGCCGGATGCCGCGGCCGCCATCGGGCTGATCCTCGTCACCGGCGTGCTCGTCATCGCGACCGTGGCCCGGCGCGTCACGGAGAGGGACTGACATGGCCCGCACCTTGCGCATCCTGCGCCACACCGCACTCGGCCTCGGCGCCCTCGCCGCTCTGCTGCCGTTCTACTACATGCTCATCGGGGCGCTGCAGAAGAAGCGCGACACCAGCCTCGGCGGCCTGCTGCCCAAGCCCGGCAACCTCACCCTGGACAACCTCACCGGCATCGACGACTCGTTCAGCCTGCTCACCGCCCTGACCAACTCCCTGATCATGACCGCCGGGGTGGTGGTCTGCACGCTGGTCTTCGGCCTGCTGGCCGGCTACGCCCTGGCGATCCTGCGCTTCCGCGGCCGCGGCCTGGTGTTCGGGCTCGTCCTGCTCGTCCAGGCGATCCCGTTCCAGTTGCTGATGATCCCGCTGTACGTGATGGTGGTGCGCTACTTCGGCCTCGCCGACAGCTACGCCGGGATGATCCTGCCCTTCGCCATCAACTCCGTCGCCGTGCTGATCTTCCGCCAGTACTTCCTGCAGATCCCACGCGAGATCTTCGACGCGGCGCGCGTGGACGGAGCGAGCGAACTGCGCATCCTGCGCTCGGTGGCGGTGCCACTGGTGCGTCCCGCGATCCTCACCGCCATGCTGGTGACCTTCATCGGCCCATGGAACGAATTCCTGTGGCCGTTCCTGGTGACCAAGGACCAGGAGATGCAGCCCCTCGCGGTCAGCCTGGCGAACTTCTCCCAGGCCAACTCCGCCTTCCAGGCCAACCCCATGGGCGCCGTGCTCGCCGGTGCCTGCGTACTGGCGGTGCCGGCCGTCGTCCTCTTCGTGCTCTTCCAGCGCCACTTCACCTCTGCCAACCTCGGATCCGCGATCAAAGGCTAGGTATGACCCAGCGCAACACCGAAACCGCGCTCCCGTATGCCCTGAACCGGGTCGGCGTGCTCATGAACGCCGACCCCACCGACCCCCTGGAGGCCGAGGGCGTCCTCAATCCGGCCACCGCCTGGGGACCCGACGGCGAGCTGTACCTCTTCCCCCGCATGGTCGCGGCCGGCAACGTCTCCCGCATCGGCCGCGCCCGTGTCGTGATCGAGGACGGCGTACCGGTCGGCGTCGAACGCCAGGGCGTGGTGCTGTCCCCGGAGGAGGGCTTCGAGCGGGGTGCACACAATGCCGGCGTGGAGGACCCCCGTATCACCTTCATCCCCGACCTCGGCGTGCACGTCCTGACCTACGTCGCCTACGGTCCGCTCGGCCCGCGGCCCGCGTTGGCCGTCTCCACGGACACGATCAGCTGGCGCCGGCTGGGCCCACTGCACTTTGCGTATCAGCCGCACCTGTCCACCGACTTGAACTTCTTCCCCAACAAGGACCTCGTCTTCTTCCCCGAAATCGTTCCCGGTCCCGACGGCCGCCCGAGCTTTGCGATGCTGCACCGGCCGATGTGGGACCTGGACTGGCTGCGCCCGGGCGAGGGCGCCCCGGCCCCGGCCGGGGTCGACGACGGCCGTCCGTCGATCTGGATCGCGTACGTCGACGCCGAGGCGGCCCGCCGCGATCTCACGGCTCTGACCTCGCTTCGGCACTCTGCTCCGGTCGCCGGCCCCAAGATGCCGTTCGAGGTCGCGAAGATCGGCGCGGGCCCGCCGCCGCTGCGGGTGCCCGAGGGCTGGCTGCTCATCCACCACGGGGTGACCGGCCCGGTCGCGAAGGGCTTCGAGCTCAGCCATGGCGCCGTCTACCGGGCCGGGGGCATGCTGCTGGACCCGGCGGATCCGGCGCGGGTGCTGGCGCGCTCGCAGGAGCCGTGGCTGTCTCCGGAAACCCGTGAGGAAACCGTGGGAACACTCAGCAACGTTGTCTTCCCGACTGCCGTCGAACGCATCGCGGGGACGGTCTATGTGTTCTACGGGATGGCGGACAGCGCGATCGGCGTGGCCGCTCTGGAGCGGACTGCGGACTGACGTTTCTGACGGAAACGGCGTGGGGGGGGGGGGGGGGGGGGGGGGCCGGGGGCCCGGCCCGCCGCCCCCCCCCCCCGGCCCCGGGCCCCCCCCCCCCGCCGCGCGCCGGGAGGGCGGGGCCGGGG
>NZ_JBIWKB010000078.1:0-37656 GCF_044765425.1 Streptomyces sp. NPDC102462 | reverse complement strand
CGGCGCCCAGTTGCGGTTCACCGACCTCGACGGGCTGCGGCTGACCTGCTTCGCGACCAACACAAAAGGCGGCCAGCTCGCCGACCTCGAACTGCTGACCCGCACGACACTGGGCACCTTCATCCGCGCGATCCAGCCGCTCGTGAACGAGCTGCAGGGCTGGATGGCGGTCGGCGAGGCGAGACCCCCGAATTCACACGGCTGGGGATCCGACTCAAACACGCGTGTTCGAGTCGGGCCGTCGGGTCGTTGTCCCGGTCATCATCAGTCATCCCCAACGCGGTTCGGATGTCGCGTTGTTGGCGGCACCCGGGACGGTCGTGCCCCGGCATGCCGCCGTCACTCCACCGTGTCGTCGCTCGGCCAACCACCGGAGGAATCATGAATCCCGTCCCTGTGCCTCTCCTCGTTCATCCGGTCACCGCGCACCCCGAGGCCGCCCGGGCAGTCCTCCGGAGCCACAGGGTGATTGCGGCCGGCAGCACTCCGGCGGACGCCCTGGATACGCGACACCTGACACCGAGGTGGGGGGCATGACGGGACACCAATCACCCTCGGCACCCGTCATGGCCTGGGCGGAACGGACCCTCGGGCCAATCGCCGTGCTGCGCCACGCCACGGCCGGTCCGTCGCTCGCAGGTGCGTGGGACGTCGTACGCACGAGTGACGGCGCCCTTCTCCGCATCAAGATCGCCCAGAACCCTGGTGCCTTCACCCAAGAGACCTTGGCCCACCGACACGCTGTGCCCGCCCTCGGCCCCGGTGCGGCCCCACGCCTGCTGGCCACCTCCGCCGCGCACCTGGCTCTGATCGTGACGGCCCTGCCCGGCACACCCCTTGCCCAGCTGCGGCTGAAGGAGGCCACGCTCAGGACGGTCCACTGGCGGGCCGGCCTGCTCCTCGCCCAGCTGCACCAGGCCGGAAGGCACACCGGTACCGCGCACCACGACGCGCCGACGGTGCTGTCCCGCCTGGCCGACGACGCGGCCCGTCACCTCGATGCGGTCAGCGACCGCCTGTCGTCGGACGAACAGAAGCTGGTCATGGGCCTCGCCGACCGGCTGCGCTTCGTCGGCCGACTGCCGCTCGGCTTCATTCACGGGGGCGCCCTCGGCTCAAGTCTTATCTGGTCCGCCGAGATGCAACTGGCCCTGCATGACTTCGAGTCGGCACGGTTCGCCCCTGTGATCCTGGACTTCGTCCACCTCGCCTGCGGGCCCTGGATGACCCAGCCGCGCCTGCGTACGGCGTTCTTCACTGGCTACGGCCGCGCCCTCGGCCACGACGAGGAGGTTGCCCTGCGCTGCCTGATGGCCCTCACCGCCGCACGCTCGCTGGTCGAAGCACGCGCCCTCGGCGACAAGGAGGCTGCGGACGCCTGCGGGGCCGTGCTCAATCGGGTGAAGGACGAGGTGAGCGCGTGATGCCCGTACTACCACCGGGCTTCGCAGCAGATCAGAGCCGTTGGCCGGACCGCGCGCGGAGGGAGCCAGTGAGCGTCATGTTCCGGCCGGGGCAGGCGAGCGGTGCGGTGGGCGCCGGGCGGGTGCCGCCCCCGCCGCCCGCCCAGCTGCGCTATGGCGGCATGTACAGCAAGAACCCGCTGGAAGAGGCGGGATTCACGCAGCTGGTCCGGCGCCTGCCGTCGGTGCTGGCGCGGACCGCGCAGATGGCGTGGGTGATCGACCGCGTCGCCGTGCTGCTGCTGGCCGGCTGCCAGCTGGCCATCGGTGTCAGCTCCGCTGTCCAGCTGACGGCGACTGCGCACGCGATGCGTGCCGTCTTCGGCACCGGGGTGGTCGCCGACCGGCTCCACCACGCGTTGCCCGCCCTGGTGGTGATCGCGCTAGCCGCGATGACCGGGCGGACGGCGAGTGCGCTGTCCTCGTACGCGGACGGACGGATCACGCCCCGGCTGACGACGGAGGCGGACAGCGCCCTGGTGGCGGCGGTGTGCGGGATCGAGGCCGCCGCCCGTGCTGAGGACGGCTGCGCCGACCGGCAGGAAGCCGCGGAGATGGGGGTGGTACGCAGCCACGTCATGATCCAGGACGCCAACCGGCTCACCGCCGCCGTCATCCGCCTGGTCACCGCGAGCGGGGTGCTGACCGTGCTGCACCCGGTGCTGCTGCCCCTGCTCCTGCTCGCGGTCGTCCCCGCCGGCGCCGGCGCGGTCCTGCACGCCCGGGTCACCTACGAAACCCACTACGCCAACGTCGGCGACCGCAACGTGCGCACCAACCTGCGCGGCTGGGCCACCTCGGCCAAGTTCACCGACGAGATCCGCGCCAACACGATGACCGGCTACCTCACCTTCTGGTACCGGGCCATCTCCGAGCGGATCGACGCGCGCACCCTCGCGGCCGCGCCCAGGATGCTGAAGATCAACCTGACGAGCTCGGCGATCAGCGGAACCTTCCTCGTGGCCACCTGGGCCGTGCTGGCCTGGCTCGTGTCCACCGGGAGGATCGAGCTGGCGATCGCCGGGACCGCGGTCGTCGCCGTGCAGACCACGCTCGGCGCCCTGTCCCAGCTGGTCATCTACGGCGCGGCGATGTTCCACACCTCGCTCTACCTCGCGGACTCGGACTCCTTCCTCGACTATGCCGCCCAACATGCCCCGAAACGAGGTGCGTTGGCCGTTGACGGACCGCTGGAGGACATCTGCGTCACGGAGGCCGTCTACCGCTATCCGGGCAAGGAGAAGGCGGCGGTGGACGGCGTGTCGCTGACGGTGCGCAGGGGAGAGGTCCTCGCCCTGGTGGGGGAGAACGGCTCGGGGAAGTCGACCCTGGTGAGGCTGCTCGCCGGAATCTTCCTGGCCGACAAGGGCACGGTCTGTTGGAACGGCGAGAGCGTGGCCGCCCTCGACCCCGACCGTCTGTGGAAGGTGTCCGGGCTGGTGCCGCAGAATTTCGCGCAGTGGCCGCTGTCCGTGCGGGACAACGTCACCCTCGGCCAGCCCCACGAGGAAAACGACCGTCTCGTGTGGGAAGCGCTGGAGGCGGTCGGACTCACTCAAGCCGTTCGGGACTCCCGGCCGGTCTGGACACGCTGCTTGCCCGTGAGCTGTGGGGCGGCAGCGAACTGTCCGGCGGTCAGTGGCAGCGCCTGGCCTGCGCCCGGGCGCTGTACCGCCGGGCGGGGCTCCTGGTCCTGGACGAGCCGACCTCGGAGATGGATGCCCGTGGCGAGTACACCATCCTCCAGCAGATCAAGGCCCGCACCAGCGACTGCATCACGGTCCTGGTGACCCACCAGCTGGTCAATACGAAGATTGCCGACCGGATCCTGGTCATGAAGGACGGCCGGATCGCCGAACGGGGCACCTACGACGAACTGTCCGGCGGTAACGGCCTGTTCGCGGAACTCCTGGCTCTGTCCTCAAGCCGCTGATCACAGTGGGGTGCCGCGCCTGCTCCCGCCGGGCGCGGCGTCCCGTTCCCTCTGCACCCCGTGCCTGTATGTATGGAGGACCCTCATGGCCGAGCCACCCCGGCGCATCACTGTGGTCGCACGTCCGGTCCACCCGGATGACCACTATGTACTGCGCCTGCGGTGTGCGAACAAGCTGATCCGCAACGCCGGGCGGTGGTCGCTGCCCGGTGGTCATCCAGTCCCGGGCGAGACTCTCGGCGAGGCGATCGCCTTCTCCGTCCTCACGGCCCGCCGTCCTTCCACATACGGAGACCGGTGATCCGTATGGACGAAGCAGACTGGAGGGAGACGCTGACCGCCGAAGTGCTGGCCACCCGGTACGGAGCGGTGGCCGAGATCATCGAACCCGTTCACATGGGCACGGACACGGTCAACCGACGGGTCCTGACGGACGACGGGCTGCGCCTGTTCGTCAAGCAGTACTCTTCGATGGCCAACCTGGATGCGGCCCGCGACGCGTGGGACATGTCGGAATACTGCCGGGCAGCGAAGCTCCCGGTCCCAAGGGTGTGGCCTGACATGGACGACAACCTGGTGACCATCGCCAGAGGCAGCACGTGGGCCGTGGTCGACGAAGTTCCCGGCGCCGTGAACACGTCGGCGATGACGGTCCCGCTCGCCGAGCACATCGGTGTCGTCATGGGGCGGATGCATCGTGTGCTCGCCGCCTATCCGTTGCCGGGGCGGTCGCAGCACGCCCGCTGGCGGACCGAGTCCGTCGACGACGCGATGACGCGGTGCGACACCGTCATGGTCAGAGCCGCGCGGCAGGGTCACCACGATCTCGACCAACTGGGCGCTGACATCGAACAGCGTCGCGACGACCTGCGCGGCCAGGTCCGTCTGCTAAGGGAACGCCTGCCCGAGACACTGGTGGAGCAGGCCCTGCATGCGGACCTCAGCCGCACCAACCTCATCACCCTCGCCGACTCCGTCACCGGTGTCATCGACTTCCGCTGCGCGACCGCCATGCCGGCCTGGGAACTCGGGCGGGCCGCGTTCGATCCGCGTACCGTCGCCACGAGCACCGACTGGACGGCTTGCGCACTCGCCATGGCCAGGGCCTACCAATCGGAGCACCGTGGTCTCCCCGTACGTGAGATCCGATCCTGCGCCCGGATCGCGTTGCTGTACATGCTCTTCAGCCTCTACGGCGCGACCACCGCCGAGTACGACCTGCCTGGGCCGGCGGAGTCGGACCTGCAGCGGCATTGGCGCGAACGTCAGATCACCATCCGCCGTCTGCTCACGGACCTTGAGGACCTTGAAGAGGCGCTGACCGACGTCGGGGCCGGCGGAGGCGCGCCGTGACCATCCGAGAGCCGCTGTGACCGGCGTATTGGAACCGTCGAATGCGCACTGCACGCGCTCCGCGCGGACCCCTTCAACTGACCCGATCTCAGGCAAGGAGCATTCCAGTGGCGGCCTTCACCACGCCCGACGAGTGGGACTCCCACTACGCAAACGGCAAGACCTTCCGGCAACTCGGCGACGCCGAACGCCGGCTGCTGGCCACGCACGCCCCGGCCCCCGACCAGGGTCACGCTCTGGACATCGGCTGCGGGCTGGGTGAACTCGCCCGCCATCTCGCCGAAACCGGCTACACGGTCGACGCCGTCGACTACGCCCCCGCCGCCCTCAGCCGCGCCCAAGACCACACCCCCACGGCCTCGACGGTCACCTACCTGGTACACGACATCGAACGCGACGGCACCGAAGGCCTGCCCCACCCCGCGTACGACCTGATCACCATCCGCCTCGTCTGGGCTTTCGTCCGTGACCGCACCCGCGTGATGAACCGGCTGCGCGAACAACTGCGTCCCGGCGGCACCCTCGTCGTCATCACCTCCGTCACAACGAACGTGCCCGACGAGCGGCGCGACATCGCCCTCGACGAGGACGAACTCGGCCTGCTGTGCGAGGGGTGGCGTTTCGCCGAACGCCACGATGCCGACGGACTCGCGTTCATCGTCCTACGCGGTCCAGCCCCTGGCCATGTCATCTGCGCCGGGAAGAACAAGCCCTCCGGGCACGCCCTGACAGGCGCGGGCGTTGTCGTCACCGACCCCGTGGGGCGGATTCTGCTCGGCTGGTCGAGGCGGCGCGGGGTGTGGGAGTTGCCCGGCGGGAAGAACGAAGCCGACGAGGACTTCCTCGTCACCGCCGTACGGGAGCTGCGCGAGGAAACTGGCCTCACCGCCGACCCGGCGAGTGCCCGGTTGCTGGCCCTGCTCATGGACTCCACACACGGCATCCCGCGGATGACGGCCGCGGTCCGAATCACCGCCTACACAGGTGAACCGGCCGTCACCGAACCCCACTTGACCAGCCGCTGGGAATGGCACGAGATCACGGACCTGCCCCACCTCGACCAACCGCTGTTCACCCCGAGCGCGCATGTCATCGACACCGTGTGGCCTGGCCTGCTGACCGGACTGCCGCCCGTCCACCGCTACCCGATCATCCCTGCAACCATTCCCGAGTCCGCCCAACAGGCACAAGAAGTCGCTGCGTTGCGTCAGACGATGGCCGACCGGCTGATCGAAGACGGCTACATGGACGCGGGCAGCATGATCGAGGCCGCCATCCGGCACGCACCTCGCCACCGCTTCCTGCCCGGTGTCCCACTGGCCGATGCCTACGACGCCAAGAAGGCCCCCGTCACCAAGCAAACCCCGGACGGCAAGACCACCAGCAGCGTCTCAGCTCCCTGGCTGCAGGCGGTCATGCTGCGCGATGCTGCCCTCCGTCTGGGCGACACCGTGATGGAGATCGGCTCGGGCGGCTACAACGCCGCCCTCCTCCAGGAGCTGGTCGGCCCGCACGGCACGGTGATCACCATCGACATCGACCCCTACGTCACCGACCGCGCCCGCCGCTTCCTCGACGACACCGGATACCACCAGGTCCGCGTCCACCTCGGCGACGGCGAACAGCCGCCCGCGACCCTCGCCGCCCCGGGCAGCGTGGACGCCATCGTCGTCACCGTCGAAGCCCGCGACATCCCGCCCGCCTGGATCAGCAGCCTCTCCGAGGCCGGGCGCCTGGTCGTCCCACTGCGGATCCACGGCTACACATGGTCCGTCGCCTTCACCAAACGCGACGAGTTGCTGGTGGCCGACCGCTTCGAGGTGTGCGGGTTCGTCCCTCTCCAGGGCCCCGGCTACCGACCCGACCACACCGTCAAGCTGCGCGGCGGCGAGATCACCGTACGCTTCGCCGACGGCACCCCCACCGACACCAGTCGCCTCGAAGCCGCTCTCGATATGCCCCGCACCGAGCGGTGGACCGGCGTCACCATCCCCGGCCAGGTGCCCTTCGACAAGCTCATGCTGTGGCTGGCCACCCACCTCCACATCGGGTTCGCACGCCTGGCCGTCGACAAGGCTCTCGACACAGGCGTACTCCAACCTTCCAAGGGTTCGGACGCCGCGACCCTCGTCCGCGACGACTCCCTCGCCCACGTGCTGCACCGCAAGATCAGCGACGATGGCGACGGGCTTTGGGAATTCGGCGTCCACGCCTACGGCCCCCAGGCAGACGACCTGGCCGACACGATGACCGACCTCGTCACGGCCTGGGACCGCACGGCCCGTGACAGCACCCCCATGCTCACCGTCCACCCCGCCCACGCCTGTCACCCCGTCGAGTCCAACCCGCATGTGATCAGGAAGCCCCACGTCGACCTCGTGTTCGACTGGGAAACGTCCGGTGCCCTAACCGCTGACGCAGCGGGCTGCCAGTCCGTGGCGGAGAGGGCCTCGTGACGCCGGCGGTCAGGAACGCCAGGGAGGTCATGGGCCCCGCAGTAGAAGGCTCGGCTATGACGCCAGCCGCGCATGGAGCGTCACGCGCGCACGTGTGGAAAGGTGTCCACACCCCGTTCGCCGACGTGCGCGGGCGTGCTCTGGTGCAGGAGGTCGACTAGCGGGTTTGTTCGGCTCCTGCCGGTGGCGAGACGCCGATGAGTACCCCAGTGGGCTCCTCTGAGCCTCATGGTTGGTCGGCGAACGAGGAGAACAGTGCTGGCATTTGTCCGGTTTCCGTGCCGAGCTGGTCGTACTACGGTGGCACGCGTGGACTGGGGGACGCTGCTAGGCACAGTCGTCGGTGCCGTCTTAGGGATCGGCTCGACCTTGATCGCCGACCACACACGATCCCGTCGTGAGCAAGCGAACCGCATGCACGAATCCCTCCGGGATCTCTACAGCACATACCTCGCCGCCTTGAATGACAGCTCGTCGGTCCTGCGGGTGATCATCCTCAGGGAGAACGATGCGGCCGCGCGGTACCAGGCGGCGTTGGACGCTTTTCGCGATACTTCCGTACTGACGCAGCGCTACAGAGTCGCCCTGCAAGCGCCGCAGGCGGTTCGAGAGAAGTCCGATCACGCGTACAGGCTGCTCCGGCAATGGCGCGACTTGCTCGACTCCCACCCAGGACTCTCCCTGGCGTCGCCTGAGTACCTCGAAGGACTGGAACGGTTCCACCAAGCCCGCAAGGACCTCCAAGCAGCTATGCGTGCAAGTCTCACCGCCGCAGGCAGATAAGCCGACCATCTCGCCCGCACGGTGCGCGGCGCCGCTCGGCAGTGCCTCGAAACCTTCGCTTCAGGCAGTGCGCCGTGACGGTGTCGGCTGGGAACGACTGGCCAGGCCCATGGCCCGAGTAATCGTGATCTCGATGACAACGCGCTCCGGATCCGGGGCCGGGGTCCGTCCGTATCTGTCGGCGTAGCGGGTGACGGCGTCTTCCACCGCGGCAGCGTCGGTGAGGACCTCGGCCGTGCCCTCCAGACTGGCCCAGCGTCCTCCGTCGACCTGGCAGACAGCCACGTGTGCTTCACCGGGCCGGGACGCCTGAATGTTGGCGATCTTCTTGCTGGATTTGCGAGTAATAACGCGAGCGACGCCTGCATCGACATCGACGGTCACGCCAACGGGTACTACATGCGGGCTGCCGTCAGGGCGAAGAGTGGTCAGCGTACACAAGTGGTACTCGCGCCAGAACTCTGAGTATCCGGTCAGCTGGCTGAATATATCCGCAGGCATGACCCGGAGGATTACGCGGCGACCTGGGTGAACTTGCACGCTCGTGGCCACCCCCACACCCGATGTACCCCCCAAAGGTCGAGCGCGCTATTGTCAATGATGTCCCTTATAGATATATATCTTCCATTTTAAGTATCTCGAAAATATAACGAAATCGTGCAGTGGCTGCGCGGGGGCGACCAAAATGAACGTAAGGGCAAGTGGCAGCTCAGGGTCTTGATCGACATTTCGGATGGTCGATTTGACACCTTTCGCCTAGGCGTTTTTCAGCCCTCCTCGGATCGCGAGGAGGGCCTTTCGATTGTTGGTCTTTTATGAGCCTCACGTAAGGTCCGAGAGGTTCCCGGGAGTCACCTCGAAAGGCTCCGGCCGATCGCCTTCCGTTCGCTCTTGCGATCAAGCGCGTCCAGAAGGGTCTCGCAGGTCCTTGCAGCCCAATCGCTGCGGCTGGTCCGCTCCATGCGGAGGGTCCTGGTCTCGGTGTCTGCGATCACCTTCATGAGCGCTGCCCTGGGGACGGAAACGTCTTTGACCCGTGGTGGCTGACGGGCGGCTTCGAGTGCGAGCCCTGTTCGGCCGGTACGAAGGGATTGCGCAATGTCTCCGGGAGAAAGCCGCCGCGGCGAGCCGGAATCTACGGTTCCCGTGAGGGGACGGGCGTGGCGCCGGCGGCTGGGGCGATGGCGTACGGCCGAGAAGCGAACAGTGGAGCGCGGCCTGCACCGACGCCTGCGGCAGGAGCTGCGCAGCCTTGGCATCGTTCCGCCTCTGGACATGGACGAGCTTGCCAGGGCGCTCGGTGAGCGGCGTGGACGTCCGATGGTCCTGCGTCCCTTCGCGCTGGAAAAGCCCGGACCCTCGGGACTGTGGGTCGAGATGCCGAAGACGGACGTGATCTTCTACCAGGAGGAGACGACTCCGTTGCACCAGCGGCAAATCATCCTGCACGAACTCCTCCACATCCTCGTCGATGAGTGGGAGGAAAGCCGTGCGGCCCCCGAGGCGTCCCCGGACGAGTTCGTCGAGGAGTGGTCAGCCCTCATGCCCGTCCTGGACCCCAAGTTGATCCGGCGGGTCGCCGCTCGCTGCTCGTACGAGGACGCGGAGGAGTGCTCGGTCGAGCTGGCGGCCACGATCATCCTGGAGTGGTCCTCTGTGGTGGATGCACTCCCTCCGTTGTCGGAGGACCCGCGAGTGCGTCGGGTTCAGTCTGCTCTGGGCGACCGGCGAGGGTGGTTGTAGGTCGTGGTCAAGTACCTTCTGCTGATCATCGCGGTCGCTGTCGCGTGGCGGCTCTACCTGTGGTTCCGTGCTCCGTACGACGCTCCCACGCGGTCGGTGGCGCTCGCCTTCCTGTGCATGGGCCTGTCGTACCCAGCGGCCATGCCGGGAGGAGCCAGCGGTATCGACACCCTCGCCGGGCACGGCATGGCCCGGCTCGCCCAGAACCTGTTGCTGTTGCTGGCGGTCTACTTCCTGATGTGCTTCTACCTGTACTCGGCGGACGGGCCGGGAGCGCGT
Source organism: Streptomyces sp. NPDC102462 (assembly GCF_044765425.1). Classification (NCBI taxonomy): domain Bacteria; kingdom Bacillati; phylum Actinomycetota; class Actinomycetes; order Kitasatosporales; family Streptomycetaceae; genus Streptomyces; species Streptomyces sp. NPDC102462. The sequence continues at coordinate 27,646 of NZ_JBIWKB010000078.1, read as the reverse complement.
CGTCGTGCCCGGTGGGAAGGCGTCATCATGGCCTTGGTCGCGGTGGCGATCACGGTGGCCGCCGTGACCGTGCCGCACGATGAACTCGGCAAGCCGTATGTCACCGTGGACATGACGGTCCCCCAGATCTTTCTCTTCTACACCATCGCCGGCCTGTACCTGATGTACGCGATCGGTGCCGCCGCATGGTGGTCCGCCGCCTACGCGCGCATGTCGCGCCGGCCGCACGCCACGGGTTTGTGGATGGCCGCGATCGGCCTGGGCGGGATGGCTGTGGCCTGCGCGATCCGCGCGGTCTTCGTCACCGTCCGGTGGAGCGGTGGTTCAGTGTCGTATCGGGTCAACACCTACGCGTCGCTCCTGCTGGTCGTGTCCAGCCTGCTCTTCGCCGCGGGCGTCACGTACTCGGTGGCCCGCGCCAGGCTCACCGCCACTCGGCTGTGGCTGCGCCGACGACGCGATCACCGTCGGCTGGCCCCCTTGTGGCAGCTCCTGATCGAGGTCTATCCCCAGAACCACCTGCGTCCCGCTTCGTTGGGGTTCTGGGATCGGTGGCGCGCGCGTGGCGTCCACCGCCGGTACCACCGCCGGATAGTGGAATGCCGGGACGGACTGGTTGACATCAGCCCCTATGTGGTGGGCAGGGGGGAAGGCATGAACCTGCTAGACCTTGATCCTGCTCAGCTGGCCCAACGTCTGCGCGTCGCCGCCGACATGATCAGGAACGATGTTCCGGCACCGGGGCAGGCGGTCGCCCTGGCGGTGCCGAAGGGGGACGACCGGGACGAGGACGTCCGTCAGCTGATCGCGGTGTCGGAAGTGCTCCGGCTGAGCGCGTGACCACGGGAGAACGAGGAGACGAGACGACATGCTGATCACGGCCGACCGGATCCTGACCGGTTCCGGGACATACATGGAGGACGGCGCCATCCTCGTCGAGGGCGCCACGATCACCGCGGTCGGACCCCGCACGCAGCTCGCCGCCCGCGCCGGCGCGGACGAGACACACCTCGCGTTTCCCGGCGCGACGGTTGTTCCCGGGCTCATCGATGCCCACGTCCACGTGGTGTTCGACGGCAGCAGCGACCCGGTGGCCGCCCTCCGCGCTTCGGACGACGAACACCTTCTGTCGGAGATGCGCCGACGCGCCGATCAACTCGTCCGTAGTGGCGTGACGACCGTTCGGGACCTGGGCGACCGCAACCACCTGGCTCTGCGTCTGGACGACGAGATCGCCCGTGGCAGCACGCCCGGTCCTCGGGTCGTGTCCGCGGGCACCCCGTTGACCACGCCCGGGGGTCACTGCTATTTCCTGGGCGGCGAGGTCTCCGGCGAGACCGCCGTCCGTGACCTGGTGCGACGGAACCTGGCTGCGGGTGCTGGCGTGATCAAGGTCATGGCGACCGGTGGCGGCCTGACCAAGGACGGGCCGAAGAGCTGGCAAAGCCAGTTCTCAGTGGACGAGTTGCGTGCTCTGGTGGATGAGGCGCATCAGGCCGGCGTACCGGTGGCCGCGCACGCTCATGGGGCGGACGGCATCACGGCGGTCGTGGACGCGGGCGTGGACACCATCGAGCACTGCTCCTGGATGACGGAGGACGGCTTCGGTCTGCGTCGCGAAGTACTCAACAAGATCGTCGATCAGGGCATCGCGGTCTGTCCGGCTGTCAGCCCCCACTGGCAGATGGTGCCGCGTGTCTTCGGCGAGGAGCGGGCGAAGGTCCTCTTCGGGCAGGTCCGGGAGATGGCCGAAGCCGGAGTCAGACTCATCGCCGGAACCGACGCCGGAGTGCAGCGGACCGGATTCGACGGGACGCTCGTACCCGCCCTCGCGTTCTACGCGCACCTGGGCATTCCGAACACCCGGATCGTCGATATGGCTACCTCCCACGCGGCCGACGCCCTCGGTCTCGGCAGGTCGACCGGCCGCATCGCCTCTGGCCTCCGTGCCGACCTGCTGGTCGTCGACGGAGATCCACTGGCCGACCTCGATGCTCTTAAGCAGATCAGTGCGGTGATCGCCGCAGGACAGGTGCACAAGCCGGACTCTGTGACCGATCGGCCGTGACCCCTTCGCCGGCCCACGACCCAGAGGGCGCGGGCCGGGCTACCTGGAGTCGTCTCTCGCGTCCTCGGACTCCGCCGCGACCTCGATGACAGGCGTCGTGGTCCTCGGTGCCCTGGGGAGTCAGGTCACAGCAGCGGAAGGACGGTGACGGTATGCGGACCCCTGTCCGCCGACTCCGAGGGGCCACAGCCGTACCGGACGCGGTCCAGCGGGCCCTGGTTCGAGCGTACGACTGGCGTGTCCTCGCGTTGACCTGGGCGGTTGTGCTGTTGCATGTGCGGGGACACGGATGACGGGACGGAAGTCCATGGTGCAAGAACTGACCGCCACGTTGCATACGACCCTGGGACAGATCGTCGTGAGGCTCTTTCCGGAGTCCGCGCCGGAGACGGTCGCCAGCTTCAGTGGCCTGTCCCGGGGGACTTGGACGTGGAGAGACCCGCGGACGGGCGAACTGGGATTCGGGCCGCTCTACAGCGGAACGATCTTCCACCGTGTGGCCGCCGGTCTCATGATCCAGGGAGGCGATCCGCAAGGTGACGGTACTGGGGGACCAGGCTGGGAGTTCCCGGACGAAATCGACCCGGCTGTGACATTCGAACGGCCGTACATGGTGGCCATGACCACCACAGCTCCGGACACCGTCGGCTCGCAGTTCTTCATCACCCTCAGGCCGGCGCCGGACCTCAACGGTCGGCACACGATCATTGGCGAAGTGATCCAAGGGCAGGAGGTCGTCGACGCCATCTCGAAGATCCCCACCGGCCACAACGACCGCCCCATCACGGATGTCGTAGTCCAGTTCATCGAAATCCACCGACACCGGACCTGAGTCCGTCCGGCGTCACTCGCCGGCGTCCGTCTCCTTCTCCTCCAGCTCCGCCACCAACTCGTTGACCAGAGCCATGGCCTTCGGTGACAGCCCCTGTGCGCCGAGGCCGCGAGCCCTCACTCGGCCCACGGCTCCCTTCTTGGCGGCAGCCAGGAGCTGAAGACCCTCGTAGACCTGGGCGGCCACGGTGTCATCCGGTTCGAAGTACATCCGCGAGACACCTACGACCGCCGCCAGTGCGTCCAACGCGGCAGGTGACGCGGATTCGATGACGCCGGTTCGGAGGTCCCGGAACTCCTGCTCGGTGATGATCTGGGCGCCAGCGTGGGCGTTCACCGCGGTGGTCATTTCCGCGTCAGAGGGGGGCCCAGGGGGGCTGGGGTACGAGTTGTCCAGGAGCAGGGTGATCTTTTCGGCCAGCGACTCGGGAGGGCTGCCGGGAACCGGGCCCGCCCGTTTTCCCGACAGCTCGAGTTCGTCGACATGCAGGCCCTGTGCCTTGGCGATCGATCTGGCCTCAGCTCGCCGCAGATCCTCTTCGCTGACCCCGTATGCCGACGCCAACGCCGGGACGTACCTGTCCTTGAGGCGTCGCTCGCCGCGTTCGGCCGCCGCCACAGGCCCGGCGCTCCGGGTGCCGATCAGTGTGGCCGTCTCGTACTGGTAGTAGCCGGCGTCGCAGCGCAGATCGGTCAGGTCGGGGGGTCCGGACCGCGGGAACAGATCGTCCAGATCCCGGCCGAGAGCGCGGGACAGAGCGGGCAGCTTCTCTGGATCGGGAGTCTGCGCACCGCTCTCCCAGCTGGCGACCGCGGAGTCGGAGACCCCCAGGGCCTCGCCCACGGCGGCCTGGAAGATCTCGGCGGCTCGCCGGACCGCGCGCAGACGGCTTCGGTCGAAGTGACGAGCAGGCATCTGACCTCGTTTTTTATGCAAGCTGGAGTAGATCCAGTGCGTTGACTTTTTCTGTAGTCGGGAATAGCTTCAGCTTAGCGAAGGGCGGGTGGCGTTGCACGCCGGCTCGGTCTTCGTCTTCGACCCTGCCAAGGCTCCCGGCCGAGATGGGGTTACCGGGGTACGGCCGCGGCATCGTGCGCGCGGAGGGCTTCCGGAAGGAACCGATACCGAGGGCTCCGCCCCTCGGTCGTTGGAACGTGTGCGGTTCCGAGCCCGGAGGGCGCGGGAGACGCACCTCGGCAACTCCCCAACCGGGACGGGATTCGTGAGTGGCTGTCGTATGAGGAGTGTTGCATGTCCCTGCTTCGTCGATCGGACGTCAGAAACCGCATCCGGACCAAGATCTCGGGGACTGCGGGAATCCGATCCTGCGCCAGTCCGTGTGCATCCTGATGCCTGCTCATTCCAACGGTGAAGGAGTCGGCCCGGAGCGGTATACCCAGCACCGCCGTGTCCAGCGTAGGAATTCTCCAACCCAGCGATATATGTCGAGTTGGCGTCGAATTCCCCCAGCACCCACTGTCCGCTGGAGTGTTCACCGCCTACTGCATATGTTGCTGGTCCCGACGCCGGCACCGCCGAGCGACGACCCCGCAACGGAGGAGAACGAAGCGAGACCCCAGCACCAACTCTGCGATTTCCAGCAGGAAATGAGAAACGGCGCCCAGGAGTTAGCGGCTCCCGGGCGCCGAGCCCGCCACCCCTGAGGGTGCGGATTCATAACCGGGGCGAGTCGGCTGGCCTTTTCGACGAGAACGGCCGTCCCACCCCACCTACGAGTGAGGAATTGTCGCATGCCCGCGTCCCGAAGCGGAAGGGCGATCACCGCCCAGCCCGTCAAGGCCGTTGAACCCCATGACGGTATCCGCCAGCACCGCCTGGCGCTCGTCCTGGCGGACATGGTGCCTGATGCCCGCATCATCCGCGTCTCGCAGCACCAGCCCAGCCAGACCTGGCCAAGTCCCTATACCCGCGCGTACGACGAGCGGGGACAGCCCATACCTCTCAACCGGCCCCAGCGAACTGCTGCCGCCCGCTGGGTGATCCGAGCCTTTCCCGAGGCGAACTGGGACGAGGCGCACGACCTCGACCTGACCACCGGGTCCCTGCGTCCCACCGCGGAGGCCTGCGCTCCATCGGACGGGGGCCGCTGACCCGTGGCCCGGATCCGAACGATCAAACCCGAAGCCTTCGCATCCGAGTCGCTCGCCGCTGTCTCTCTCTCCGCCGAACGGACCTTCTTCGGCCTCCTCACCCAGGCCGACGACCACGGCCGCTTCCGCGACCAGCCCGCAGTGATCACCGGACTGCTGTGGTCGCTGCGCCCGGAACACAGTCCCGTGGACGTCGAGGACGACCTCACCCAACTCGCCGCCGCGCACCTGATCTGCCGCTACGAAGGGGATGACGGCAAGCGGTACCTGCACATCGTCACCTGGCGCCAGCATCAGAAGGTCAACCGGCCGAGCGGCGTTCGCTTCCCCGCCTGCCCGCACCACGACGTCGAACGGCCCACCTCGGCCGCATCACGAACTCACGTAGACGGCACTGAGTCCTCCGTGATCCCTCACGGAGGACTCACTGAGGGTTCACGCATCCCGGACGAGCTACCTGCCCATCACAACAAAACCGCAGCTCAGAGCACACTCTGTGAGCCTTCACGGAGCACTCACGGAGCACTCAGTGAGCCCTCGATGAGCCCTCACGGTCCGGATCTAGGACCTAGGAACTTGGATCTAGGAACTACTTCTCCTTCGGGGAGCGCAGGCGCCCCCGCACCGGAGACCGTCTCGACCCAGCAGCTCATGGCCGAGTACGCGGCTGCCTGCGCTCACCGCCCGCCCAGCGGCGTGCTCGGTCACCTCGGACGGGAGACCGCCAAGCTCCTCGCGGAGGGCATTCGTCCGGCGAAGTGGGCTGTGCAGCCGGGCGGTTCGGGGAGGACGAGAGAGCGGCGCGGGCGCGAGCGGTGTGCGTGACCGACGGGAGCTCGTACCGGGGCAGCAGCGGAACGTCGGCCAGTGCCGGGGCGCCTTCCGGGGTCACGTCCGGCATGACCGCCAGGTCGAGCTGGGCGGTGACGAGCTGATCACCGAGGAACGCGACGTGGTGGGCGATGGTGCGCAGGTGCTGGCCCAGCTCGCGGCCGTTGGCGGTACCCAGCCGGTCGCACCAGGCAGCTGCCGTGTCGATGAACTCCTCCAAGTCCCCGACAACGCCGTGGTGTTCGTCGAGGATCTGGTCCAGTACATCGGCGACATCGGACGAGCGGCGCAGCTCGTGCAGTTCCCCGGTCAGGGCGGTCAGCGACTGCCCCGGCAGCGCCTGACGTGGGTGCACCCCGTCCGGCGTCGGGATCGGCGGCGGCAGCATTATGCGCGGATCGGCGGCGACCGAGAGGCCGGCGTCCTGGAACTCGCGGCTGGCACGAGCTACGGCCCGCACCGCCGTGTTGTGCGGGGTGTCGTCGGCCAGCGTGTAGAGATCGAGGGTGCTGTTGTGGCGGAAGTGGTGCTTGCGCAGCACCTTGTCAAGGAACGGGTGATCGTCCGATACGGCGGCGACCACACCGAACTCAGGATGGACACCGAAGGCGACGTCGGGCTCGAGTTGCAGTTTCACGCTGAAGGATTCCTTCGGGTTCGGATGACCTAGCGGGTGTGGGCCGGCTGCCGGGGAGCCTGGGCCGGGCGGAAGGCGACCGTGACGTCGGGCCGCTGCGGCACCGAAGTGCGCGCGCGGGCCGGGGAGATGGCGGTGGCGGCTTGGACCCGGCGCTGCGAGGTCGCGGGAGTCGGATCGGGACGTCCGTTGCCGCGGATGTACGAGAACGCGTCGAACGCGAGGGCCGTGCTGTCCAGCCGCGTCTCGACGTAGCGCAGATTGCCTTCGCCGTGTAGCAGTACGCCTTCGCCGGTGTGGATGTCGGTGCCGACGGCGCGCAACGTGCCGTCGGGATCGCGCACCTGGTCGTGCACGACGATCTGGGCGGCCCGGATGTCGGCATCGAGCGCGCGGGCGTAGGCGGAGACCGCCTCCCCGGCTCCGAGGAAGTCCGGGACGGGGGTGTTCGCCTGTCCGCCGAAGAGACCTCGGCCAGGGTTGGGCCGGGGGACGGGCTTGAGGTCGTACACGGCGTCGGAGGTGACGCTGTACTGCGCGGCACGCAACGACTGAACGGCCTGCTGTCCGCGCCGCGTCAGATCACGGTCCGGCTCGGTCAGGGCGTACAGGTGGCTGTCGGGCAGCCGCTCGAAGCCGACCCGCCGGAGCATGTGATCGGCGACGTGGTGGTCGTGTGACATCGCGGCCACGACGCCGTACTGGGCGTGGTGGGCGACGGTGATGTGCGGGGGTATTTCCGCCACGTGAGGTGCACCTCGCAGAGGTCGGGGCCATGCGGAGGACGAGGATGTGGCCCGAAGACGGATTTGGCGGGGCCGGGGAATGTGCGCTAGCGCGATCGGCGCACGCGGTCGTGCGCGAGGAGACCGGGCGGCACCGTAGTGGCGGACACCGCTGTCGTCGTGACGCTCTGGCCGACCGTATGAGGCGACCGGGCACGGGCGGCCTGGACCTGCGCGGACTGCGGTGACCTGACCGGCCGGCCGCGCTCGGCTTGGGCCATCTCGACCAGCACGCCGCTGCTCTCCATCCAGGTCAAGGAGTAATGCCAGCCTTCGGCATTGCGCTCGACGACAGACTTCGCGAGCGCGGCCCCGGCGCGAGGGTGACCCGGAAGGAGCGCGCCGGTGACGAACTCGAAGTCGGCTTGCACGCGTGCGCCGCCCTCCAAGGCCTCGCGTAGCACCCGAAGCCGGTATTGCCACCGCCCCTCCGCACGATCCTGCGGATCCAGGAACGGGAGCATCTCCTCGGCGTGGGCGACCAGAGCAGGGCCGTAGTCGAGGAAAGGAGCGAACAGAGCCCACATCTCCGCATCCCGTTGCTGCTGGCGCAGGTCGTAGCGCTCATCGAGCGGCCAGTGATCGGTGTCGCACAGGCTGTCGGAGATCGCGTCCCACTCGGCAAGAACTCGCTCGCTGGCGGCTACCGCCACGGCGACCTGTTCAACGCGTGCCGCACGTACGGCCTGCTCGTAGCGGGGAAGCAGCCGGTGTGTCACCGCCGATGCCGCGCGCGCCGGGTCCGCGTCGACGACGATGCCGTCGGGCGCCTTGACCCGGTCCGCGACGTCGTTGCCGCTTGGCTGCAAGGCGGCGACCAGGAACTCCCGTGTGCGCCGAGGGCGGTCGACGACGACCAGCTCGCAACCGGTGTCGGTGGTGAGCACGGCGTAGCGGGACAGCACGAACTGTTCGAGAGCCCACTGCACATGACCGTCGTCCCAGAGCTGCCCCGTGAGCGGGGACTGACCGGCGTACGCGGCATGCTCTTGGGCGACGACGGTCCAGGAACCGGGCAGTTGGGCGGCGAGATCCTGGGCGAATGTCGCAAGGTCGGCACGCTCGTTGGCCTTGCGAAGAGCGAGGGAGACCGGGTGCTCTGTGAAAGGAGACGCAGGAGAGCCGGCGGCGGGCGTCGGTATTCGTTCAGACATGCCGGAAGCCCGATTCCTGCCGGGCGCCGAGCCGCCGGGATTCGTCGAGGGCGCCGAACGGGCCTGTGGCCAGGGGGATGTAGCCGTGAGAAGCGTCGGCTGCGGTGGCGCGGAGATAGCGCTGGACGAGCCGGTGCATTGCGCAGCGGATCTTGTACTGCTGAGACATGAAGGGGGACTTCCTAGGAACGCTCGGGCGGGAAGACGCGGGGGCCGGGACGTGGCGCCGGCCCCCCCGAACGGTGGGATCGATCAAGGACGAGCGATTGCGCCCATGCGTGCATCCGTGTCAAACAACTCGCGCTCCCGCGGATGCAGAAGATGTTGAGTAATGAACGATCGGCCCGCCACCTTCCACAGGCCACGCCCCTTGGTGAGAGCGGAGACCGCCTGGGTCTCGACACCGGTGAGCCCCAACAAAGAGGCGGCGGAGGCGAGTTGGTCGGCTTCCTGGCGGTAGATGATCCGGGTGGAGCAGTCGGTGAGCAGGCCCTCAGCCAGGGCCCGACCCCGGGAGCCGGCATCACCGGCGGCGAGCAGGTCGCTGAGGCGGTGAATGACCATCAGGTTCGCGATGCCCAGGCCGCGGGAGAGCTTCCACTGGCTCTGCATCCGCTCCAGCAGCGCGACGTGCCGCATGACGCGCCATGCCTCGTCGTAGATCACCCAGCGACGTCCTCCGGAGGGGTCGGCGAGGGCAGACTCCATCCAGGCGGAGGCGCAGGTCATGGCCAGGACCAGCGCGGTGTCGTCGCCCGCGCCGCCGAGGCGGGACAGGTCGATGGACAGCATCGGCGCGCTCGGGTCGAATGCCACGGTGCTCGGCGCGTCGAACATGCCGGCCAGGTCGCCGTGCACGAGTCGGCGCAGTGTGTGGGCGAGGTCCTCGGCGGCGTGCCCGAGGCGGCCGGACAAGTCGCCGAGCGCGGCATCGAGTCGATCCGGGGAGCCGAGGACGTAGGCGACTTCGCCCAGAAGCGGGGTGGTGCCGTTGGCTTCGGCGTAGGCGACGACCTGGTCGAGCGCCACGTCAAGGGCGGTGTGCTCCATGGGATGCAGCTCGCGCCCCAGGACCGTCTTCGCGAGCGAGTCGAGCAGCAGTAGGCGCCGCTTGCGGACCTCGCTCGTCCAGTCCTCCTTGCTGACGCCGTACGGCGGGGCGGGCGCGTCCAAGGGGTTCAGGCGCCCGGGCAGGCCAGGGCCGAGCGCGATGGTCTGCCCGCCCAGCTCCTGGGCGACGACGGTCCACTCGCCCTTCGGGTCGCACGGCACGTAGATCCGGTAGCCGAAGGCCACGGCGCGCACCGCGAGGGACTTGGCCAGGGCGGACTTGCCCATGCCGATGATCCCGGCCAGCAGGATGTTGGGATTGGTGAAGCCGTCGAGACCCCCGTACAGGGCGAACGGGTCGTACGTGAAGGCCGCCTCCGCGTGCACGTCACGGCCGATGTAAATGCCCTGAGCGCCGAGGCCGCCTTCAGCGAGGAAGGGGTAGGCCCCCGACGCGGTGGCCGTGGTCATCCGGTGGGCGGGCAGCTTGAGACGGCCACCGCGAGCGGAGGCCGGCCCGGGACGGCCAGCGGCCGGGTAGGTGGCCCGCAACTCGGGGTCGAGCCCAGGCGCGGTCGGGCGGGCTGCGGGGCGCGCGGCGTGCCGGGCCTGGTCCCGGGCGGCGGCGAACTGATGACGGGCGGTGCGGGCCGTACGGCGGTCGCTCTTGCGCGGGACGAACAGCGGGCTGGCGCTGGCGCGGGTACGAGAGGCCATGGGGGTGGTGCTCCTGATGGTCAGTGTCGGGTGAGGCCGGTGAAGGGGTCGCGCAGATCGGCCGGGGTGTGGTCACGGCGGACACGGGCGGCGGTGGCCAGGTGGCGCTGGCACACGGTGAGTTCGGGCGCTCCCTCCGGCAGCCGGGCCCGGCACGCCTCCCGGGTCGGAAGGCGGCCGGAGCCGGAGTGCGGCGCGGCGTGGAAAGCGGCGTGGAGGTGCTCGGCTGCCTGCCACAGCCGGATCCGGCACGCCCGCAGATGGTCGCCTTCTGCCCTGGCCACGGGTGTGGTGCGGGCGGTGTGGGCGTCGAGCAGCCCGTACAGCGCGACGACGTGGGCGTGCAGGGAGTCGAGTTCGGCGCGGCCGGCGGCGATGGGGGCGACGGGGATGTTGATCGCCTGGTGGAAGTCGAGCGCGGCGGTGGCGAACGGGACGAAGTCCGGAGCCAGTTCGGGCAGGGGCTCGGTCGGCATGTGGATGTGCCCTTCGGTAGAGCGCTGAAGCGGTGGTGCGGGTGCTACGGGCGGGCGAGCGGCAGGGCGGCGTTGGTAAAGGCCTCGGCCTGCTGCCAGGTCAGAAGGCGCAGGTCGACGAGGGCGGCGACGGCCGCCGTCTCGATCGCGGCGCAGGCCGCGTTGAGCTGCTCGTCGGAATCGGCGCTGACCGTGAGCAGGCCGGTGAGGGCGATGTCGGCATGCCCGGCGATCAGCTGGCGCTCGCGCTGCTTGATGTCGGCGTACTCGACCGAGTCCTCTTCGGAGTCGACCTGCCCCTTGCGCTGCCGCTCGGCGGCGTCCGCGATCACGGTGGCCTTGCGGCGCTGTACGTCCTTGAGCGCGGAGTCCAGTTCCTTGGGCTCGTACGTCAGCGACAGCGTGCGGCGGACACCGGAGGTGAACAGGAGCTGGTGCAGGAAGCCTGGCGAGGTTTCGATGCGCGGCCAGTTCTCGATCCAGAACGTGGCGTGGTGGGCCGAGTCGGTCTGGATCCGGTCGGCCTTCTCGATCAGGACGACGGGTCCGGCGGCAGCGGGGTCGGCCTGGGCGCGGTCAGAGGAGGACCACTGGTCCAGCGCGGCCGACGCGGCGGGGTCGTACGCGGTACGGATCACGGCGGCGATCTCGGAGGCGCCCAGCCAGTTGCCGGGTGTGAGGCCGGAGTTGCGGGCGGCCTGGTCGAAGGTGGAGGTGAGCTGGCCCAGGACAGCGAAACTGCCGGTCAGTCCGCCTCCGGCCTGGTTGATCAGTCGGCGGGCGGCTTTGAGGTTGAGGGCGAGGGCGACGTACGCCTCGTGCGGTGCGGCGGCGGGGCCGGCGGCGGCCAGCAGGTCGCCGTAGATGGGGCCGGCCAGGCGCGTCTGGGCGTTGCCGTGTTCTTGCCAGTATCGGTTGAGGCCGTCGCCGGAGTCGGGCACCGTGCGCTCCAGGACCTGGACCCGGGCGATGTGCCCGGTGCGTGCCAGGGCCGCCAGCGTGCGTCCCCAGCCCGCGACGTTGTTCGTCTGGGCGGCCGGGTCGAGCAGGGCGAAGGCACGGGAGGAGACCTTCACGACGGCGGTGAGGGTGCCGTGGTGCGGATCGTGCACGGCGCCGAAACCGCCGCGAGGGGCGGAGACGACGCACAGCGAAGCCGCGGTGCCGGGCAGGTGGAGCAGGCCCTCGCGCCGTGGCCGGGTGGACGGCCGGGCGAGCCAGATGAGCTGGTCCCGGAAGCGGCGCAGCGCGAACCGCGCGGCGATGGGTGCCCAGTCGGCAAGCGACCGCCCATGATGGCGGATGAACACCGCCGCCAGGATCACCGTCCACAGCGGTATGAGCTTGAGCGCCCCGGTGACGCCGGCGGTGAGCAGCACCGCGAGCAGCAGCAGCCCGGTGATGCTGACGACGATCAGCTGAGGTGCCGAAAGGCCGAGCAGCACGCCGCGCCGCGAACGGTGAGGGAACTTCACAGTGGTCGGGCCGTCGGAGGGGGAGGTGTCGGAAAGCAAGGCGAAGTCGTCCTTGGAACGTGGAGAGAAAGAGGAGTCGAGGCGGCGAGGGCGGGGTGGGCGGCGTCGGACGCGACATGCGCCGCCCACCCCGTCGGGCGAGGACTACGAGCCCGATCCACCCGGCGGCGCGGGGTAGACCCACCGCTGCGGGGTGGTACCACCATGTGGAGAGGGCCCACTCGCCGTCGACTGTCCGGCACGCCTCGGCGCCGGCGGGTCCAGATGTGTGACCTGCGGCTGCCCGACGGAGGCGCCCTGAGGCGTCGGCCCGGAGGAGGCCGGCGCTGCATCGGCCGCCGTCCCCTGGCCAGGACGCTGGATCAACGGCTGACCGCGGTCACCATCCGCCGGAGGCCGCCGGATCAGCGCACTGCCCTTGTCACCCGTGGCGTTCTGGTCCTCGCCGAAGCGGAAGTGGGTCTGCTTCGGGTTGCTGTCGCCGCCCGATCCGCCGGTCGGGTCGATGCCGGACGCGACGCCACCCGATCCCTGGCCCGGAACCTTCGCGGGACCCTGCGGAGCGGGCATACCGGTGCCGACCTGCATTGCGAGCTGACCCGCGGTCTTCGCCGCACCAGCGGCCACCGCCATCCCCGCGACGCCTGTTCGGTGCAGGTCATCCTGACCGCCGCCGTCGGCGGCCCAGTGCACGAACTTGTACGTCGCGTAGGGGCACAGCATCACCAGGACCATCACGACGATGCCCGCCATCGCGTCCGACAGAGCGGAGAGCCCGTCGGAAGCGTTGCTCTTGCCCATGGCCGAGACACCCAGCAGGAACACAATCGTCATGAGCAACTTGCTGACGATCAACGTGCTGGTCGCCTCGATCCAGCCGCGCCGCCAGCGTCGGGCCACCTCCCAGCCGCCGCCCGCGCCGGCGAACACCGCGAGCGTCACCAGGACCAGGAGGCCGACTTTGCGGGCGACCATCACCGCCCAGTAGAGGAACGCGCCGATCGCGCACCCGAGGCCGACCATGGCTGGGATGGCCCAGCCCAACTCGTACATCGGTCCGAGGTTGTTGACCTCGATGATGCGCCGTATCGAGTCGTCGACCGACGTGTTCGCCGCCTTGAACAGCCCGGCGGAGAGCGCGTCGACAACGGTCAGCGCGACCGTGGTGCAGGCGATGGCCGCGAACGCGAACAGGACTCCCGCCACCGTCCCGGTGACCGCCTGTACGAGAGCACGTTCGTCACGGCGCCAGGCCGCGCGCATCAGCTGGAGACAGAACGTGGCGACGGTCAGGACGAGGCCGATGGGCAGTAGCAGCTCGTAGTTGCCGCGGAACCATTCGGCGTTGAGATCGACGGCCGTGGTCTTGTCGACGGCCGTCGCGGCGAGATCCGCAGCGGACTGGGCCAGTTCGCCCATCGACTTGGCGATCCAGGCGCCGATGCCGTCGGTGATCGCCTCGCCGGTAGAACCGACGACGCCGCCGACGGTGTCGCACACCGTGCTCATCAGGGGAAGGTCACAAGCCCCCATGAGGGCACCTCCTTTCAGGGATTGGGGGCGGTCAGGGCGCGACGCTCGGCAGCACGCCGACCAGGGTGCAGGCCTTGTCGGGGCGGCACTGGACGGCGAGTGTCGTGGAGCGGGACTCGGCTCCGGCCCCGGAGCCCTTCCAGGCGATGGCCTGCTTTCCGGTGACCGTGACGGCGTAGACGTACGCCTCGGTGATCGCGCCGGAGTCCTGGGCCAGGGCGGTCTTGAACGCCTGCGGGAAGTGCCCCTCGCCGACCGTGGCGGTCGCGTGCTGACGGTTGTCGCGCATCCGCGACCACAGCACCGGGCCGGGCACCTGATCGGAGACGGACTCCCAGTCGGCGTACTTCTTCTCGCCGGTCATCCACCGCTTGAGCCCGGCCACGTATTCAGCCCGGGAGAAGGACCGGGTGTCGTACGTCCACAGGACCTTGGTGGCCGCCTCGGCGAAGGCGATCGGGTCGCTGGTCCGGGGCGGTGACGCGACGGCCTCATGCTTGCCGTCGGTCGCCTCCGGCGAAGCCGACCGTGGTGTGGACGTCGACGTCGCGGAGGGCCGCGTCGAGGCCGGGCTCTCCGCGCCGGCCAGATACGCGAGGAGACCGGCGACGGCTAGCAGCACGGCGAGCACGAGTCCGCCCAACAGGACACGGCGCAGGACAGAGGACGGCGCTCCGTACATGCGCTCCTGGCCATGGAGGGAACGCTTCTTCGGCATCAGTGGACCTGCGTCCCCATGGCCGAGAAGAACGCGACGATGCCGTTGGCCGCGCCGAGCAGCAGCGCGCACCCGGCGGCGATGACCGTCCCCTTCTTCCCGTTCGCCTCGGCTTGGTGTCCGCCGCTGTGGTGGCCCCAGGCCCAGACCATCGCGGAGATGGCCAGGGCGCCGACCACCGCGATGATCCCGAAGAGGTTGATTGAGGAGACGACGTTCTTCAGTACGCTGAGGCCAGGAAGTCCGCCCTCCTTCGGTGTGATGCCGGGGTTGTACGCCAGATACTGGGCGTGCTGCATGAGCTTCAATTCAAACTCCAGTGCGATTTTTGGGCGCGTGAAGGCCCGGAGGGGCGAAGCGAGTGAGGGGGAGGAATAGAGAGGAGAAGCCGGTCAGACGACTCGGCGGGCGGCGACGATGTCGGCACGCCAACTGGCGAGGGTCGAGATCTTGACCACGTCCCAGGTGTGCGGCGCCTGCAGGACGAGGCCCTGGCCGATGAACATGCCGACGTGTTCCGGCGCTGCGGCGGTGCCGCGGGTGAAGAGGAGATCGCCCGGCTTGAGGGCGTCGACGCTGACCGCCTTGCCCTCCTTGACCTGCGTGTACGTGGTCCGGGAGAGCGAGATGCCGCCAGCCTTGTACGACGCCTGCATCAGGGAGGAGCAGTCACAGCGCCCCATCGGATCCTGGCCGTGCGGGGCAGTACACGAGCCGCCCCACTGGTACGGCGCGCCGAGCTGGCCAAGCCCCCAACGAATCGCCGCACGAATCGACTTGGGCGCGCCCGACGGAATCTTGTAACCGGCAGGCACGGACCCCGCGGGAATTGAGCCAAACTCGGTCCCGTCCGAACCCGTACCGCACCCGGCAGTCGTCGAGGCATCCGTCTGCGCGGACACACCGTCGGAGCCACTGCCCCTGCCGGAACCATCCTTCTGCGACAGCGACTTGGCGATGGCCTTCTGCACGGCTGTGGCCAGCGGCTCCCACTTGGCGTATGCCTCCGGGTAACCGCTCTTCTGGACGGCCTGCGCGGCCTGTACGACGGTCATCGACTGCCAGCCCGAGACCTTGAGCAACGCCTCGTAGAACTTCGTCGAGGCGTACACCGGCTTGCGGATCTCTGTCGCCGAGCCCCAGCCCTGGCTGGGACGTTGCTGGAAGAGACCGAGCGAGTCCCGATCGCCGTAGTCGAGATTCCGTAGCCCCGACTCCTGCAGAGCCGTGGCCAAGGCGACGATCTGCCCTCGCGCCGGCACCTTCATCGCGACGCCAGTTGCCTGGATCGCCTCGGCGTTCGGTATCTGCTCCTCGGGATCATCCAACCCCGCAACGGACACGGCCCCTTTGGCGTTGCTCTTGAGGATGGACTCCACCTGCTTCGCGACCGTCGAGTTATCCACAGCCTGTGGATAGTCCGTGAAACAGAAGGCCTGGCCGCTGTTGGAACCAGCGAGAGCGACAGCAACCGGGGCTACCAACAGGGTCGGACTGAGCGCCACCGCCCCGGCCATGGCAACAACCTTCTTCACTGGCGCGGTCCGAAAGTCGAACGGTGGTAGGGAGAACTTGGTCCCGGAGAGGGGTGTGCCTGGGCATGTTGCATCAACAACTCCTTACTCGTAGGCAGCGCTGCACAGGCGATCTCGTCGAAAGGCCACCAGCACCGCGCCGGTTATGAATTCGCAATCCGTGGGAAGCGGGGGACCCAGCGGCGGGAGCTGCCAACTCCAAGCCGCTGGGTCCCCTACTGGAAAGCGGCAGCCAACCGCGCTCGTAATCTCACTCGCCACATATGAAGTCCCCTTCGCCCTTTAGGGGGTCAGTCGGTGTGGTGCGGGAAGGCTGTCCCCTTGGATGGAACAGCACGCGTCAGCACAGCTCAGCAGGAGTGGAACCGGATCCCTTCCTGCGAACACGGCGAGACTGTAGAGACGAAATCCGGCCGCACCAAACGGCCCGTACCTCGGGCGATTTCGGGTTATTGAGCGGAGGGTCGACTCATTGGGTGCGGCCGGAATTCGGAGTTAACCTCCAACGCATTGCACGCACCGGTAGCTGCTTCTCCAGTTCCGGGGCGCGAACCAAGACGACATGCGTAGCTCTCCGTGAGCGGAGAAGCACGCGCATGCCCCCCTTCCCGAAAGAGAGAACTGCGCAATGCCGTACACCCTGCACCGAGGCGACGCGCTGACCGCCCTCGCCAGCATCCCCGACAACAGCGTCGATGCCGTGATCACCGATCCGCCCTACAACAGCGGCGGTCGAACGAGCAGTGAGCGCACTGGCCGCTCCGCACGCGCGAAGTACACCTCGGCCGACGCCGAGCACGACCTCGCCAACTTCCCTGGGGAGAACCGAGACCAGCGCTCGTACGGCTTCTGGCTCACGCTCCTGCTGACCGAGTCCTATCGAGCGACCGTAGAGTCCGGCAGTGCGCTCGTCTTCACCGACTGGCGGCAGTTGCCGACGACGACGGACGCGCTGCAAGCCGCCGGGTGGACCTGGCGGGGGATCGCGTCGTGGCACAAGCCGGTTTCCCGGCCGCAGAAGGGGCGGCTCAAGCAGTCGTGTGAGTACATCGCGTGGGGAACGAAGGGGCCCGTCGATGGCAACCGCAACCCCGTCTACTTGCCCGGTCTCTACACGGCGAGCCAGCCCCGGAAGGGCCGGGTGCACATCACCCAGAAGCCTGTGGAAGTGATGCAGGAGTTGGTGAAGATCTGCCCGCCCGGCGGAACGATCCTGGACCCATTCACCGGCTCCGGGACGACCGGCGTAGCCGCCTTGCGTGAAGGCCGCCAATTCATAGGGGTTGAACTCTCCGAGCACTACGCCGGCATCGCTGAACAGCGGCTGCGAGACGCGCTGACCCAGGACGACTTCGAACTTGCCGGGCCTGAGGAGTGAGAGCGAGCAGCCCAGACAGCGGACGCAGAACGCAGAGAAGGGCGGTGGTTCCACCAGAACGGTGGAACCACCGCCCTTCTCAAGTACGGGGAGTCACCCAGCGTCGATGCTGCGCTGAATGAGATCGGTAGCCCGTACGAGGTCCTCGCGCGAACCGATCCGGACCTCGACGCCGCCACGGATTCCCAGGACCCCCACGCCGCGCATGTCCCGGGAGAACCCATCGTGCAGCTCCACCGTGTCCGGTTCCACCTTCAGGTTGACCACGAGCAGCCGGTTGCGCGGCTGTAGGCGCACCGTGGCGACGTTGTTGATCCGCCGGTAGGCGATGTAGTGGAGCTGGGGCTCCTTGCGCACACCCGGGTGCGACAGCAGCAGCTCGTCGAGGTCTGCGTACAGCTCCTTCAGATCCTTGGGCGACTCGTCGAGGTAGTGCCGTACCGACTTCGGTGCAGCAGACGCAGCGCGGACCGATCTCGACGTTCCGCCTCGCGGAGAGTTGCGGGTGCCGTCGGCTGACGCGATGAGCCGCAAGGTGAGTACATCCTCGAAGGCCCGGTACGTCACGAGGTCGATCCGGTGGCCGATCATCTCCACCGCGACCGTGTCGTGGTGGGTGAAGGCCCCGGCGACGCAGACGATCCGAGGAGCGCTCCAGTCGATCTCCCCGGCGCTCCGGGTTCCTATTTTCTCCCGGGCCAGGCTCTCGAATTCGTGGTGATGGTCGTGGAGCCACCATAGGTACGAAAGACCCTGGCTGATGACGTTTTGGTCGCGATTGCGCTTGTATTCCACTTTACCGACCGCAGGAGCTCGTGAACCGGCCCTGAACTGCGGCGATTCATAGACTACATGTTCGTGACGACGGGGTGGGGCTGTCGCTGTAACCCGTTGCGGAGATTCGTGGGACTGACCGCAGGATCGTGCAGCGACGCCACTTGGGAGTCCGTTGTTTTCGCCCTGCCCTGCGGACCTCGACTCTTGACTGTTGGTGATCACTCCGTGCCCAATATTCGCTTCGCCCGGGCACCGGAAGTTCTTAGGATCCGTGCATGACTGACGAGAGTGAGCGGGCTGTGCAAGCAGCCGTTGGTGGAGAGTCGCGGCTTCTCGATCCTGAGGTGCGTGCTTCTCCGGCCCTCGTTTCGGAGCTTCTGGATCCTGAGTTCACCGAGATCGGAGCGTCCGGTCGCTGGTGGGACGCGCAGTCGATCCTCACGGTGACAAGTGCGGGAACGGTGTCCTCGGAGGCGCCGGTCAAGGTCAGCAAGATGTCAGGGACCGTCCTGGCTCCGGGGATCGTTCACCTGACGTACTTCGCTGACAATCAGGGGCGTCGGGCATGGCGGAGTTCCTTGTGGCGCCTGACGGAGACAGGCTGGCGCATGTACTTTCACCAGGGCACCTTGGCCAGCTGAAGCAAGCCTGTCCCGTCGCCTACGGAACGGCAGAGGCACTGATCCTCCCGCCATAACCACGAGTAGGGCCAGGCACTCGCTCCCAGAACCAGTGGGACGGCCCGTCCACCGGGACGGTGGACGGGCCGTGAAGTGGTTGGGCGGTAGGGATCAGGTGACGTCCTAGTCAGCACGTATGCCAGCAGCGGGTACGTGAACGTGTGGACCTCGGGCTGGCATGAGCGGTCGACGTGGGAGGCGTTCCTGCGGGCACGGTCGGACGTACTGAAGCGGTGCGGGCGCGGCTTCGAGCTGCTGACCTGAGATCCACGCAACAAGCCGGTGGGGCCCCGCGGATCGCTGCGGGGCCCCACGGCTGACATGCTGGCGGCCAGCATCCAACAACCTCGAGGGGGAACGAACCGTGACCGTGAGTGACGGCATCGCCTGGATAGGCGCACACCTTCACAGTCCTGTATCCGCCGCCGTGCGGGGGATGCTCGGCGGCATCTCGCTCACCGCGGCCAGGGGGATGGAGGCTGACGAGTTCCTCATTGCGCTGGGCGCCGACCTGGATGAGCTCGCCGCCCGTACCCCGTACAGGGATCTCGCCGTGCCGGTGGGTCAGCCGGGCAGGCCGTCGCCCCACATCAACCCCGTCATGTACGGGATGTGCGGCGACTGGCTGTACGTACTGGAGGACTGGGGCGCGGCGACGTGGTCGACCGGCTACCGCAAGGTGCAGTCGATGTGGCCCTACCCCGGGCAGGAGATCGTCTGCGTGACGGTGGACCGGTTCAGCCCGCCGTCGAAGATCCTGCATGTGCCCGGGGACGAGATCGCACGCCGGGCGGAGTTCGGGCAGGACACCGGGGAGAAGTCCGCTCTGGACGCAGCGCTCGACGCCTCGGGTGCAGTGTTCCCGTCGATCGCCGACGTCGGCGAGGCCGCTGTGGTGGCGCACTACGAGCAGCACGGGCCCCGGCTGCCCGCGTTGGTGTTCGCCGCGGTGGGCGCCTACTGCGGCCTGTCCATTGACCAGGAGGCCGTTCGCGCCGGCACCCTTCCCGGTGTCCTTCTCCCCATGCCCTGACCTGCGCACCGAACCAGGACCGGCCCCCATCCTGCTACAGGGTGGGGGCCGGTCCCGTTGTGCGTGGGTTCTAGCTGGCGGTCAGCTTGCAGATGACCGGCTGTCCCCCGCCGATCCCGTAGGTGCAGGTGCCGCCGTCGTCCATCCGCGTGTCGAGCCAGTACGCGTCCTTGTCCATGATCCGGTTGTCGCGCATGAACGTCGCGAAGTGGTTGCCCATGGACTCCTGGTTGTGCATGCCCGAGATGGCCGACCGGCCGCACACCTCGGTGAAGGTGGGGTCGGTCCCGTTCAGGCTGTACAGGTGCACCAGGGTGCTGAGCTTCTTGGCGTAGGTGTTGATGCACGCGGCCCCGGTCGGCGTGGTCCCGCCGGTCAGCAGCGCCGGGTTCAGGCCGCCCTCGGCGCTGGACATGCCGCCGCTGTTGTACGTCGACGCGAACGCGAACTCGTCGCAGTTCAGCGTGTCCGACGCGTCGACCAGGGCCGAGGCGTCACCGTTGGTCGCGGCCCATCCGGTGGGGCAGATCCGGTTGCGGCTGCGCGTGTTCTGCGCGCTGTCGCCCATGTAATAGAGGGGCTTGCGGTCCTGCACCGACCCGGGGTGGTTGGGCACGGCCTTCTGGATCAGCCATCCGTGCGCGGCGGCCTGCGGGAACGCCTTGGCGTTGAAGCTGTACGTCGGGGCGTGGTTGACGAACACGCAGCCCGTGCCGGGGCCGGCGGTGGTGGTGTCGCAGCGGATCTGGTCAAGATCCTTGGTGTCGCCGCTGTAGTCCAGCGACCACTGGTAGCCGGTCATGAACGGGCGGATATTGCCGTCCGACGGGAGGATGTTCGCGTCGATCTGGATGTCCGGCTTGAACAGGTACTTCTGGTCCGGGGTCGACGCGTCCCAGGTGTAGGGGGTGGTCACCGACGTGGAATGCATGTCGCCGGGGGTCCACCACGTCTTGTCGGTCCAGGCGCTGTCGTCCGGCTCGACCGGGGTACACGATCCCTGGCACAGGTGCTGGTTGATGGACATGTCGATCTCGGCGAAGTCCATCGGGATCTGCTGCGCCGGCTCGATCGTCAGGTGCTCGGTGAAGCTGTTCTGTCCGTCGAGCTGGAGCATGCGCAGGAACATGAAGTAGGCGATGGCGTCCGGGACGCCGTCCGTGCGGATGATGACCGGCACCGTCCGCACGTCGCACTCGGTGAAGCGGGTGGCGAGGATGCTGGAGAAGTCGGTGTTGCACCACTCCACGCCCGCGGTCGCTTCGGCGTTCGCCATCGCGCGGGCCACCTTCTTGGGGGCCTTGTCCTTGGACAGCTGCTTGCCGAAGCACACCTGGCGGCCGCGCTTGTCCTTCTTGCTGCACTGCTCGCCCGTCTTGAGGGTGCTGGCGGTCAGCGTGCTCGAGGAGCCGAGCGGCTTGGTCTGGTAGAAGTCCGGCGGGGTGTTCAGCGAGCTGGGGTCCGGTGCCGTGTAGTCCGGAGTCGGCAGCGTCAGGTCGACGGGCATCTCCACACGGAACTTCGCCCACGGCGACCATGTTGTCTCATACAGGGAGCCGTCGAAGGCGTTCGTGTGGAACACGTAGTTCTTGTTCAGCGACAGCTTGCCCGCGGGGACGTCCACCGTGGCCGTCGACCCCGACGCCACATAGGGGGAGACGAGCACCCCGTACGGGTTGGCGTCCGTCAGATTGACCTGGGTGACCGGGTTACCGGACGCGTCCGCCGTCCACACCTCGAACGTCAGCGTCGACTTTTCGCCGTCGGCGTCGGTCACGGTGTTCTTCAGCTGGACCTTCTGCGAGATCACCCGCTGAAAGCCGCCCGGCGCGCTGTTATGGGACAGCGGCGATGCCTTGGGGGACTTGCCCGACACCGGCCGCGACCCGGCCTCGGCCACGGTCGGGGCCTCCTTCCCGTGGACCTTGGGCGGCGCTGCCAGCGGGTCGGGTTTCGGTGGCGAGCCGGCCGCGGAAGCGGTACCCGCCCCGGCCAGAACGGCAAGGACGGCGCCGGCTGCCATGCAGCGCAGCGCCGCCGTTATGCGTGTGCGTCTCAACGATCCTCCACTAAGGGTACGTATGTTCGACGCAACCCCATCACGCCCAACTCCCCTGGGGTAGACGAAAGATCGCCATCTTGCGGACGCGGCGGTCGCACAGAAAAGAGGAAGCACCCGGCGGGCTCTTCACGGGAAGGGCCGGCCGGGTGCCTGGCCTTCGTACCGCGAGGCATGGGTGGATCCCGGTACGGAGGCGACAATGACACGACGGGGTGAGGACTCCAGGGGGAGGAGTGGGTCACCGCGGCGTGTCGTGCTGATGCGGTCTGCCCGCTCAGGGCTTCAGTGCCGGTTCGGCGATGCGGGCTTCGAGATCGGCGACGTGCCGGTCCTGGAAGCGCAGGTTCGAGCGGGCGGCCTTGAGCCGTTCGTCGAGGGTGCGGTTGTCGGTGGTGAGCTGACGGACCCGCTGTTTGAGGGTGGTGTTCTCGGTGGTGATCCGCTGGACGGCCTCCTGGGTCCATTCAGCTTCCAAGTCGCGTATCTGGCCGATGAGTTCGCCGATCCGGGTGCGCTGGGTGAGGATCTCGGTGCGGGCAGCCTTGAGAGCCTCCTCGGCGTTCAGCGCGCGTTCGCGCCAGGTCGCCTCGCGCTCGTCGTGCTGTTCAGCGAGCGTGAGGGACCGGCGTTCGCCGGCCTGTTCCATCGCTGCGGCGACTGCGGCTCTGGCCTCGGCATTGTCGTAGAGGAAGGTGCGCGAGACGTCCGCGCGGCGGGCGACGGCGGCGACACTGACCTGGGCTTTCTCGCGTCGGAGCCGGGCGATGGCCTGGTGGACGTGCTCAAGGGCGGCTTCAGTCTTGCGGCGGCGGGCGGCCAAGGCTGCCGCGGTGCGGGGTTCGGGAACGGCGGCGGTGTTCATGCAGCGTCCTGTTCGAGGTCGTCGCCGTCGCCTGTGCACGTATCGCTGTACTCGTCCGGCTCGTCGCTGCCTACGTTGACGAGGTCGGTGGCGCGGAAGGCGGTGGACCACACGCGGTGGAAGTAGTCCTGGGGTTTGCGCAGGTCCAGGGCGAGGGCGTCGTCGAGGAGGCCGAGGCCGGCCAGGGCCTTTTCCAGGCCGTCGATGGCGCGGGCGGTAGGCTCGAAGTAGCGGTGGAGGTAGTCGGCGGTGGCGTCATCGGGGGCGCCCTCGGCCAGCAGTCGCCACTGCTCGCGCTTGCGCCGCCAGTAGAGGAGGTCGGCGCCGGACAGTACGAACTTGTCGCAGTTGTGGCAGTCGAGGTTGAAGGGGCAGGCGCCGCCGTTCACGACGGGCTGGAAGGTGCAGAAGCCGCCCTCGGCGGGGGTGCTGCGGCGAGAGAGGTCGATGGCCAGGACCTGGGCCTGCTCGCGGGTGAGCGGGGTGGTGTCGTTGGTGAGGAGTTCGCCGGGGTGAGCGGTGCCGGGGCCGGCTACCCAGACGTGCTGGAGGACGTCGTCCAAATCGGACTGGGTGAGGTGGACGTAGTGCTCGGCCATGCGGTCGGAGACCTGGCCGAGTAGCGGCGGATGTGGGTCAGGCTCGCGCCGTGCCGTAGAAGCCGGGTGGCCAGGGTGTGACGGGCCTGGTGGGCGACGTAGTGACCGCCGAGGTCAAGCTCGGCGATCCAGCTGCGGAAGCCGGTGTGGAACCAGGTGTAGGACAGAGCACGGCGGCCGTCGGGATTAAGGATGTCGGTGGGGAACAGGGCCAGGTGGGCGCGTTCGGCGGGAGTGGGCGGGCGGCCGGCGTGCCGATCGGCGTAGTGGGTCAGGGTCTTTTGGCGGCGTTCTTCGAGCCGGTCCAGGAGATGGTCGGGGATGCGGACGGCCGCGTTCAGGTTGCCGACCTTGGTCTGGTCGTGCCAGAGCAGGGGCAGCCCGCCGTAGCGGCCGATGCAGTCCAGGCGGAGCTGGATGACCTCGCTGGCGCGCCGGCCGGTGACGATGATGGTCTCCCACATATCCCTCAGGCCCCGGTCGTGCGGATCGTGGCCGTCGGCGAGCTGCTGCAGGTTGGCCTCATCCGCAAGCGCGCGGGCGACTTCGTCGGGGAACGGGTTTCGGCTGCGGGGCGTGCCAGGGCCGCCGACCGGCATGGCGGCGATGAAGGTGCGGTCCAGGCCGATCTGGTCGGCGCTGCCGCTGTCCAGCGCGCCGCGCAGCAGGGACCGGCCGTAGTTGAACACCATCCGGCGCGAGTTCTCGGTGACCTTCGCCCTTTTGCCGTCCAGGCGGGCCCGGCCGCGGAATGCCAGGCCGAGACGTTCGCGATTGCGCAGGTCCGCGACGAAGCGGTGTGCGTGCTCGCCTCGCAGCACGGACGGGTCGTGGCCGCCACCCGGCGCATCCGCCTCCAAAAACGCGGACAGTTCGGCGCCGGCGCGGCGCACGAAGTCCACCGGCTGGGCGCTGCGCGGGCAGGTTGGCGAGCGCAGCACGTCGGCGATGTGATCCCACAAGAGGTCGCGCAGCCACCGCTGGGAGATGCAGGTCAGGTCGACGTAGCTGGAGCGGTGGGGGAAGCGCACCCCAAAGTGCTCAGTCTCGATGTAGCCGGCGTCCCGGGTGTCGGAGGGGGTGAAGTAGATCTTCCGCAGGGCCTGTTGCATCTCTTGGACTATGCGCTGGTGGTAGTCGCGGCGGAAGACGGACGCCTCCAGGCCGGCCAGGGATGCCACGTCGCGGCGCTGGCACTCGTCCGCGAGTGACTGCACCCACGTCAGGTGCCACACGGCGACGGGCTGCTGGCCGTGGACATACATGCCCCACTGCAACTCCGCCCGCAGCAAGGGCCGCAGGCCGCGCAGGTTGACCGTTCCGGTGCGGTGCACCGGCAACTGTGCGCGGCACCAGGCACGGAAGGCGACCTCGTCCTCGCACGTCACCGGGACAGGGCGATCACGGCGCTCGTAGGTGGCGAAGAAGTTCTTCGGCAGCTGCGCCCCGCCCGGACGCCCGGCCCGGCCGTAGCCGCGCTCGTGCGCGCCGCACAACCCCAGCGGCGAGGCGGCCAGTTCGTCGCACACGTCCGCCCGGCACTCACCGTAGCCCGGCAGCGACGGCTGATCGGCCAGCCACCGCTCGAACTCCCCCTCGCCCCCGCCCCCGCCCCCGCCGGGGTGCCGCTTCAGGTGACTCAGCCACCGGTTGCGATGCCGGAAGCACAGCACCAGCTGCAGGCTGAACGCTGGCCGCTGCGGGCAGATCCGGCACATCATCGCGTCCGGCATCTCCATGGCCGACAGCGGCTCCGCGGTCTGCATGAACTGCGCCTGGCTCGCGCCGCGCGCCTCCGCCTCCTGCCACTGCTCGGCATGCACCGAGCACATCGCGTAGCGCCGCCAGCGGGGCCGCTCGCAGTCGACGACCGTGCAGCTCCACGGATAGACCGGGTGCAGCGGCGGGATCTTCACCACCCCGCCGCGCAGCACCGGATCGAACTCGGGCCCGTTGATCAGCGCGGTGAGCACCTCCAGCCGGTCCCGTCGCATGCGGGCATCCTGCTGCGGCAGCAGCCATGGCGCCGTCACTTCGTCTCACCCCAGACCGTGCGCAGGGCGGTGTCGAAGACCGGGTCGTGGACATCGACGTGCCCGTAGACCTCATCCACCATCGCGGCCGAGGCCCAGCCGCCGGCATCCCGGGCGATCAACAGATTGCCGTCGGCGGCGTCGAGAACCGCGGAAGTGAACGAGTGCCGGAAGGCATGGGGTTTCACCAGCCCGAGTCCGGCGCGCTTCCCGGCCCGGCCGAGCATCCGCCGGGCCCCGACCGGCGCCCACGGCTGTCCGGTATCAGCGCCGTGCAGCTGAACCAGGAGCATGCCGTGCCCGGCGCCGCGCGGGTACTCGGTGGTGACGTACTCGAAGTAGGTGTGCACCATCGCCGGGCTGACCCGCTTGATCAGCCCGCCGGTCACGATGCCTTGCTCGACCCGCCAGGGATGCTTGCTTTTGGCCTCGGCCCGGTTCGGATTGCCGGGCCGGTGACAGACGTGCAGGTGAGGGGCGCGGCACTCACCGCAGGCCGCGCTCTCCCGCAGGTGCAGGTCGACCAGGTGAAGACCGCAGAGCTCGCCAATACGAAGTCCGCCGTCGGCGAGCCAGGTGACCACCAGCCGGTCCCGGGCGGCGTTCACCGTCTCCAAGAGCCTCTCCCGGGCGCCGTCCGGAAGCATCTTCGGATGCCGGCGATGCGGCCCCTTCGGCGCCAGCGAGTTGGTGGGCAGCGACGACTTCACATGCCCGAGGAACGAACGGCGCCGGTCCAACCGCGACGGCAACCGCGACTTATCGAGCTTCTTACCGAGCTCGCCGTTGATGCCGAGGGAGGACTGATGTAGATAGAAGCCCTTCAGGCAAGCCGCCGCGCTCGACAGCGCGGAGTGGCCGTAGGGGCGCTTGCCGACCCGCCACGGTTCGCCGAGCGGCATGCGGACCTCGGCACCGACGATGCCCATGTACCGTTCCAGGTCTCGCAGTTGGACCGCGGCGAAGGCCAGGCATTCCCGCTCCAGCCACCGCAGATGGTCCACCAGTAGATACGCGTACGTCCTCTGCGTTCCCGAACCGTCATGCAGACGCAGGAACCGGTCCGCCTCCGAATGGACCGTCCCCTCGGGCCACACGATCGTCCACGACCGCCGCCCGTCCTTCCGCTCGATCTGTTGGACCCTCAAGTCCCCGACCACCACGTGCCGTGCCACTCGTCCTCCGTACCGACTCCAGAACATGACAGACGCCCCGGACACGGTCGGTAAACAAGCCAGGGACGTGCTGGTCACAGTCCCAGACGGACATCACGGGCAGGACTACCTGCGGTCGGTAAACTCGACGATGACCGGCGTGCCGTTCTCATCTAGCCCGAGGGAGTCGATCCGGCCGCCGTGATGACCAGTGCAGTACTCGGTAGCCAGGAACCGGATGCCGAGCATTGCCTCCATGTTGGCTTCGATCAGCCGCTGCAGCTCGACCTCCACCCCCACAGCCGCCCCCGGCACCTCCGTCGCCTGGCCGCCCCTCACCCTGAAGACCTTCAGGTTGCTCATGAGCCTCCCCCTGAATCCGCCTCGGTACTAACTGCAAACAAATAATCGAGGCCGGGTGTCATCTATTCCAGCAACTCTTCGGAGTCGATGAGGTCGATGAGTAAGACGTCTTGCTGAGCAGCAGCGGCAGTGATACGGAACACCCGAAGGTATTCGGGTCGTTGAGCGTCCCGGTTCCCGCTCGTGCAACCAAGGGCAACTCAGCGCGATCCTTCATGACGGTCACGCTGACGCGGGCCATGGTGGAGACGCTGGCGAGGTTTCAAGACCCGTGTCCTCAGTCGGTGGTGCACCTCCTGACCCGGGTGAGCCGTGCGTCATCCTGCACGGATCGTCTCACCGAGCGCTGACGTCACGTAGAGGATGTGGATGCGGACCGTCACCCAGCGCACCAGACGGTACGCTTGTCCAGCTAAGCAGCTGAAGCAGAGATCGGAGTCGACAACAGTGACCCACGAGGACGTGGCCGAGCAGCTTGAACTGCTGCCGAGGACGCCGGCCCCGCTCACTCTGGGGGAGCTCGAATCGCATCTGTGGGGCGCTGCCCAGATCCTTCGAGGGTTGATTGACCAGGCCGACTTCAAGAGCTACATTTTCCCGCTGCTCTTCTTCAAGCGGATCTGTGACGTATATCTGGAGGAGTTTCAGGAGGCCCTGGACGAGTCCGGTGGAAACGCTACGTTTGCAAGTTACTCAGGTTGAACTCGTGGAGTCCGGTGGCCCGTGACGCTTCTTGATCGTTGCGGTATGACGTCGTCATGCGGTACGCGCATGGGGGCGGCC
>NZ_JBIWKB010000077.1:0-38024 GCF_044765425.1 Streptomyces sp. NPDC102462 | reverse complement strand
CCGCAGTTCTGCCATCTGTTCAGAGGAGAGATCCATACCTGACTCAACGATCACAGAAGCCTCAGGTTCCATGAACAGGATCACGAGACACTAGCTCCCGCCCTGCGAGAGGTCACAGCCATGCCCCGCCCATCCGGAGACTCGTCCTACGCGTTCACTGTCCCGCCGTCGGTCGAGGCGGTGCCAGCCGCGAGAGACCGCGTTGTCCACCGTGCGCAGCGAATCGGGCTGGCCCTGGATGAGGAGTTGGCCAATGACTTGCGGTTACTCACCGGGGAAGTAGTCACGAACTCGGTTACGCACACACAGGCTGCATGCGTGGTGTCCGTGCGGTATGTCGGAATGCGGCTGCGCGTGGAAGTCACCGACGTGGACCCCACTTTGGTACGTCCCTCCCAGGCCGAGCCGATGGACGAAAACGGGCGAGGACTCTTCCTCGTTGACGCATTGGCAACCAAGTGGGGCTCAGAGCGTTGCGCAGCGGGGAAAAGGACGTGGTTTGAACTGGCAGTCCCCGCTTCCGGAGCGGACAGCGGCAACGAGCCCCCCTCCCGCGCCGGCGCCGCTGCAAAGGAGCCAATGCCATTAGCCAGTACGTGTTCACGAATCGTGTATCGAGCAGCCTGATCTAGTGACCGGTTAAAATGGAAGGGCTACCTTTCCAGCGCGGCGTCGAGATAAGCCTGCACCGGATCAAAGAGGCCGTACGGCACGTACTCGGGAATCTGGGCATGATGGACCCAAGCAAGTTCAGCAAGTTCTTCAGCATCCGCGACGCGAGGAGTCCCGGACTCCACGGCACAGGCCACGTACGACATGCTTCGGCCCGTTTTGGGATGGACTCGTTCTCCGAGGAGCTTCAACGCGGTCACGGTCATGCCGACCTCTTCGAGCGTCTCGCGCACGGCCGCTTGCTCAGGGTTCTCGCCTGGCTCAATCTCGCCCGCCGGGAACTGCCACGACAGCTGACCTTCCGCGACGCGGCGACGGACCATGAGCACGGCACCGTCCTGGATCACGATCGCGGCTGCGATGCCCGGTCGCTCTTTTGTCGTCTGCTCGGTCATGCGTCTTCCTCCAGTGCCGCCAGGATCGGCGGGTAGATCGTGTCGGCGGCAATGAAGCGGCCCACCGCGTTCTTCGGTACCCAGGTCACATCTACGTTCTCAAGTACGTCGCTGTTCGTCGCGTCCCTTGCCAGGTACTCGCAGAGGAAGTACACGCACTGCACGCCCGTCACCGGATGGACGCGCTCACCGAGATTTCGCCGTACAGCACAGTGCACGCCCGTCTCGTCCAGCGTCTCGCGAACCGTCGCGGTCTCGGGCCTGACTCCCGACTTGATGACGCCGGCAGGGAACTGCCACGTGGTCCCTGAAGCGTCGTCGCCGCGACGGCAGACCAGGAGGACCTGTTCGTCACGAACGACGACTGCGATCGCGACACGCGGGGTCTACGGCTGCCTGCGGCTTGTAGATCAGCTATTTGGCTGATGCTTTTGCGATCTTGGCGGGATAACGCTCCTTGAGGGCCGCCTGAACGGCCGTCCGGCGTGGGACGTCACGACCGGCGCCGGACGGCAGCCGGCCCGTGTCTGCCCCCGTCGGGCACGGGCCGGCGCAGGGCCCATCGGCCGGATGGCCGAAGACGGGGTACGGCTGCCCGCTGCGCTACTCCAGGCCGGCTCCCCGTTCGTTGCGGCAGATGCGCTACTCGCCACCGCACTCTGAGGACAAGATCACGAGCTGAAGTGGAGTGTCAGGAGACTGTCCGCAGAGGTGGGCCTGGAGCGGCGGCCACGGGGCGGAGCATCGGCCCCGTGATGTCGACGGGTACGTTCAATCCGTCCAGGAGCACGATGATCCGGTCGATGTTGGTGAGGCGTCGCTGCCCAGATTCCAGCATCGACAGAAAAGCCTGGCTCAGCCCCGTGAGGAGGGCCATGTCCTCCTGACGGAGGTGGCCGTACTCCCGCACGAGTTGGCACAGCCTACCGAAGTCCTTGTGTAACAGGGCATCTCTGACGTCCTGGCGAGCCCATACCTGGGGTGGAACGGGGCGCGCAGGCTGTACGGCTGTGCCACTGCGGGAGCAGTTGGAACAGATGTCTTCCCTGTTGTACCGACTCAGGCGGCATCGGCAGAGGCTGCAGAGCCGGGTTTGGCTGGTTGGTGTGGGGGCGCTTCTTGTGTCGCTCACGGCGTCGCACCGCGTACCCGATGGCGTTGGGGCGGCATCAGACGAACGTCCAGACGAGTAGTCACTGCCGCCCGTAGCATCCATGCGCAGGTTCGGGTAGCTCTTGGATGCGTCGCCCCAGGTCGTTGCTCTGGGGAGCGCCGCGCCCACTCCCTGATCGGGCATCCGGTCCCTCCGTTAGCCAGTGATGCCCTCAGCCTGGCGTCAGTCAGGACGAAGGACCCGGACAGACTGTCCGGGTCCAGTTCTGCGTATTTCCAGGCTTATTGATGAGATGTCAGGAGACTGCGCTGCTGGCCTCGTCCAGTACGGCTTCCCATGGGTAAACGCGTCCTGGCATTCCGGCCCGCGGCTCGGCGAGCGGCCATACCTCGTCTCCGTAGATCAACCGCACCCCTGAATCGCGAAGGGCTCCGATGTGCCCTTCCCATGCGGGGTGGCGAGCGTGCGCGGCGTTCACCCGCGGCCAGACGACTACCGGGAGGTCCAGTGTTCCAATGGCTTCGTTGACCTGTGTCAACGCCTGGTTGTCCGAGATCCCCAGGGCGATCTTGGCGACGGTGTTGGCACTTGCCGGGGCCACGACGTAGCAGTCCACCACCGGATGCGGCCGGGAGTCACCCGGCAGACGTGATTCGGACCGTACGGGAAGTCCGGTCAGCCCCTCGATCTCCGCCGTCTCCCCGCTCGCGCGGAGCCACTGACCTGCGGTCGGTGTGAGCGTGACCGCAACCGTCCAGCCCCGTTCGAGCGCCGGGACCACGAGCCCTGTACGCAGTTCCTCAACCCCGCCGGCACTCGACCCGACGACGCCCAGCACCTTGCCCTGCATCGAACTCACTGCACCGCCCTGCATCGTTGGGCCATGGCCAGCAGCTCGGACGAGTGGCCGCCGCCCGTGACCGGGGACTGCTTCCTCAGGTCGCGAAGGGTCTCGCGTACACGTGGATTGTTCCGCACGAGTTGGGGCGAGATGTGTTCAGCCTCCTGCAGTTCGCTGAAGGACTCGTCGATGCGGCCCCTGAGGCAGAGGCCGCGGGCGTAGTCGATGCGATGGGACACGGCGCGTTCCGCCGGCATGTGGGAGACGTCGATGCCGCCATGCTCGACGACATACGGGACGTTCTCCAGGTCAAGCTCGATCGACAGGCGGTGTAGCTCGACGTTCGTCGGACCGAAGCA
The DNA here is from genome assembly GCF_044765425.1 of Streptomyces sp. NPDC102462. NCBI lineage: Bacteria > Bacillati > Actinomycetota > Actinomycetes > Kitasatosporales > Streptomycetaceae > Streptomyces > Streptomyces sp. NPDC102462. The sequence continues at coordinate 34,643 of NZ_JBIWKB010000077.1, read as the reverse complement.
CGTCTGCCAGTGGTTCTCGTCGGAACCGAGCTGGTCGGCGAGGCGCTTCGCCTTCTCCAACAGAGAGTTGGCGGTGTGCCGATCCTGGTGCCGTGCAGCGGCCACAGCAGCTCGCAGATGAAGCATGCCAAGCAGGCTCAAGGCGGCCGGGTCGTCGTCACGAACCTGACTGACGACCCAGGCCGCGGCGGTATCACCCAGTTCGAGGGCGTCCTCGTATCGCCCGTTGGCCAGCAGTGCGTGCGTACCGGAGCGGGCGGCGGAAACAAGCGACAGCGGGTCCTCAGATTCGTCGGCGGCCCGCATGGCGCGCTCGGCCGCGAGCCACGACAAGTCAGACTCGCCGACCTTGGCGAGGGTGGTTGCCGCCAAGTGATGCGTACGGGCCGAGACTGCGAGGCCGCGTCGCCGCTGATCGCCAGACGGAAGGTCTTCCAACTCCTGGGCAGTCCTCAGCAGACCGGGCAGGGCGGCGATGACGTCACCAAGAACGCCGGCCTGGTAGTCGCCCCAGCTGCGCTTGACGAGTACCTGCGCCTGCTCCGGCCTCGGCAACTGCCGCTCCGCCGTGGGCCCGAACAGCAGCTTGGAGAGCCGTCGAGGGCTCATCAGCGCATCGCGGACCGCTGGCACATCGTCCATATGCTTTTCCTCGTCCTCCAAGAGGACGGGCTGCCCCATCAAGTCGCCGAGCGGGACATGCAGTACACGAGCAAGTTCAGCGAGCTTGTCAATCCGCGGAGGCTTTCGTACACCTCGCTCGATCTTCGACAGCCAGTCGGTGCTGTGCCCGACAAGGCCAGCAAGGATGGACTGCGTGTAGCCCCGGCGCTCGCGGTAGAACGCGATCCGCTCTCCTATGCTGAGGTGATCACCAAGACCACGCATGCGCGCTGCCTCCCCAACTTTGGTCCGCCATTCACGGTACCCGCCGAGCAGGCCGCGAGATCAGGCAGCGATTCGGGCTGCGGTGCCGTGTTCAACGTCCGCTCTCGGGCCTAGAACAGGCCGGACACTCTGTCCGGCTATACCCACGAGTCCAGGAGGCGCCAGGGCTTTGCAGGTCCGGGAGAGCACCATCCTGTCCTTGGTGGGAACGGAGTCGCTCAGGCAGCTCACTAAAGGAGTCTCACCTCGCCGTCGGCGGCAAGTTCGCTGTCCGCCTCTCCAACTTTGCGAACCGCGATTGTCTCGAACGGATACCCTCGACGGGTTGCCTGTCCGCCGTCTGAGGCTTCAGTCGAAATTGCCCTTGGACAGGACCAGAGAGAAGCCGAGCGATGGGGAGCAGCATGGACTACCGGCCGATCGAACGCGCTTCTGAGGCGTTCCAGCAGTCGGTGACCATCAACGAGATCCAGGGGATCGGCCGACGTGTCTTCGGTGCCGACGCCCGGGTCATGTCTGCAACCGAGTTGGGCTCGGGCATGTACAACAACACCTACCGGATTGAACTCGAAGGCCAGGAGCGACCGGTCATCCTGCGGGTTGCGCCGGAGCCAGGGCGACAGTTCCGCTCCGAGCACCAGTTGATGCGCAACGAGTACGCCAGTGTGCCGTGGCTGGCGGTGATCGCACCGCTCATGCCGCAGGTGATCGCTGCGGACTGGTCGCATGAGGTGATCGGCCGGGACTACATGGTCCAGACTCTCCTCGACGGTGTCCCCGCGCCGGATCGCATCGGCGACTATCCCCGCACAGCATGGCCGACATTCTTTCGGCAGATGGGCACGATCGCCCGCGACGTGCACTCGGTATGCGGCCCGCACTTCGGTCCCGTGGCCGGTCCGGGGTACGGCAATTGGAGCGAGGCGGTGATCGCGTCTCTGGAGGAGATCGCCACTGACCTGGACAATGTCGGTCTGGACGCCGCCGACCTGCGTAAGGTCGCCGCCGTGGCCGAGCATGGGCGTGCTGTCCTCGACGAGATCACCGAACCCCGTCTTTTGAGCGGCGACCTCTGGACTGTCAACGTGATGCTCGACGGGACCGCGCCGGAGCCAACGATCACCGGGGTACTCGACATGGACCGCACCTGGTGGGGGGACAGTTCCGCTGACTGGACGATCCGGATGGCGATGGCCAAGCCTGACGAGCGGGAGGCGTTCTGGGAGACCTACGGCCTGCCGGATCGCTCTGCCGCAGGGGTGTGGCGCTCACGGATCTACGAAGCCCGGCACCTCGGCGCCATCCGCTTGGAGCGCCACCGCCTCTCCAACACCGACGGGGTACGCCAGAGCTATTCCGCGATGAGGGTGGTGCTGGCCGACCTGACCTGAGACGGCTCACTGAGCTCTTTCAGCGTGGCCACTGATCGGGTGACGGGATCGGTGCCCGCAACGCACGAGGCTCCCGTGCCGTTGGGGAGGTGTTCGAAGCCTCAACCCACAGGCACAGCAGCCGCGTTGGTTCCGTATTTCTGCCGCACTCTGACCTGCCTCACGCTCTGGTCGAGTGGGTCACCATGCTCATCGTCACCCGCGAGGGTGACCGCCGCTACAAGCTCCCACCTCACCAGCGTGCCCTGGTCGGCCTGGTGTACCTGCGCCGGCACGACACCCTCGCCCAGCTCGCTGCCGGCTTCGGTATCTCCGTCGGCACCGCCCACGCCTACACGACAGCCGTCATCGCCCTACTCGCGGACCGCGCACCCGGGCTCCTGCGGGCTCTGCCCGAAGCCGACCCCGACTACGTCCCGGTGGACGGCACCCTCGCGGAGTGCGACCGAGTCGGCGACAGCCGGGCCGACTTCTCCCACAAGCACCGCCGACACGGGGTAAACGTGCAAGTGGTGACCGACCCGGCTGGACAGTTGCTATGGATCTCGCCTGTCCTGCCCGGCCGCGCACACGACCTCACCGCGGCCCGCACCCCCCGGATCATCCGGATCTGCGAACGCCAAGGCGTTCCCATCCTCGCCGACCGCGCCTACATGGGAGCCGGCCCCTGGGTGACGACACCCCTCAGACGCCCGCCGGGCCGTGACAAATCGAATGTCGTCAATCACCACGGCCATCCTCACTCTAGAGCGGCAGCGCTGAAACAGCTCACTGGTTGGCGCCGTTCTGGGCAGCCCGTAGCTCGGTGACGAATGTGTTCTGCGTGCGTACGTAGGCGCGGAGGTCGACGTCGTGTACGAGGACGGGCGGGGAGGGTAGTAACGAGGCGCCCGCTGCGATGAGGAATACACGGGTGGTCGCGTCGGCCCCGCGTTTTGTGCGGGGGGCCTGGTACAGGAGATAGGCCGCCTGGAGCCAAGCGGTCAGTGTGGCTGCGGGAGCCGGGTGCTCGGCGGCGAGCAACGCGATGGCCTGGTGCAGGATTGCGTGCCGATCAGCCTCCAGACCGGTGGCGCAGTAGATCAGGTGCCCGTTCGTGATGATGCGGGAGGTGTCCCCTCCTCGGGCTGCGATCCGGGCGGCCATCTCGGCGGCGGCCTGATGGGCGGCTGAACCGCGCAGTAGTCGCATGCCTTCGGCGATCCGGCCGTCGGGAAGGGCGACGCGGTTACTCACGACATCGCCCTTGCACGTCTGCAGGAAGCGGGCGGTGGCGTGTTCCTCGAAGGCGCGCATGGTGCGGCTGGCCGGAGTATCGGTGCCGCCTTGGTAGGTGCGTGTGTCCGGGTCCCAGGTGGCGCCGTCCCGGAATCGGGCGGGTTCTCCGATGCGGAAGAGATTGGGGTTGTCGTCGGTGATGGGGGTCCGGAAGCGGTCTGCCCAGCGGGCGCTGTAGCGGCCGTCGGGGTGCTGGCTGCTCGCCGCAGCCCGGTACCGCCAGTCTTCTGCCGCTGTGAACGCCGCTTCGAAGGCTCGGGTTCGCTCGGCGATGTCATGGCTCCGGTGCAGCGCGCTGGCCAGGGTGTGGTGGAGGCGGGACGCCGCTCTGGCCTGATGCTGAGCGAAGCCTCGGATGATCTGTTGGGTGGCCTCGTCGTGGGTCCGCAGGAGGAGTCCTGGGACAGGGAAGCAGGCTGCGGTGATCACTGCGGGAGCGGACGGCGGGGTCAACTCTGGCTCCCGGGGACGACGGTGATGGTGATCTGGCGCAGGATGCGGTCGGCTTGGTCGTCGACGGCGCGCGGATCACGGCCGGTGACGATGACATGGCCGAGGCGGCCTCGGTTGGAGGTCACCGTGCCCACCGCCGCTCCCTCAACTGCCCGCACGTGTACGGCGGGGATGGTGGTGCTCACCGCCGGCAGGCCGGTGATGGCGGCCAGCCGTCCGGCGTGGGGCGCGGTCAGGAACCGGACGGTGGCGTACCTGCCGCGAGCCGGAGTGAGGGTGGCCGGGTGGCCGAGGGCGATGTTCCACAGGGTGCGCCACGGGTTGATGCCGAGAGCGTGCTGGATCAGGACGCCGATGTGTCCGGCGCCGAGTCGGGCTCCGATCTCCAGGACAGCGCACCGTCCGTCGGCGCGGAGGACGAGTTCGGTGTGGGTGGCGCCGTTGCGTATGCCGACTGCGGTGATCGCCCGGCTGGCCTGGTCGAGCAGGGCGCGCTCGGCGGCTGCGGACAGCCGGGCGGGCAGCGTGTGACCCAGTTCGACGCGGTGGATGCCACCGGTGGTGTGCTTGCGGGTGATGCACAGATGGGTGGTGACCCCGTGCTGGGTGACCGACTCGACGCTGAATTCGCGGCCGTCTACGTACTCCTGGATCAGGACGCGTTCGTCGCGCGGCAGCCCGTACATCACGCTCGCCGCGCGGGCCGCGTGCCAGGCCGGCTCCAGATGTTCTGGGCCGGTGACCACGGTGACGCCGGCCGATCCGGCGCCGTCGGCTGGCTTGATGACGCACGGGAAGGTGATCTGCCCGGCCGCGCACGAGCGCAGCAATCCGTCAGCGCCGTCGACGATGCGGGTGCGGGGCGTGGTGACGTCGTGGTGGGCGAATGCCTCGACCATGTCTGCCTTGTTGCGGGCGGCAGCCGCGCGGGCCGGGTCGTTGCCTGGCAGGTCGAGGCGGCGCACGCCTGCGCGAGCAGTTCGGTGAGGTACTCGTTGGTGGTGAGCACCGCGTCGGCGCCGATCCGGCGGGCGTAGCACACGATGTCCTTCAGGGCCATTTCTGGCCGGGAGAAGTCAGTGAGCAGGCAGCCGGACAGGAGTCGTTGGAGGTCGGCGCTGTAAGCGGCGTGGGTGGTGGGATTGGTGACGGCATGGACCTGGTAGCCGGAGGCGGCTGCTGTCGCGGCGATCGCGCCGGATTCGGGGCCGGCCGCCTCCAGCAGCACGACACAGGGCGGTCTCACGACACGTAGTCCACGCAGGCGCCTTCGCGGACCGTGTCGAGGGTGAAGCAGTGGAAGCCGCCGCCGAACAGCCGCCGGTGCCGGTGCCGTACGGGCACTACGGTGAAGCCCTCGGTTTCGAGGGTCTTGATCAGGCCCGTGCAGTCCTCGTTGACGAGTACCGTTTCCTCGTCGAGAGACAAGACGTTGAGGTCGATGTACGGGCTGGTGAGGACCAGGTCGGCGTCATCGTAGGCGGGGAACGCCCCCGGGTCGGGCTCCGGCGGGACGATGAACTTCCACGCCTGCAGGGCCTCGGGCAGCAGGTCGCGGATAGCGTCGTGCCGGGCGAGGAACACCCCGGGGCGCAGCGCCAGCAGCATGGAATCGATGTGGTTGTCGGCCATCCGGTGCACCCGATGGATGCGGTACCGGTCGCCGAGGTGCCGCTCCAACCAGTCCACGCCCTGGCGGTGGTTCTCTTGGGCGATGTTGACGATCAGGTCGCGGCCCAGGCGGAGGACCTGGGCGCCGTCGAGCATCATCTCGAAGCCGACGTCGTACGGGCTCGGCTGCGGGTCGGCGACCGGCTCGGTGGGGCCACCCAGGGTTGTCGCGGCATCCCTGGCGTAGGACAGGTCGAAGGAGAGATCGGTGAGGGTGGGTCGCGGCATCGTCGTCCACCGGGCGCCGGCCTCGTAGTAGCGGCGGAAGACCGGAGCCAGGAGACGGGTCTCCAGGTAGCGGGAGCGGATCGCCGGCGGAGTCTCGATGATCTCGTTGCCAAGGATCAACGTGTTGTCGCGGATGTTCAGGGCTGGGGTAGGCGCTGCCTGCCAGCCCAGTCCGGCGATGGGCGCGGCGTCCGGTGGCAGCGGCAGAGGCCGGTGCACGGTGACGCCGAGACCGGCGAGCGTGGTGGCCAGAGCCTCGACGTCCTGGTGGAGTTCCTCGGTGAAGCGCCGCTTGATGCTCCAACTCTGCGGCGTACCACCGCCTGCGCCGGCCAGGCGAGGATACGCCCAGTCGGAGCGGAAGCCGGTCAGGTTCTCGTGATGGAACAACTCGAAGGTAACGTCACGATCGTGGGACAGGTAGTTCTCGGCGGAGCCGACGATGATCTCACGCAGGGTCGTGAAGTCGTCGTAGCTGGTCAGCTGCATGGGGTTCCTCATCTGCGACGTGGCGGGATTCGGCAGGGCGGTTACCGGGTTCTCACCGCGGCTGGCAGGCGGCGTTCGGTGAGCTGGCGGCCGTGGCGGGCGCGCAGCACCACACCGTCGTCGGTGAGCTGGAGGGTGCGCTGCTCACTCCACCCGGCGAAGCGGAACTCGCTCTGTCCGACCGGAACAAGGGCGAAGGCCCTGTCGGCGGTGGTCAGGCTCAGATGTCCGTCAGCCTCGGTTAGCTGGACGGGCTGAAGGGGACCGTCCAGCGGCTGGTCGTGATCGAAGTCGGTGAGACCGCGCGGGAGGTTGGCGGTGTACGGGAGTGTGATGGGGCAAGGCGCGGCTGCCGGAGCGGGCTGGTTGAACAGCACGTCGGCGCGGGCGAGGGCGACCTGCCAGTCGGCGGGAAACAGCGCGGCCAACTCGCGGGTAAGCAGGGCGTCGATGACTGCGTGCACCCGGGTCGCCGGTGCGGTGTTGCGCACCAGGTGCTCCCGGGAGAAGTCCCCGTACCAGAACTCGCCCGGCTGCCAGCAGTGCTCCACACCGTCGAGGATGAGAACAGCGCCGAGGTGGGTGACGAGCGGGATGTGTAGGCGCACGAAGCCGCGGTGCAGGGCGTACTTCGGGTCGCGATGGGGCCGGGAGGCGGCTCCAGGGCCGAGCGCCATCAGCCGTACGGCGTTCAACGGTGCCGGAATTCCATCGAGGATCTCGCGCAGGTACGGCAGCCTCTCCATCCAGACGGTGGGCGCGAAGTCGACCGGGCCGGCGCCGCCCGGGTCGGTGCGGTCCGGGTCGCCACCAGGGCTGCGCAGCGGCAGCACCCGCCAGTCGATGGCGGCCGCTTGGCCGATGCTCCCGCCGGGGGCGTGGATCCGTTGGGGCTTCCAGCGGTGGCCGGTGACCCTGGCCAGCTCGCTTTGGAGACGGACGGCGTCGAACGAACAGGCGAGCCGAGCCGCCTCGGCGAGCGGTGCGGGCTGGGTGCGTTCGGGTGCGCTCATCACGGATTCCCTCTCCAGGTCCGAGGTCAGCAACGGGGCCGGGCTGGTACGCCGACGTGGTCGCTCGCGGCGTACGTGTCCGCGGGCACGGCCGCGAACCGCTGGTCGAGCGCTTCCCACATCGCCTGGCGGTCGGCGTCGGTGGCGTAGGCGAGGCAGAACACGAACTGGGCGCGCCCGGGTTCGAGGGGGATGACTGGCATGGAGACGATGACGCCGGTGCGAGTGGCGGGGTCGTAGCCGCAGCCGAGCTCATGGACGGCCTCAAGAAAGGCGTCGAAGTCCGGGACGGCCCAGGTCGGAGGGACGTGGTACTCCACCACCGACCGCTCGGGGGTGGCTGCGGTGTCGACGATGCGGTGGGCGATGACCCGGTAGATGTGCTGGCTTCCGGAGACCTGCGCGTTGACCTCGGTGAACACCACCCGTCCGTCGGGCAGTGCGATTGCGTCCGCGCTCAGATGCCCGCGATAGCCGAGCGCCCGGTAAACCTCCGCCAGCCGCGTCCCGCCCTCCAGCAGCTGCATACGGATCTTCTCGTCCATCCCGCGCAGGGGCACGATCTGGTGGCTCAGGCGGCGCCCGACGTACAGCAGCGTCCCCATCTCCGTCGGCCGCGTTCCGTCGTCGGCGGCGTAGTGCTCGGAGTACACGGACGCCGCGTCAGGTAGGAACTCCTCGATAACGACTGGGAACCGGCCGGACGCGGAAGCCCAGTCCCAGCGTTCCTTCCAGTACGCCTGGATCGCCTCCCTGTCCGCGCTGTCGAGGTGGTGGATGTGGCGCGCGCCGACGTGGTCGGACGCGAGGGAGGCGTCGCGTACTAGGAGCTGGTTGCCCACGCCCGCCCCGTTGTGGGCCTGCTTGACCATGACGGCGCCGGCCTCGTCCAGCAGGATGGTGGCGGCGTCGATGGCTTCCCGTTCGCTGCGGGCGACGGCTCCGGCGGGGATCGGCACCCCGGCTCCGGCCGCGAGCGCCCGGAAGGTCGCCTTGTTGTTGCCCAGCTCTCCACCGCTCTGAGCGAAGAAGGCAGCCCCTGGGAACCGGTCCCCGATGCCCAGCGCGACGGCAAAACGGGCCACGTGCGCCGACGGCCACAGAGCGAAGACCTCCTCGACGCCGCCCGGCCCCCGCTCACCGAGTACGTCGAGGACGGTACGGACGAACTTGTCACTGGTGAGGCTCTCGGGATCCAGCAGGTGGCCGCCGTAGCGGCCGTCCGGGGGCACCAAGATATGCAGACTGCCCGGGTCCACGCCCGTGAACGCGGCCTGGTAGGTGAGGAACTGCGGGTCGGGCTGGTCACACAGCACGACCAGGTCGCCTGCGCGGGCAAACCACAGCACACGCTGTGTCCAGGCCCGCAGGTCGCCGCGGTCGCGGATGGCGGGGTCGATGTGATTGCCGATCAGGATCCTCACCTGGGTACTCCCATCTCAGGGCGGAAGGCGGCGGGCAGCACGTCGAAGGCGCGCATGGTCGCGGTGCGGCGGCGCTGCGGCTCGGCAACCGCCTTCAGGGGCGCCGGGTACTCCAGCAGACTGGACACCAGGGCGCGCAGGGCCATCTGGGCGGGCACCGTGCCGATGCAGGCGTGGGTTCCCCAGCCGTAGCCGAGGTGCCGGTTCGGCGAGCGGTCCAGGAACAGCCGGCCGGGGTTGGGGAACTGAGCCGGGTCGTGGTTGGCAGCGGCGAACAGGACCGTCACGGTCTCGCCCACCGTCACAGTGACGCCACCGATCTGGCAGGTCTCGGTTGCGATCCGGCTCGTGCCCTGCACCGGCCCGTCGTAGCGCATGAGTTCGTCGACGCCGCTGCGGAGCAGGTCCTGATCGCGCATTCGCTGAAGGGCGTGGGGGTTCTGCAGCAGAGAGTGCACGGCGTTGCCGATGGCCGCGACCATCGTGCTGTAGCCGCCCTGGAACATCACCCGGGCGGTGTTGCGAACGAAACGGTCGAGGCCAGCATCGGCGGCATGGCCGGCCTGCTCACGGACGAGCGATAACAGTCCAGGTCGGCCGCTGGTAAGGAACCACGACTCCACCAGCGCGCTCAGCTCCTGCCGGGCGATCCGGCCCGGTTCGACGACGGATGGATCGAGGCCGCCGTCCATGCTTCTCATGATCGCGTCCGACACTTGGGCGAAGGAGCCGTAGTCGGGCTCGTCAACGCCCAGCAGGTCCGAGATGACCGCCACCGACAGCGGCGCCGCGACTTCCGCCATCACGTCAAACTCCGCGCGGCCGGAGAGTCGGTCGAACCGGGCGGCCAGCAGTTCTCGGGCACGCACCTCGATGGCATCGAGGTCCTGGGCCCACAGCGCGTTCATGAACAGTGAGCGCACGGGCGCCTGTTGCGGCGGGTCCAGCGACTGCACGCTCAAAGACGGCTCCGGCACCTGGGCGCCCATGCGCCGCCGGTCGCGGGCGAACCGGGTGTGGTCGCGGAGCACGGCGACACAGTCCGCGTACCGGGTCACGGCCCAGGACCGCATGCCCTCATGCCAGAACACCGGCGTGGTCTCCCGCAGCGCGGCAAGACGCGGGTACGGGTCGGCGAGCGTCGCCGGAGCCAGGGGGTCATACGTGAGTACGGGGATCGTGGGTGGCATGGGCTCTCCTCGGGAATCAGGACAGAGTGTCCAGAGCAAGCCGGGGCCAGTGGGTGCCGGCCCCGGCTCGGCGCCGGGTATCAGTGGTCGTACGTCATGGCCGTACTCCTTCCCCTTGTTGCTGGTTGGCGGCGGTGCAACAGGCCCGGAGGACCATCCCCGGGCGACCCGCCCTTGGACGGGGCGGGAGTCCTGAGTGGGCGGGTGGTTCATAGGCTGGTCTGCTGCGGTAATGCACAGCTGGGCCCAGCTCCTTCTGCTCCAGCGGAGGGCGTCGGTGCGGATGGTCTCGGCCAGCGCGGCGGCACGAGCGACCGCATCAGGTCTGCCCCAGGCTCAGCGGGATGAGCTGGCCTCCGCTGTCGCCGCACGACGCCTCAACAATCGATTCGTTGTAGGCCCGGACGCACGCGAGCCGGTTGCGTGCTGGCACCCGTTGAGGCGTTGACCCGTCCTTGAGAGTGCTCTGGAATCACCAGAACGGCATATCTCGGCGGTGATATCACGGAGGTGATACTCGACGGCGCGCCGCGTGATCAGCGTTGTTCTGCATCTCTAGTCGTCATCTGGTTCTGTAGCCGAGGAGCGCAGCATCGGCCCGGTGAGTTCGGCTGGCGTACCCAGTCCATCGAGGAGAATGATGATCTTGTCGATGTTCGTCAGACGGCGCGCACCCGTTTCCAGCATCGACAGGAACGGCTGACTCAGGCCCGTCAGCGTGGCCATGTCATCCTGACGTAAGCCGCTGGCTTCCCGTACGAGAGTGCACAGCCTCCCGAAGTCTCTGCCGGCAAGCGCCGCTTGAACACTCGCGTCCGCCCACACCTCGGCCAGCACTCGCGGTTGCCTCGGAGGTGAACCCGCAGGGACTCGCTGACACCCGCCGCAGCGTGAATCACTGTTGTAGCGGCTGAGGCGGCAGCCGCACCGAGAACAGCGCCGGTAGCGTTCGGTGATCGCACTCGCCCCGGCATAGCCTTCTTTCAGCACCAGCTATCCCCTCGTCGCCGTGGTCATGCCCTTTTGTCCGCACCCGTGGATGCCGCTGCGCCGCTCATTCCGCCCAAGCCCTCGGCGATCAACGCCATGGGGCCCAACGCCGCCACGCGATCGACACTGTGTATGCGGACGGTTACTGTCGAAAGGGTGGACATGGGGGTCACTTCAAGTGCCCCTACGCTGTCCCCGCTGTCCACCCGCGGGGGGCGATCCTGCGTGCAAGACTCGTCTGGCAGAGAACCCGAACGGGTGAGATGGAGGGCGCGGCATGATCGACGACCGTCCCGTCTGGTCGAGGCGCATGGAGTCCGAGCGGGCCGCCCGAGGCTGGATTCCCCTCGATGCAGCCCGTGCCATGCGTGCCCATTCAGGCCACGATCTGCCCGATGAGCGGACGCTCGCGCGATCCTGGCGCCGTTGGGAGTCCGGGGCAGTCGAGCCTCGGGACCACAAGGCGCTGATCGCGGCCGTCTTCGGCACAACGACCCACGCGTTCTTCCCGGTAGACCATCGCCGGGATGGGAACGCGGAGGTGCGGGACGTCTCGGGCATGGACACCGTAGAGATCGTCGCTCGACTACGCGCCTCGGACGTCGATGAGGCCACCTTGGATGCGTTGCGTATCACCGTGGATAGACTCTGCTCGGAGTACGCCTACTTGCCCGGCGACCAGCTGCTGGTCGAGGGCAGAGCCTGGCTCCACCGGGTCGCCGGCATGCAGCACCAACGCCTCACACTCGGACAGCACCGAGACGTCCTCGCTCTTGCAGGCATGCTCACCTTGCTTGTGGGCTGCGTCGAGTACGACAGCGGAGGTGCGACCCGCACCCACGCGGAGGCCACTCGTCAGGCCGCTCTGTCGATCGGTCGCGAGGTCGGACACTCAGGAATTCAAGGATGGGCGCACGAGATGCGCGCCTGGTTTGCACTCACGACCGGAGACATGCGCGGCGTCCTCGCCGCGGCCGACGACGGGCTCGCCATTGCCCCCAATCAGTCCGTGGCAGTGCAGTTGCTGGCTCAGAAAGCTAAAGCCTGGGCGAGGGTTGGGGACCGGCGGCAGACGGAGGTTGCCCTCGACGCCGGACGCCGCCTCCTGGAGGATTTGCCCTACCCGGAGAACGTGCAGAATCACTTCGTGGTGGACCCGGGCAAGTGGGACTTCTACTCTATGGACTGCTATCGCAAGGTCGGCGACGACCAGCTCTCCGAGAACCTGGCCCGCGAAGTCCTTCGGGCTGGCATGGACTTCGACGGTACGGACCGTTCGCCCATGCGCAACGCCGAGGCCCGGATCACCCTGGGCGTAGTCGCTGCCCGAGGTGGTGACCTCGGAGCTGCCCTCGCTTACGGCGAGCAGGCCCTCCAAGGTGACCGACAGTCCCTGCCTTCGCTGATGATGGTCGCCGGCGATCTCAGCGCAGTCCTATCCCAGCAGTACCACGGCGATCGAGAGGCACGCGAGTTCGTCCAGCACTTGCGCACTCTGCACTCCCGCTGAGCCCTCGAAGGGATACTGGGCCGTCGTTTACCGCGCCCTACTGCGGTGGGTGCTCGAATGGCCCGGGGGCCTCGCTTGGAGTGAGGTGAAGCCATCTGGAGGTCGCAGCATGGGCCCATCTGTCGATCAGCTCAACGGATGGCATGGCAGACACGCGTGACCGCTCGGTTAAGCCATCAACTACTTGAACCTGCCGCCTTGGCGAGAATCGTGACGAAGTCCTGCGCCCTCCGGCGACGGGAAGGCCGAAGGGCAGGGCGGCTCGTGATCAGGACCCGGCAATGTCGAGACCGGGGTCCGCAACCTGCCTCAGGCTGGCCTGACGGGTCGTCGCTTGGGCGATATTGCTCAGATGCCCCGGCGGCTCAAATGCCCGCATCACTCCGGTGATATCACCCCCGATATGTGCGGCGGTTGAGCACGACCAGCACTCTGGGGAAGTGCTCAACCTGCCCTGCGGGCAAGTCATTTGACGGACGAACGCACAGTCTCCTGCGCGACGACGAGTGACGAAGGGTCATCGCCGCAGCCGGGCTGAAGTCGGTCACATGTCGCACGTGACTGCATCTCACAGCGGCTTCCGTGGAGTTGAAGCCGTTCTGAACCAAGGGACCACGTCTGGCGAAAGGGCCGATGATGACCTTGACGCTCAACACCGAGCAGCGAATGGGCACATCTCGACTGCTGCGCACCCTGGCCGTCGGACCGATGGCTGCCAAGGTGGCGCGTCACCTCGCTCGCGGCCATGTCGACGGCCACCGGCCGGTTGATGACGAGGATGTCGTCGTTAAGGCGATCCACCAAGCCGGTGGCGAAGTGCCGCCGAGGAGTGGCGCTGAAGCCTCCGAGACCAACTGGCGGCTTGCGTTGGTCACTGCACTTGAAACTGGGGCTGGACGCAGATCCCGGGCAGCAAGGCCGTGTGCGCACTCAACTGTACGAAGTATGACGGCCGCGCCATCGCGGAGCCCCAACCAGCTGCTGAGCCCACCACTTCTTGTCACGTGCTGCCCGCAGTACAGGCATGCCGCCTTTCGTCCTAATTGTGAGGAATAAGGAACTGTGGAAATCTCATTACCGAGGTGCAGCCCAGACACGGCCCCTTTCCGTCGAGCCGTCGTCACCGGAGGCTGCGGATTTGTCGGCTCCCACCTGTGCGATCTGCTGCTCGACAGCGGTGCCGACGTGGTGTGCATCGACAACCTTCTTACGGGTGCACTGGCCAACATCGTGCATCGGCAGGCGGACAGCCGTTTCAAGCTGCTGATTCACGACGTCACAGATCCGCTCTCGATACCGGGCCCTGTTGACCTCGTGCTCCACCTCGCTTCGCCCGCCTCCCCCCAGGACTACCTGCGCCTGCCGATCCAGACCCTCCAGGTTGGTTCGCAGGGAACGCTCAACGCGCTGGAACTGGCCCGGAGCAAGAAGGCCCGCTTCATACTCGCCTCCACCTCTGAGGTGTACGGCGACCCGCTTGAACATCCGCAGCGCGAGTCGTACTGGGGGAATGTCAATCCGGTCGGGCCGCGCAGCGTGTACGACGAGGCGAAGCGGTTCGCCGAGGCGGCGACCATCGCCTACCGCACCGAGCATGGCGTCGACACCGCGATCGTGCGGATCTTCAACACGTTCGGGCCGCGGATGCGTGCCGAGGACGGGCGGGCCGTACCGACCTTCATCCGCCAAGCGTTGGCGGGCGAACCGCTGACCGTCACCGGCGACGGCTCGCAGACCCGTTCGCTGTGCTACGTGGACGACACTGTCCGTGGCATCCTCGCCGTCGCCTCAGGTCATCACCCCGGCCCCCTGAACCTGGGCACCGCCGACGAGACCACTGTCCTGGAGCTCGCACATCTGATCCGCCAACTGTGCGGATCCTCGTCTCCCATCGAGTTCGTCGACCGCCCGGTCGACGACCCGGGCCGTCGCAGGCCCGACCTCGCCTTGGTCTGGGAGAAGTGCGGCTGGAAGCCGGAGACCGACCTTCGCAAGGGCCTCAGCACCACCATCGACTGGTTCGCCACGCAGCTCACCCCCACCGCAGCGAGGGACCGATGACCCAGCATCCACCGCGCCCGACCGGCGCCTTAGCGTCGGCACTCGGCGAGGAGCCGCTCCGAGACTTTCGTACGGACGGCTACACCGCTCTTCCCCAGCAGGTCACTGGGGCGGCGCTTGAAGCACTCCGCATCGAGGCTGACAACCTGATCCGGCGCTTCACCAATGACGGCTTCCGGTCGCCCGACTACTGGTACTTCACACCCGCCGGCACCGATACACCCGTCCTCTACCGGATCCACAACCTGCAGGACAAGGGCGCACCAGCATCGGCACGCTTCTACACCGACGGCAGTCCCCTGCATCTTCTGGCCACCGCCATCCTTGGCGGCCCCGTCCGCGCCACCGCCTGCGCCATGATCGTCAAACTACCCGAGGTGGCCGCCCCCGTGCCCTGGCACCGCGACCGGACCGATGTGCCACCGCACACCGTGTGCAACCTGAGCATCTTCCTCGACGACTCCGACCCGGGCAACGGATGCCTGGAATTCGTCCCCGGCTCGCACCTCCAGCCCGACGGCGAGGACGCCGAAACCCTCCAGGCGCAGGGCCCTGTTCGCGCGGTCTCGCTCGCAGCGGGTGACGTAGCCGTCCACGACGTACGCATCGCCCATGCCTCGCGCCGCAACACCTCCCCGCGCATCCGGCGCAGCATCGTTGTCGAGTTCGCCCCCGCAGACCTGGAGCTGCCGTGACCGGCCGCAACCCCGCTGGGCAGGCGCCGCTCGTACGGGTAGCGACGATTACGGTGGGCACCAACGAGCGCCGCTGGCTGGAGCCCTGCTTAGCCTCTCTCCTGGAGAGCGACGTCCCCGGGATCGACCTGGCGGTCTGGTATGTCGACAACGACTCCCACGACGGCAGCACCGCCGTCGTGAAGGACCGCTTCCCGCAGGTGCGGATCATCCAGAACGAAGGGAACGTCGGCTTCGCCCGCGCCAACAACATCGGCATGCGCGCGGCGCTCGACGACGGCGCCGACTACGTCTTCCTCGTCAACCCGGACACGCAGACTCCGAAGTCCCTGCTGCGCGACCTGACCGAGTTCATGGAGACCTGGACCGACTACGGCGTGGTCGGCCCCATGCAGTACGAGTACGACGAGTCGAACGGCACCGCCCTCGGCGCGTACAACGACTGGTCAATGACAGCTCTGCGCTGGGGCGAGCAGCACGCCTTCGCGGGTGACTGGCCGAACCACCCTTCACCCGCCGGCCCGCCCGAAGGGCGAGCCCCGAACACCCTGGAACACGCGTACGTCCAGGGGGCTGCCTTCTTCGTCCGCGCCGCGCTGCTACGCACCGTCGGACTCTTCGATGAGGTCTTTCATACGTACTACGAGGAGACCGACCTGTGCCGTCGCGCCCGCTGGGCCGGCTGGCGCGTCGCCCTCCTGCTCAACCTCGGGATACAGCACTACGGCGGCGGTGGAACCACGGGTAGCAGTTACCGGCGGGTCCAGATGCGCCGCAACCGCTACTACTACCTCCTCACCGACATCGACTGGCGCCCGCTGCCCACACTGCGGCTGGCGGCCCGGTGGCTGAAGGACGACCTGCGCGGGCGTGGCGTGGGCGGAGTGACCATCTGGTGGCGCGGGACGTGGGAAACCATCGAGGCCGTGTGCTGGCTCGCGCGCCGTACACCGTTGATCAGGGCCCGCCGCCGCGCCCACCGCCAGCTCGGCCGACAGACGGTCGGTGCCGGTCGTTCGCAGGCAAGGAGCACGCGATGACCACTCCCAGGATTCTGTTCGCTGGTGTTTTCCACTGGAACGCGGGCTCCAGCCACATGATCGCCGAGTACGCCCGGGTCGCTTCAGCGGCGGGATGCGAAGTCGGCGTCTCCAGCCAACTGTCGCGCCTGGACGGCACGGTGAACGTCCACCTGCCGCTCGTGGACGACCTCACCTGGGCCACCCACCTCGTCCTCGTCTTCGAAGGCAGGCAGTTCCTCTCGACCCGGCAGCGTGAACTCTGCGAGGCCGTGCCGCGCCGGCGGCGCATCATCCTCGACCCTGACGGCCACTGGGGCCCGTACGTCGCCGCTGGCCTAGACGACAACGCGGGCGCGGACACCATCGAGTCCTGGCACAAGCTGTATGCCGACCTCAGCGATGTGATCCTTCAGCCGCGCCTTGGCGAACGGCTCCCGGACGGCGCCGAGTTCTTCAGCTACTTCGGAATGCCGGACATCCACCGGCTCGCCAATGACCTCTCGGACCCGCAGTCCCTGCCGTACGGACTGCAGTACGTCGGAGCAAACTGGTGGCGCTGGAACGCGATGACCAGTCTCGTCCGGGCCGCAGCCGCCGCCGAGCCGCCGATCGACCGCATCCGGGTGTGCGGACGCTGGTGGACGGGCGACCCGCACCCCGACCACCTGACCGCCACCGACAACGAGCCGGGCTGGATGCAGGAACACGGCGTCGAGGTAGCGCCCCCCGTTCCGTTCGGGCACGTGGTCTCCGCCATGTCCCAGGCGGCAATCACGCCGGTGCTGGCCCGCCCGCTGCTCGCGCAGATGGAGCTGCTGACCCCTCGCATGTTCGAGACCCTGGCCTCGGGCAGCACCCCCGCCCTCTGGCCGGGCCTGGGCTACCTGTCCGCACTCTACGGCGACGACGTGGAGTTCTTCCTGCTCGGCGACGATCCGGCCCACACCCTCGCCCGGATGATGCGCGAGCCGGCCCGGTACCGCGAGCGCCTGGCGGTCGTCCAGCGCCGAGTCCACGAGCGCTTCAACTACCGCGCCGTTCTGACCGAACTCTTGCGGTTCACCCGATGACCCTTGTGAGGTCTGCTGTGTCCAATGTCCTGATCACCGGCATCACCAGCTGCGAGAGCCGCGGTGTCGAAGCCCTGGCCCGCGCCATCGCCGAGCAACTGAACGGCGAAGGAGGCAACCGGATCACCGTCCTCACCCAGACACCGGCGCTCGACGAGGAAGCCCTCGCTCCCACCGGTGCCCGCTGCGTGGCCGATCCCTTCGTCATCTCCCGCTCCTGGCAGCAGATGCGCCCTCAGGAGAGCCCTGCCGAACTGGCAGCACGAAGCGACCAACTCCTCACCGAAACCGACCTGGTCATCGCCACCGGGGGCGACCTGCACACCTCGGACTACGGCGTCTCCACACCGTACCTGCGGGGCTTGACCGCCGCGCAGCAGCGGGACATCCCGACAGCGATGATCGGCCAGTCCGTCGGCCCCTTCGACGATCCAGCCGACGCCAAGGCATGGCTCACGGTCGCAGCCCGGTGTCATCTGCTCACCGTCCGGGAGAGCGTCTCCCACGGCTACCTCGTGGGCAAGCTCGGTCTTCCCGGGGATCGTGTGCAACTGTCCTCCGACCCTGCCTTCCTGCTGCCGGCAGCCACCGACGAGCGGATATCAGCCGTGCTCAGGCCCCTGGGGCTCACTCCCGAAGACCCCTACGTGTGCCTCGCTTCCAGCCAGGGCATCACCCGCTTCAGTGCGGTGGACGAGGCGCAGCACACAGCCGCACTGACGCGACTGGCCACCGCCCTCGTCCGCACCCGGGAGATGCCGGTCGTCCTCCTGCCGCACTGCCACGACTCCCGGCCTCACAACGACGACCGGATCCTCGCCGCCCGCATCGCCGAGGCCAGCGACGTGCCCCAAGTCATGACGCTGCCCGGCATGCTCTCGGCCTCCGACTACAAGGGCGTGCTCTCCCGCGCCGAACTCGTCATCTCCGAGCGCCTGCACGCCGCGATCGGCGCACTCTCCAGCGGCGTCCCGGCGATCACGATCGGCCACTCGCACAAGTTCAACGGGGTACTCGCCGAAACCTACGGCGACACCATCGATGTCGATGACATCCACGCAGACGTCCGGGCCTTCGCCCAGGACAACACCGTCCTCGCCCGGCTCGTCCACGACACCGACGTGACCGTACTGCGCACCACCCTGCAGCAGCGGCTCCCGCTGATCACAGACCGCGCCCGCAGCGACTTCGCCCAGATCAACATGCTCCTCGGAGCCTGAACACTCCAGCCCTGCACGCGGCTCGTCTGCACCGCATCTCGCACGCCCCGCTGCGGCCCGCCCCTGGGCAGCAGCGGGGACCCACTCACGGAGAGGAAGACACGACAACCATGCCCACGCATCTGGTGACCGGCGGCGCCGGCTTCATCGGTTCCCACCTTGTCGCATCCTTGATCGAGCGCGGCGACGACGTCGTAGTCCTGGACAACCTCGACGGTGGCAAGACCGAGAACGTGCCCGACGGCACGCCCCTCATCGTCGGCTCGGTCGCCGACCAGGCCACCGTCGCCGAACTCTTCGCCTCCTACCGCTTCGACGGCGTCTACCATCTGGCCGCCTTCGCCGCCGAAGGCATCAGCCACGCGGTCAAGCACCACAACTACTCCGTCAACCTGCTCGGCAGCATCAACCTGATCAACGCCTCACTGGCCGCCAAGGTCAGGTTCTTCGGCTTCGCCTCGTCGGTCGCCGTGTACGGCCACGGACACGTCCCCATGCGCGAGGACGAGCAGCCCATCCCGGCTGACAGCTACGGCAACGCGAAACTCGCCGTGGAGCGTGAGCTCGCCATCACCATGGAGCTGCAGGGCCTGCCGTACTTCGCCCTGCGCATGCACAACGTCTACGGCGAGCGGCAGAACATGGGTGACCCCTACCGCAACGCCGTCGCCATCTTCCTCAATCAGATCATGCGCGGCGAACCGATCAGCGTGTACGGAGACGGCAGCCAGATCCGCGCCTTCACCTACGCCCCGGACATCGTCGGCACCTTCCTCTCCGCGGCCGACCAGCCGGCCGCCTGGGGCCAGGTCTTCAATGTCGGTTCCTCGCACACGACCACCGTGCTGGACATGGCCCACGCCGTGCGCACTGCCATGGGCGTACCCGACCACCCGATCAAGCATTTGGCAGCCCGCGCCGAGGTCCACGCCGCGTACACCGACAACAGCCTCGCTCGTAGGACGCTCGGCGACTGGACCGACACCCCGCTCGCCGAAGGTCTGCGACGCACCGCGGCCTGGGCCCGTGAGCACGGCCCCGAAGAGCCCGTGACCTCCCTCAGCATCGAGAACGACACCGCGGACAAGCCCGAGTGGTTCACCTGGGCCGCCGGACGGGCGGTCACGTCATGACGGTCCGCACCCTGGCCGTCGACGTCGGCGGCATCATCTACTATGACGAACCCTTCGACCTCGCCTGGCTCCAAGGCGTCTGGGAACTCGCGCGCGCAGACGATCCAACCCTCACCATGGAAGCCTTCCTCCAGGCGATGCGGGACTTCTACCAGGACCGCACGCCCGGATCACCGCCGCCCAGCCTCTTCCCGCCCAACGGCACGAAGAGCTGGCAGAGCGTCCGCAAACGCTGGACCTCGCTCGTCCAGCCCATTCCTGGAGCCGTCGACGCGCTCAGCCACCTTGCCGGGGAGTACGACGTGTGCATCGTCGCCAACCAGCCCCCGGAATGCCTCGCCGCCCTGCCTGCCATCGGCATCGAGCACCAGGTCCAACTCGTCGCCCTCGACTCCCTCGTCGGCTACTCCAAACCCGACCCCCGCCTCTTCAAGTGGGCCTTGGAGCGGCTGAGCTGGAAGCCGGATCACACCATGGTCGTCGGCGACCGGACCGACCACGACTCTGCTCCGGCCCTAGCTCTCGGCTGTTCCGCAGCGATCGTCAACGTCGACAGCGGATGGAACGCGCCTGCTGGAGTCGATCCCGAGATCGTGACCGCCTACCGCGAGCTGAAAGCCCATCGTGGCCAGACAACCGAGGGAAGCACGAGTCACTGGACCGTCATCTCCCTCACAGACCTGGCCGATGTGCTCCGGACAGTCGGCCGCGAACAGAGCTGCCCGTGGCCGAGCCAGGTGGTGCGCCTGTGACTCCCATCGCCCACCCGCCCCTCACCATCGCCATCTGCAGCAACCGCCCTGATCTCCTACCGGGAGCCGTCGCTCGTACCACCGCGGCGATCGGACCCCGCGACAACCTGCTGATCATCGCGGATATGCCCGCCTATCACCTTCCCGCATTGCCCACGAGCTCCTCGCTGCCTCTCTTACGCATCCGCGTCATCTGCAATGAGGGAAACCATGGGCTCGCCTACAGCCGCAACAAGGCCATGAAGGAGGCCACGACACGGCATCTCGTCTTCCTCGACGACGACATAGTCCCCACCGCCGAGGCGCTGACGCAGATACGGGCCGCGCTGGCAGCCGGTGCACATGTCACTGGGACGAGGATCACCGCCCATCTTCAAGGGCACCACTGTCCGTGGTTCCTCACCTCGGGCCAGCTGCACTACCTCGGATCCCACGCTCCTGCCCGGCCGGCGTCGATCTGGGGCGGCAGCTTCGCCATCGACTCCGAGCACGCCCGCTTGCTCGGAGTCGGCTTCGACGAACGCCTCGGCCGGGTCGGCGGCTCCCTCTCCTCCGCCGAGGACACCACGTTCGTACGGGAGATGACCGCGCGGGGCGCCACCGCGG
This sequence comes from Streptomyces sp. NPDC102462, assembly GCF_044765425.1. Taxonomy (NCBI): domain Bacteria; kingdom Bacillati; phylum Actinomycetota; class Actinomycetes; order Kitasatosporales; family Streptomycetaceae; genus Streptomyces; species Streptomyces sp. NPDC102462. The sequence continues at coordinate 13,559 of NZ_JBIWKB010000077.1, read as the reverse complement.
TGATCCTTCATGACGCCGAGGTCCAACACCTCATCCCCGCCCACCGGCTGACTCTGTCCTACTTACTGCGTCGCGCCTTCTGGCAGGGGCGCAGCGAAGCGCGGCGCAACGACGCATGGCGAGGCATGGGGAAGGAATGGAACCGTAACTGGTCGGGGGACGGCGCCCATCCAGTGCGAGCTGCCCTCGCTGTGCTCTACACCGCGAGCGTCCTCCTCGGAGTCCTCCGGGAGGCGATAGCCCAGAGCCGGGCCGGCACCGCCAACGTCGAGGCCGGGGGTGACCAATGAAGGTGGCTATGGTCATTCCTCCGTATCGGTACGGGGCCGACCCCAGTCAGTGGATCACTGTGCCACCCCAGGGCTACGGCGGTATCCAGTGGGTCGTAGCCACGCTCATGGACGGACTGCTGGAGGCCGGGTGCGAAATCCTGCTCCTCGGAGCCCCTGGAAGCCCCGTCCAGGAAGGAGTCACGGTGTCCTCCGCGGTTGAGACAGACGAAATCCACGCCGACATCGAGGCGTTCGCCCCGGACATCGTCCACGATCACTCAAACACTGCCGCGCTCCCACCGGACGGACTCAGGCCAACCGTGAGCACGCACCACCTCAACGGCGTGCCAGAGCGGCAGATCAACGGCATCTACCTCTCCTGCGCACAGCGCTCCGCCGCGGGGTCCGTATCCGCCCCGGTGATCCGGCTGCCGGTCAATCCCTCGCGATATCCGTTCCAGGAGGCGAAGGACGACTACCTGCTCTTCCTGGGCCGGGTCTCCGCACACAAGGGCGTACGCGAAGCGGCGGCATTCGCACATGCCGCCGGCCTGTCCCTGACCGTTGCCGGACCAGCCTGGGAGAAGGACTACCTGGACGCCTTGCTGGCCGACTTCCCGCACACCGTTCGCTACGTAGGCGAAGTCGGCGGCGGCACCCGTACCCGACTCATCGCACGCGCCCGGGCACAACTCGTGCTGTCTCAGCCTTGGGGCGGCCCGTTCGGCGGACGATGGATCGAGCCTGGCGCCACCGTGGTATCGGAGGCCGCAACCAGCGGCACCCCGGTGATAGCCAGCGACAACGGTTGCCTACCTGAGATCGTCCCCGGCGTCGGCACGGTACTGCCGGTCGGGCAGAAGATCACCCCCGCAGAGGCGAAGCAGGTGCTGGCATCCCTGCCCACGGCCCAGGCCGTGCGCGAAACGGCGGTCGACCGATGGGGCCACCAAACCATCGCGCGCCAGTACCTGGCGGTCTACAAGAGAGCGGTCAACGGCGAAGTCTGGCCATGACCTGGGCATATCACGCCGTGTGCTGCCTCGCGAGACGCTGACGGCGTGCCTCGTAGAGAACGACGGAGGCGGCGTTCGACGCGTTCAGGGAACTGGCCGAGCCCGTCATCGGAATGCTGATCACGTGGTCGCAGAGCTCACGCCACGCCGCACTGAGGCCCGCGGTCTCATTGCCGATCAGCAGCAGGACCGGCTGGGTCAGATCGAATTCCGAGACTTCGGCGTCACCGTTCTCGTCCGTGCCGACTACGGCCACCGGCCGCCCCTGAGTGCGCTCCTTCTCCACCCACTCCATGACCTCGTGGTGCGACTGGCTGCGCACCACGGGCACGGCGAAGAACGACCCAGTGGAGGCACGTACCGACTTGGGGTCGTAGGGATCCGCAGCGTGTCCCGTCACGATGAGCCCGTCGGCGCCGAAGGCATCGGCCGACCGCACGATGCTTCCGATGTTGCCGGGCTGCGTCGGCCGGTCGAAGACCAGACCGAGAAAGTCGTCGCGGACCTTGATCCGCGACAGACTGTCCGGCGCCATCTCAACCACCGCCAGGACCTCCGCAGCCCCGTCGGCCTTCTCGCTGAGCTCGGCGAGCAGCTGCGGTGCCATCGCTACGCGCTCGGCACCGACGCCGCGAAGTAGATCCTCGGCCCATCGGGAGAGCGGGCGGCTGGCGTCGTACAGCAGGGAACGAATGGTCCAGCCGTGCTCCACGGCCATCGTGATCGGACGTACGCCCTGTACCAGGAACTCCTTGGCGCGCCCTCGTTTGGTGCGGTTGTTGAGCAGCGTCTGCAGCTGCTGGAAACGGGCGTTGCGGGTCGTGATCCGCTGCACTGCTACCCGTCCTCCAAGCCAAAGATGATCATTTGCTAGCCCGATCGTCCCTCGTGAACCACGACACCGGGCAACCAGCAGGCTACACGCCCAGCAGTGGTGACCATGCGTGTCCGACTCGTTGCATTCATGGGCTGGGGCTCGGTGGAGCGGCGATCAAGCTGCGCTCCACTGGGCCTGACCGTCTTCGTTCATGAGCGTTTCAATGCGGTAGCCAAGCTGCTTGCCGGCAGCTTCGTCGCCACGGCCCGCGCGCCGGATGAAGGAACCGAGTGTGTGTAGGTCACGGATTCCGCAGAGGACGCGAAGGCCGGGCCATTCCCTGATGTCATAGCCGTACCGAAGGCTGAATTCGTCCAGTTCCTCAGCGCTACGACCGAAGCGGATGCCTTGAAATGTGTTGGCCAGGTCGATCTCGCGTGGACCGAATGACGCCTCGTCCCAGTCACCGAGTCTGACCCCGTGACCGTCCCACAACGTGTTGCCTGGATACGCGTCGGCGTGGAGATGACCGTACCCGAGCGGAAAATCCAGACCCCGATAGGACTCCAGGAGCTCTCCTCGGCGTGCGGTGAGCCATTCACGATGAGATGACGACAGGTAGGTGCTGGCATCCAACGCAGCCTTGAGAGAGGCGAGGGGCTGATACTCCGGAAGCTCAAGAGGTGGGGACGGCAGATCATGCAGGGACCGCAGCAGGCTCCCCAGATGTCCGGCCGGCGGGGTGTTCGATGCTGGTTGCGGATAGTGCCGCCAGAACGTGATGACGTACGAGCTCTCCGCAAGTGGCTGAGAGACATCCGCTGGTTCTGTCGCGGGGAAGCCTCGCGCGATGAGCCAGCGCGTCAGAGAAACGGCAGTTTCGAGGCGCTGCCGCTGCGAAGCCGAGCTGACTCGCACCACGATGCCTTCAGTCGGCAGCAGGAACACCGAGGTAGCGTGGTTGTGAAGCGAGGTGAGAGACCGGCCGTCCAGCCCTGAAGTCCGGCAGGCAGCGCGGGCGGCGGACTCGGGAGAGACCGTCGTTGTCATGAGGTGAGGGCCTTCGCTCGGGTGTCGATCACCTGATAGCCGCGGGTCGCGTCTGCGAGTTCGCGAGCAATCCGGCTGCGGGTGAGCCGCGGGTCTTCCAGAAGCCTAGCCACTCCCTGCATGGCATCGCCGATCTGCCGGATCCTCCTGTCCTCGGGAAGATCGAGGATGGGCTGGAGCTGCTCGCCGGCTCCCTCGATCTCCCCTGCGGCAATGCGTGCGGTGACGATGTCGAGGCGTGCCAGGGCCTCGTCACCGTACGACCGTTGCTCCCTCGGACCACGCTCGTACAGTTCGATCGCTGCGGTAGCGTGCTTCTCGGCCTCGTGGTGGTCGCCGAGCAGCGCGTAGGTTCCGCCGATGTAGTACTCCTGCTTGGCCTCTGGGAACGTAAGCAGCCCGCCGAACCGAGTGAGGCCGTCTGGGGCAGTTCGTTGTTCGCGGGCACGCTGCAGTTCTTCGAGGGCGGCCAGTGCTGTGCTGCGGTCGCCGATGCGCGCGGCAGCCCTGGCTTCGATCGCGGCCGTCCTGATCCGCGTCTCGCCGCTGAGTGCCAATCCGGTCGCTTGCCTTGTGCAGTCGAGGGCTGTGTGCTGATGAGTCGACCATTCGGCAATCAGTGCCGCTGTTCCCTTCACCCAAGCACGCAGATCGTTGTGGCCAGCGTGCTCTGCGAACGTCCACGCCGTCTGGAGTTGGGCCACTGCAGAATGCTGGTCGCCAAGGTTCTGCGAGGCGTGCGCGAGGAGCAGGCAACTGGTACCGGCGAGGAGGAACAATTCGCGGGTCTGGCGTGGCGGCTGATTGCCACTCAACAGCGAGAAGAGCTGATCTCTCGTGAACAGGAGATCCCTGAAGAGCGGGTATAACGGAGCGTGGACGTAGTCGGTCGCGATTTTCGCGATTCTGGATTCCAGTTCTTCGAGTTCCACACCGCTCACGTTGCTCTTCGTGATCTCTTCGGTGAACTGTAGCGATTGTACGGCAGCCTGCGCAGCAAGGTCGCGTAGGCCGGCCGTACGCCCTGTGCTCCCAGGCTCAATCCTGTGAGCAACTCGTCCTGGGAGTGAAGACGGCGCCGATGTGGAATGCGCGTCGTGTTCGCGGAATGGCGGGGGCAGCAGGGCGTGAGGTGTTTCAATTCCACTCAAGAACTTGGCGACCTTGTCCAGGTTCGTTAAGCGCCGGGTGCCCGCTTCCAGCATTGACAGGAAGCCTTGGCTCAGCCCTGTCATGTGAGCCATGTCGTCTTGGCGTAGGTTCGCCCGTGTGCGGATGAGGCGACTTGCCCGGCCGAAGTCCCATGCGACAATGGCGGCTTGGACTTCGACGTCGTGCCAGACGGAATCTGGCACACGGGACTCAGGTTGGGCATGGAATCGTCTGTCGCGCGCGCACGCTGCGCACCGGTCGTCTTGATTGTATTGGCTCAATCGACATCCGCAGTCGGCGCATACGCGAGCGTGCTTCTGCATCGCACCCCCGTTCCTCGTCTGCGCGCGACAGCGTATGCGGGGGCACTCGGATGTTCCTATCACTCGTGTGATGCAGGCAGCTGAGACGTGCTGCCGGCCATCCGCTGTCACTCGCGGTTGAGAGTCAGTGCGGTGATCACGGCGAGGAGCCGAGTGACGTCTTCGAGGCTGTCGAGCACCACCTCGGCTCCCGCCGACGCAAGTTGACTGGAGGTGGTCTTGCCAGACGCGATCCCGATTACCGGCGCGCCGCCTTCGAGGCCGGTGCGGACGTCTTCGAGGGAATCCCCGATGATGACGGTGTTGGACCGGGTAAAGGCCGCCCCGTGCTTCGCCTGGGCGCGTTTCTGGGCCACGGAGACGAGGGCCGGACGGTGCGTGTCGTCAGAGGAGTATCCGCCGATATCTGTGTCGAGGAACCCATCGAGATGGAACGCTTTGAGCTTCAGCAGTGCGTTGGGCCGGAGATTCCCTGTGACAACGGTCGGTACGAAGTTCGACTGTGCGTGCACCGCCTTCAGGGCAGGCACGGCACCGGGCATGAGGACACCTTGCTCACATAGGTCCTGCCCATGTGCGGCGAGACGTTGCGGCAGGAGTTCCACCATGCGTGGGAGCAACCGCGGGACTTCCGATTCCGGAACGCCGTTGTCCAGCAGCAAGGCCCGGATCGCGAGAGGCATGGTCACCCCGGTGCCGCGGGCCGGCAACTGGTCCGCAGGGCGCCCGACGACCTCGGCGAAGGTCTCGCGGTAGACCTGACGGTCGATGTCGCCGACGTACAGCAGCGTGCGGTCGATGTCCCACAGTACAAGGACCTTTTGCGTCTCACTCACGTTCGTCCCCCCACGCCCGTCACGGTGGCAGCTCGCTCCAGTACCTCTTGAGCGTACGGGGTGTGGATCTCCGGCTGGAGACGGTGGAGCATGGCCAGCACGTGATCGTTCAGGCGAGCGGACTTGAGCCGTTCGGCGAGGTCGAGGGCTTCGTGTGCCGCGGCGCATCCGGCTTCGAGGTCACCTTGGTCGATGTGGGCGGTTGCGGCGCGGGAGAGGAACAGGGCCTTGGTGCGGTGGTCAGTCGCGTTGAGAGCTTGACGCGCCTTGGTGAAGCTGGAGACCGCGTTACCGGGGTCGCCTAAATCGAGGTAACAGCTGCCGGCCTGGCCGTGGATCTCTCCCTCGTTGATCCAGTACAACCACTGAGGATCGTGTTCCGAGGGTCCTTGAGCACAGAGTTCGGCTGCGCGTCCGAGTGCGGAGAGGGCCGCCTGTCGCTCGCCGAGTTTGGCGTGTCCGCGTGCCTGTCGGGTCAGCAGCATGGCTTCGAGCGCGGGTGTGCCGAGTTTCTTGACCTTTTGCCGTGCGCGGTGTGCTGCGGTGACGGCGTGGTGGGGTGCTCCGGTGGAATAGGCATGGATGGCGATGTAGGACAACGCGCCGGCACCGAGTCGGACGTCTCCCGACGTCTTGGCAGCACGGAGCCCGGCGTACAGATACCCCAGCGTCTGGTCACGCCGGCCGGAGTCAAAGACGAACCAGCCAGTCTGGGTCGCGGTGTCGGCGATGATGGCCGCGAGCTGCCGTCCTGTCGTTTCGTCGTACGACGTGTGTTCAACGAGGTGTTTGAGGAACTGCAGGTGCTTGTCACCGAGCACTGTGAGGGTTCCGCTGCCGTCGCTTGCGTCCATGCTCCGAAGGCTGTCCGTCGTGCGCTGGAGCCCATCGAGCAGACTGTGCGAGAGGCGGCTTCCCTCGGCCGCACGTTGTAGGGGCTCGGCCTCAGCCTTGTCCCATTGGTTCACGAAGGCGGTGAGCGCTATGCCGCTTGCGGTGAGGAACTGCCGACGGTCCATCGTGCTGCCTCCCACCGCCGAGTCCAGTGCTGCGACCATACGGGCTGCGGTCCAGGGCAGGGTCGGATCCGCGTCGCCGGCGAACGGCTCCGAGGCTGGTTGCCGCACGTCGGCCCCGGCCTGAGGGACCGGAAGCGGTACTAGTTCGGCAGGTACGCCGAGGCCCGCCAGAAACTCGATGATCTTGTCGATGTTGGTGAGGCGGCGTCTACCCGCCTCCAGCATGGACAGGAATGCCTGGCTCAGACCGGTGAGCTGAGCCATGTCACCTTGGCGGAGGGAACCGCGCAGTCGGATCAGGCGACTGGCTTGGCCGAAGTCCCATGCGGCGAGCGCGATACGGACATCCGGGTCGGACCAAACATGGTCCGACACAATGGGGGCGTGTTGTTCGAGAATGGGGTAACGAGCGCAGGCGAAGCACAGCGTGTCGGTGTTGTAGCTGCTCAGTTGGCCGCCGCACCGGTCGCAGCTCCGCATCGGCCGCTGATGCACGTCATGCCTCCCCATAAGTGAGCGCGCGCAACCTCAACTACTCCTTCGTGAGCTGGAATCACACAAGTGATATCACCTGCGGAATGTGTGCGCGGGACGTTTTACCGCCAGTGTTGGGAACCCCGGGGCGCGGCGGGCCGGAAGTGATCACCGGCCCATCGCCTCGTCGCGCTACGGGAACGCGAACCAGTCGCTGATCCCTCAACGGAGTCCACTTTGTCCTCCGCCCCACGAACAAGGCCGGCCTGCGGCCCGGTCCTGTCCCCGCAGGGCTCATTTCATGCGCCTCACTGGGCGGGAGCACCGTGCCACTGGAGGGTGCACAGTGACCGTTAGCATCTCCGCCGTTGTGCTCCTGGGCGTTGTCGTCTTCATCTTCGTCAAGAAGAGCGGACTGAATGCGGCGCACGCCATCGTGTGCAGTCTGTTCGGGTTCTTCCTGGCGAGCACGTCGATCGCTCCGAGCATCAATCAGTTCGTCACTGGCATTGCCGACATGATCGGTCAGATTCGCTTTTAAGGCAGCTCATGTCATAGTCGGGCGCCCCACCCAGCTGAGTCGGTTTGGCGCCCCTGCATTCTGCGGCCCATTCCCCACAATTCCCCTGAGGCCCCCTGATGGCTATCTCGCCCAACTGGAATCGCACTTCGCAGCATGCTGCCCGTCCTCAGACGAGCAGCCCCGCCCAGCCTTCGGGGCGTGGCCCTTCCCGATCCGAGGGCCTGTGATGCGTCTTGTGTATCACCCAGCGGGTCATGATGACGAACTGCGGGTGGCCCTGGAGGAGCTGGAGGCGGGCCGCTGGCGTACGGCCGCGAAGCTGCTTCGGGACACTGGCAGCTACTGGGCGCTGCGGACGTCGCGTACTCAGGTGTTGGCCGTGGCGGCGGCTCGGTCGGACGTGGTCGGTGTGTGGCTCGACGAGGAGCCCGGCAGCTACGACGCGCAGGTGATGGGTGCCCGTGTGGCCGTCGAGCGGGCGCTGCGCGCGCACCGTCAACAGCATCCAGGCGCCGTGGAGTTGGAGCTCAGAGCGCGGCGGGAGGCGTTGCTGGCGGCTCGCCGTGTGCCGCAGGACCCGGTGCCGTGGGTGTGCCTCGTGGCGTTGGCGCAGATTGACACCCGGCAGCTGCGTCATGAGCACCGTGTGATGCCCGCCGAGCCGATGCTGCCGAGCGGTCCCTGGGGGTTGCTGTACGAGGTCAATCAGCGTGACCCGTACAACCGCGAGGCGTACCACCGCGTGCTGCAGTTCATGCTCGCCCTGGACGCACCACGGGCCGCGTCGTTGGCCGGCCTTTTCGACTTCGGTCGGTGGGTGGCATCGCAACGGCCCGTCGGGTCTCCGTTGTTGCTGCTGCCGGCGTACGCCCAGGTCGAGCAGCGGCGGCGATCGCACGCTGATCCTTTGTGGCGGCGGCAGTGGGCGCAAGAGTCGACGCTCGCCTACACGCAGAATGCCTTCCACGACTGGTTCCGCAAGGCTCCCGCCCGGGAGCGATCGGTGGCCGATCTGAACCTTCTCGCCTACGCGTTGTGGGCAGGCCACCAGTATGTGGAAGCCGCCGAGGTGTTCGAGGCGATGGGTCCCTACGCGGCTCGCGAGCCGTGGTCCTCGGTGCATGAGGGGGCCGCGAGGCCAGACCCGGCTACGACTCTGTTTCTGAGAGCGCGCGCCGAGTCCCTTTCCTTCGCCCGCACTCATAGACCCCCTACCCGGCCCCATCCGTGACGTGGCGGTCTGCCAAGAACCTGCCCGCGTTGTCTTCACCTGACCCCTTTGGAGGTTACCCATGTCCCGCTTGAGTTCCGGCCATCGCGCAACAGGCCGGAAGCCCGACGACGCGTATCTGCGGGAGCTCGGCTACGAGCCGGTGCTGACCCGTCGTATGGGGCCGTTCGGGAACTTCGCGATCAGCTTCTCCGTCATCAGCGTCCTGTCCGGCTGCATGACCCTGTACGGGTTCGGCCTGAACACCGGCGGGCCGTCCGTGATGCTGTGGGGCTGGGTCGTCGTGGGCGCCATGGTGATGTTCATCGGCGCCGGGCTGGCCGAGGTGACTTCCGCCTATCCCACCTCAGGGGCCTTGTACTACCAGGCGGAGCAGCTCGGCGGACGCAAGTGGGGCTGGTACACCGGCTGGCTCAATCTGCTGGGCCTGCTCGGCGCGATCGCCGGCATCGACTACGGGGCCGCGCTGTTCACGGGCGCCTTCCTCAACCTGCAGTGGGGCTTCGAACCCACACCCGGCAAGATCATGGTGATCTTCCTGTGCATCCTCGCCCTGCACCTCGCGCTGAACCTGTTCGGGGTCCGGCTGGTCAGCATCCTCAACAGCATCAGCGTCTGGTGGCACCTCGGCGGAGTCACGGTGATCGTCGGCGCGCTGGCGATCGTGCCCTCCCACCACCAGTCGGCTGATTTCGTGTTCGGGGAGTTCGTCAACAACACCGGCTGGTCCAGCCCGTTGTACGTGGCGGTGCTCGGCCTGCTGCTGGCCCAGTACACCTTCTGCGGCTACGACGCCTCCGCCCACCTGTCGGAGGAGACCACGGACGCCCAGGTGTCCGCGTCCCGGGGGATCATCCACGCGATCGGCTGGTCGTGGCTGGCCGGGTTCGTGCTGCTGGCCGGACTCACCTTCGCGATCCAGGACTACGCGGGCACCGTGGGCACGGCGACAGGGGTGCCGCCGGCACAGATCTTCCTCGACGCCCTGGGCGGGGCGGGCGCGAAGGCACTGCTCCTGATCGTGATCGTCGCCCAGCTGTGCTGCGGCAACGCGGAGACCGCGGCGGCCAGCCGAATGGTGTTCGCCTTCTCCCGGGACGGAGCCCTGCCCGGCTCGCAGCTGTGGCGGCAGGTGGATCGCCGTACCGGCACCCCGCGCAAGGCGGTGCTCCTGGCCGTGGTGTGCGCTGCGGTGCTGGCGCTGCCCAGTCTGTACAGCCCGGTCGCGTACGCGGCCATCACCAGCATCAACGTCATCGGCATCACCCCGGCGTACGCGATCCCGATCTTCCTGCGGGTCAAGAACCGGCACCGGTTCAGGCCCGGCCCGTGGAACCTGGGCAGCTGGGGCGTGACGGTGGGCACCATCGCCGTCATCTGGGTGGCGTTCGTGACCGTCCTGTTCTGTCTGCCCCAGACCCGCCCCGACGGCGGCGGCCTCGTCACGGTCGACACGTTCAACTACGCGCCGGTGGCTCTGCTTGTCGTGCTCGTACTGGCATGGGCGTGGTGGCACAAGCAGGGCAGCACGTACGAGGTTCCGGCCCAGAACTTCGACCGCTCGGCGGCCGGGTACGAAGAGGAGGTCGTGTGATGACGACACCGAGCAACGGCACAGCCCCGCGCCTGGCCACAGCGGCGGCACCCGCTGGACGCTCGGAGAAGGCCCTGTCCGTGACCGACCTGCGCAACCTCGTGAAGGGCGGCGCGATCGACACCGTCCTGCTGGCCCTTCCCGATCTCCAGGGGAGGCTGAAGGGGAAGCGGTACGACGCCGACCACTTCCTCAGGCGCGTCGCGCATCACGGTGCCGAGATGTGCGCCTACATCCTGGCCACCGACGCCGAGATGAGCCCGGCAGACGGCTTCGCGCTGACCTCGTGGGAGGCCGGCTACCAGGACCTGTCCGTTCAGCCGGACCTCGCCACCCTTCGTGTGGTGCCATGGCTCCCGCGCACCGCCATCGTCCTGGGCGACGCCGTGCACCACGACAGCACCCCCATCGAGGTCGCACCCCGCCAGATCCTCCATCAGCAGCTGGCCCGGCTGTCACGGCACGGCCTCCAGGCCAAGGCGGGAATCGAGACCGAGTTCACCCTCTACCAGGGCACCTACACGGAAGCGGAACGGGCCGGGTACCAGAGCCTGCGGCCCATGACGACGGAGAACCTTGACTACGCACTCGACCACGCCCCCGACTGCGACCGGTTCCTCCGCCGCCTCCAGCGGGCACTGACCGGGGCCGGCATGCCCGTGGAAGCGATCAAGACCGAGGCCGGCCCGGGCCAGATTGAGGTGACCTTCCCGTACGGCCCCGCGCTCACCGCCTGCGACCGGCACCTGCTGTTCAAGCACGCGGTGCGCACGCTGGGAACGCGCGCCGGACTGGCGCCCACGTTCATGGCAGCCCCAGAGACCGGGCGGGCCAACGGCCTGCACCTGCACGTCTCACTGTGGTCGAAAGCCCTGAGCCAACTCCACGCACCTGACAACGAATACGAGTTGTCCCAGACCGGACGGAACTCAATCGCGGGTCTGCTCGCCGGCCTGCCGGAACTAGGCCCGCTCTACGCGCCGAACGTCAACTCCTACAAGCGGTTCACGGCCGGCTCGTTTGCCCCGACCACAGTCAGGTGGGGCCGGGACAACCGCACCTGCGCCATCCGCGTCGTCGGCCGCGGAGAAGGTCTCCATCTGGAGATCCGCGTACCCGGAGCGGACGCCAACCCATACCTGGCCCTTTCCGCCGTGCTGGCGGCCATCGACCACGGCATCACACACCAGCTCCCTCTCGGCCCCGCAGAGACAGGCAACGCGTATGCCGGGGGCGGTACACCCGTGCCGCCCACCCTCACCGACGCTCTGACCGCATTCCAGAACAGCGCCCTGGCGCAAAGCGCGTTCGGCACCGAGATAGTCGAGCACTACGCCCGCCTCGCCTGTCTGGAACTCGCCCACCACCAGAGCCTGGTCACCGATGCCGAGCGGCAGCGGTGGCTGGCCCGCGCCTGACCGGCCAGCATCCCCACGGACACACGGCAAGAAGCGTAGACGGCCTGGGACCGGCCCACTTCCGGCGCCAGCGGCATGGAGACCGTCGAGCAGGGCGCCGTGGAGGTCGTGCGCGACCTCCACGCGCGCCCCGTCCGTAGCGCACCCTCGGTCACCGGGCGGCCTCTCGCCTGCCCCCTCCCGTCCGGGACACGGTGGCTCATCCGCCCCAACCCCCCTCACTCAGGAACCCCCGATTCTCGTGGCGGCCTGCTCCACGTCCATCACCCCGAGTCAGCCTCAGGCGCCCACCCGCCACCACTCCCAGAAAGGGAAGTGCCCATGCCGAGCACCTCTCTCTCCCACCCCTATTTGACCGACGACCACCTGCATCTCCAGCACCAGGCACAGAACATCGCCGAGAAGCACCTCGCTTCGCTCACTCCGGAACTGGAGAGCCGCGGCCCGCATACCGACCACAACGTCCGGCGCATACTCAGCAAGACGGGATGGCTCGGCGTCCTCATCGGATCCGAGTGGGACGGCATGGACGAGGGACACGTCGCCAAAACCGCCCTACTCGCGGCGATCTCCCGGGTCAACGCCGCGGCCGGCGCGATCCTCCAGGCATCCATCCTCGGTGCCGCTCCCATCGCCGAGTACGGCAGTACGCAGATGCGCCGCACCTGGCTGCCCGAGATCGCCGCAGGCCGTATCTGGCCCACCATCGCCACCACCGAACCCACCACCGGCAGCCATGTCCTGGCGATGGAGACGACCGCCCGCCGCAAGGGCAAGGATTACATCCTGGACGGCGAGAAGGACCTGGTGGGCAACGCCGATCTCGGTGACGTCCACTGCGTCATCGCCCGCACCGGCAAACCACTTCACCCCAAGAGCCTGACCGCCTTCCTCGTCGAGAAGGACACACCCGGCCTCGAAGTCGTCCACCGACCCCTCAACGCGCTGCGCGGCTTCTCCGTCGACGGCCTGCGCCTGAGACGAGCCCACGTCCCCAAGACCCACGTCATCGGTGAGATCGGCGACGGCCTGGCCGCCGCGCTGCTGTCCTCGGTCGTCTACGGACGCCTCAACCTGGCTGCCGTCGCCCTGGGCATCCACCAGCACATCCTCGACATCACCGCACAGTGGGTATCCATCCGGCCGCGCTACCAAGGACTCCTCAGCGACCTGGACACCGTCCGCCACCGCATCGCCGAGATACAGCACCGCCTGATGACCGCGGAACTCACCGCCTACCACGCCGCATACCTGCTCGATGCGGGCCAGCCATGTGACGCCTGGCTGTTCAACAGCAAGCTCACCAACCACCGCGCCGGCGTCGCCTCCGCAGAGGATGCCAAGCAACTCCACGGCGGCCACGCCGGACGCATCGGCAACCCCTGCGAACAACTGCGCCGCGACATCGACCTGATCCACGCCCCAGCCGGCCCCGACGACCTCCAGCTCAAACGCCTAGCCGAAGCAGTACTCGGCCCTACCCGCACACAGTGGTCCGCACAACACGCTGCCCGACGCCACCGCTGACCCCCTCCCCCGACCCTCCCATGGAAGAACTTCCCATGACCCAACCTGACAGCGAAAAAACCTCGCTTAAATATCCGGCGCTGACGGCACGCAAGAGAAACATCCTTGCCTTCATCGAAGCATCGACCAAGAAGAACGGATACCCGCCCTCACTACGCGAGATCGGCGAAGCCACCCAACTGGAGAGCACATCCAGTGTGGTGCACCACATAAGAAGCCTAGTGTCTCGTGACCCTGATTGAGTTACTTCGAGTTGTTATTGACGAGTTTCTTCACGCTGGTCTGGACGAGTCGGACCTTGGCGAGG
>NZ_JBIWKB010000076.1:0-38406 GCF_044765425.1 Streptomyces sp. NPDC102462 | reverse complement strand
GCAACAGGGCCTCCTGGTGAGCAGTGGCGTAGACACCCTCTGTGCTACCGAGAGGCCCTGCCTTCATGCCCCCGCGCAGCCACAATCACCTGAACGGCACACCCGTACGGAACCCCAAGCTGCACATTCGGTTTCGAGAAGCCCTCTGAGACTTACTGCCCGTTGACCCCGTGGGCGATCCGGTCGCCGGTTGGCTTGTCGATGTTGCGCCAGTACTGCACCGCACGGTCCAGCACCGGCCGAGTCACCCCTTGCTTCAGATGGCCGGTGACATTGGAGACCAGCCGGTCCCGGGCCGCGTCGTCGAGGACGTTGCGGACCATCGTGCCGGGCTGCCCCCAGTCGTCGTCCTCGCGATGCAGCGCGTATGCCTCGCGTACCATCTCGCCCGCCGTACGCCACCCGGCGATGTCCCCGAACCGGGCGACGTCCGCGGCCGGCCCGCCGTACGAGTTCGGCGCGTACACCGCACCGGTGTCGGCGGCCTCGTACCGCATCGGCCCGTCCTTGGCGTACGAGTGGACCGGGGAGTGCGGCCGGTTCGGCGGCAACTGGGCGTAGTTGGGGCCGATCCGGTAGCGGTGCGTGTCCGGGTAGGAGAAGAGGCGGCCGAGCAGCATCTTGTCCGGCGACGGGCCGATGCCCGGCACCATGTTGGACGGCTCGAAGGCGGCCTGCTCGATGTGGACGAAGTAGTTGTCCGGGTTCCTGTTCAGCGTCATCCGGCCGACCTCGATCAGCGGATAGTCGCCGTGCGGCCACACCTTGGTCAGGTCGAACGGATTGAACCGGTAGTCCGGGGCGTCCTCGAACGGCATGACCTGCACATGCATGGTCCAACTGGGCGCGTCGCCCGACGCGATCGAGTCGAACAGGTCCCGCCGGTGCACATCGCCGTCGGCGCCGGCCAGTTCGTCGGCCTCGGCCTGGGTGAGGAAGTCGATGCCCTGGTCCGTCTTGATGTGGTACTTGACCCAGAACCGTTCGCCGCCGCCGTTGACCCACATGTAGGTGTGCGAGGAGTACCCGTTCATGTGGCGGTACGTTCTCGGGACGCCGCGGTCGCCCATCAGCCACGTCACCATGTGCGCGGACTCGGGGGACAGCGTCCAGAAGTCCCACTGCATGTTGTTGTCGCGCAGCCCGCTGTCGGGCCGGCGTTTCTGGGAGCGGATGAAGTCCTGGAACTTCTGCGCGTCACGCACGAAGAAGACCGGCGTGTTGTTGCCGACCAGGTCGTAGTTGCCGTACTCCGTGTAGAACTTGAGCGCGAAGCCCCGCGGGTCGCGCCAGGTGTCGGGGGAGCCCTGCTCGCCCGCGACCGTCGAGAAGCGCGCCAGCATCTCCGTGCGCTTCCCCGGCTGGAACAGATCCGCCTTGGTGAACTGGCTGACATCGTTGGTGACTTCGAAGACGCCGTACGCCCCGGAGCCCTTCGCGTGGACCACCCGCTCGGGGACCCGTTCCCGGTTGAACTGGGCCATTTTCTCGATGAGGTAGTGGTCCTGGAGCAGGACCGGACCGTCGGATCCCACGGTGAGCGAATGTTCGTCGCTCTCCACGGGGATTCCGGCGTTGTTGGTGGTGTACGGAGTCTGCTGAGGTGTCTGCGTCACGAGCGTCCTCCCGTCGTGCATGGGGTTACGTCAGGTCGCTTCGCTCACCTCAGCCAGTGAACTCCGTCACCACGACATCGGCAACATTTGGACCAGATCTAAGTCCGGTTCAGTTCGAACCAGACCAGCTTTCCGGTGCTCAGCCGGGTCGCGCCCCAGCGCCGAGCCATCTTGTTCACCAGGTAGAGCCCGCGCCCGCCCTCGTCCGTGGCCCGGGCCTGCCGCAGCCGCGGCAGCTGCGGCACATCGTCGCCCACCTCGCAGCGCAGCACATCGGTACGCAGCAGACGGAGCGTGACCGGGCGTGACGCATAGCGCACGGCATTGGTCACGACCTCGCTGACCAGCAGCTCGACCGAGTCCGTCAGCTCCTCGAGGCCCCAGTCGGCCAGCGCGTGCCGGGCGAGCCTGCGGGCCCGGCCGGGCGCGGCGTCCTCCGGTTCTAGGAACCAGTACGCGACATCGTTCGGGGCGATCCCGTCGAAGCGCGCGGCGAGCAGTGCGATGTCGTCGTCGCGGTCGCCGGGACCGAGCATGTCGAGCACTTCGTCGCACAGCGCCTCCAGCGGCGGCGCATGGTCGGGCCCGGTCAGCTGCGCGGTCGCGGCCAGCTTCTCCCGCAGCTGTTCTATGCCGGTCCACACGTCCCGCAGCCGGGATTCGACCAGCCCGTCGGTGTAGAGCAGCAGCGTGGCCCCGGCGGGCGCCTCCAGCTCGACCGCCTCGAAGTCCACTCCGCCGACGCCGATGGGGGCGCCCGGCGGCACCCGCAGCACCTCGGCCCGCCCGCCCAGGTGCAGCAGGACCGGCGGCGGGTGTCCCGCGTTGGCGATGGTGATGCGGTGCGAGACCGGGTCGTAGACCGCGTACAGGCAGGTGGCCATGCGGTCGGTGCCCAGGCGTTGGGCCTGTTCGTCCAGGTGGTGCAGCACTTCCTGGGGCGGCAGGTCGAGTCCCGCGAGGGTCTGCGCGGTGGTGCGCAGCTGTCCCATGATGGCCGCGGATGTCATGGAGTGGCCCATGACGTCGCCGACGACGAGGGCGACCCGGCTGCCGGGCAGCGGAATGGCGTCGTACCAGTCACCGCCGACGCGTGCCGTCTCGGCGGCGGGCAGATAGCGGGAGGCGAGCCGGACACCGGTCGGGCGGGGCAGGGTCTCGGGCAGCATGGTGCGCTGCAACTCGTCGGCGATGTAGGCCTCGCGGCCGTACAGCACCGCCTTGTCGATGCCGAGGGCACTGTGGGTGGCCAGCTGCGCGGCGACCAGCAGATCGTCGGCCTCGAAGGCCGGGCGTTCCGGGCGGCGCAGGAAGAGGGCGGCCCCGATGACACGGCGGCGCCCGCGCAGCGGGGCGAGGATGGCGTGCCGGCCGCCCGGCACCACCGACTCGCCGCTCTCACCGAGCAGTTCGGGCAGCGCCGCGCGGGCGCCGGGCGCGTCCGCGAACACCGGCCGGACACCGCGCAGCACCTCGTTGAGGGCGCCGCCCGGCCGCACCTCGCACAGTTCGGCGGTCAGCGCGGACAGACCCGACAGCTCGGGCGGCTCCGGTTCCGGCGGCGCCGGCAGGAAACCGCCGTCGGTGTCACGTTCCTCCGGGATCCGGTCGGTGCGGCGCAGCCGCAGCACCACAGGTCCGGTGGGCCGCTCGTCACCCACCGGCAGCGGGTCGCGCAGATAGACGAGGATCGCGTCGGAGAAGGTCGGCACGGTCGCCCGGCACAGCCCCATCACGATCTCGTCCAGGTCGATGCCGCGGGCGATCCGCCGGGTCGCGGCGCCCACGAACCGCAACCGGTCCCCGTCCCGCCGCATCGGCATGGGCCGCCCGGGTGGCAGTCCCCGTCCGGTACGCCGCTCCTGGCCGCCGGCCGCCCGCTCCTGCTCGCCGCCCGGCTGGGGCGGGATGACGTCGGGCGCCGGGGTGGGACGCGGCCGGTGCGGATCGCTCTCCGCGGCGGCGGGCTGTGCGTGCTCGGGGCCGTTGACGGGGGGCTCCTTCTCCTTGCCGCGGGGCGTGGCGGCACCCGGCGAGGAGGGCGTCTCGCCGGCGCGGGCCTGTACGGGTAGGGCGGCGGCGCCGTAGGACTTCGGGGAACGCACGAGCGCCCCGCGGGGATCCGCGGGGTCGGCGCCCGGCTGGGCGCGCTCGTAGGAGGTGGGGTGCTCCGTCACGCGTGTCGAATCCGTCCGTCCGGGGCCGCGCACAGCGCGCGCAGTTCGTCCCGCAGAAGTCCCGATACCCGGAATATGTGCCCCGGGAACGGAATTCCCGCGTGGTCAGAGGTTGTTCCTGTGTCACCGGCGAACCGTTTCCGGTCCGCGCCGGTGGTGCCCTCGTACCCCTCGCTCACGTCCTGCCGCCCCTCGGTGACGTTGGGTCAGACTCGGCGTCCGTACCCGGAGTTGCTGCTGTGCGCCCTTGCGGAGGACGATCCTACGGTTGTGGCCCCGGGGCGCATCAAGAGTCTCATGAGGACATATGCGCGGGCGTACGGTCCCAGTCCTCAGGCAGTGACGGTACCGCCCAGGACGGATCCGGGCGCCAGCGCTGCCAGCCTTCCGAGAACGGCGGGCCCCACGCCTGGATCACCTCCACCGCGGACCGCCCCGCCCGCCGCACCCGCTCGGCCAGGTTCGGGTCCATCAGCCCGTCCCGCTGGGCCTGGGCGAACTCGTCCTCGTCGCGCCAGTGCCAACTGCGGTCCGGATGCACGGAGATGTCCAGGAAGTGGTCCTCGGAGTCCACCCCGCCGTCCCAACGCACCAGCGGCTCTTCGAGGTTGACGTACCAGTTCTTGAACCGCCAGCCCGGCTCCCAGAACAGCCACACCGACCAGGGTTCGCCCGGCCGGGCCACCTTCAGCACACCCGTGCCGAACCAGCGGTCGCGCTGCACGGCACGGGGCTTGGTGTACCGGGACTCCAGCGGCTCGACATGCACGGGCGTGCCGTCGGCCAGCACCGGCTTCACACACTCGGTGCCGGGCGCCAGCCACACCGCGAGCAGTTCCGCGTCGTCCCTGACCACGGTGACGGGACGGGCGATGTGGACGTGCTCGCCGCCGTTCTCCCGGTACCGCCACAGGATGTGACTGCCCGGCGCCCAGAAACCCGCCGAACCGCTCGGTCCTCCGCGTGCCACGCCTCTCACCGCTCCGCCGTCTGCCATGCACAGATATTAGGTGCCCCAGGCATACGGCGCTGCGCCGGGCGACACGGTTCGCGCATCCGAAACCTCCGGTTACGGACGAGTCATCCGCAGGACATCCAGCGCTTCGTCGAGCTGTTCGACCGTCAGATCGCCGCGCTCCACGTACCCGCCCTCCAGGACGGCCTGACGGATCGTCTTCCGATCGGCCAGGGCCCGCTTGGCCACCTTCGCGGCCTCCTCGTAGCCGATGTACCGGTTCAGCGGAGTGACCACGGAGGGTGATGACTCGGCGTACTCGCGGGCCCGGTCCCGGTCGGCCACGATGCCGTCGACCGTCCGGTCGGCCAGCAGCCGGGAGACGTTGGCGAGCAGCCGGACCGACTCCAGCACGTTCTTGGCGAGCACCGGCAGCATGACGTTCAGCTCGAAGTTCCCGGCGGCCCCGGCCGTGGCGATGGTCGTGTCGTTGCCGACGACCTGCGCGCAGACCATGAGAACGGCCTCCGGCACGACCGGGTTGACCTTGCCGGGCATGATCGAGGAACCCGGCTGGAGGTCGGGGAGCCGGATCTCGGCGAGCCCGGTCCGCGGTCCCGACGCCATCCAGCGCAGATCGTTCGCGATCTTCGTCAGTCCGACGGCGATGGTCCGCAGCTGCCCGCTGGCCTCCACGATCCCGTCCCGGGCGCCCTGCGCCTCGAAGTGGTCACGGGCCTCGGTGAGCGGTAGCCCGGTGTCCCGGGCGACCTCCTCGATGACGGCGGCGGAGAAACCCGGCGGGGTGTTGATGCCGGTGCCGACGGCGGTGCCGCCCAGCGGCAGCTCCGCGAGCCGGGGCAGGGTGGCGCGCAGCCGCTCGACGCCGTACCGCACCTGCGCCGCGTACCCGCCGAACTCCTGACCCAGCGTCACCGGGGTGGCGTCCATCAGGTGGGTACGCCCCGACTTCACCACGTCGGCGAACTCCGCGGACTTGCGGGCCAGCGCGTCCGCAAGGTGCTCAAGGGCCGGGATCAGGTCGTGCGTGACGGCCGCGGTGGCCGCGATGTGGATGCTGGAGGGGAAGACGTCGTTGGACGACTGCGAGGCGTTGACGTGGTCGTTGGGATGCACGTCCCGGCCTAGCCGTTCGCTCGCCAGCGTGGCGATGACCTCGTTGGCGTTCATGTTGGACGACGTCCCGGACCCGGTCTGGAACACGTCGACGGGGAAGTGCCCGTCCCAGCTGCCCCCGGCCACCTCACGGGCCGCGTCCTGGATCGCCGCTGCGACGTCCTTGTCGAGCACGCCCAGCTCGGCGTTCACCTTCGCAGCCGCCGCCTTGATCCGGGCAAGCGCCTCGATGTGGGCGCGCTCGATGCGCTGCCCGGACACCGGGAAGTTCTCCACGGCGCGCTGCGTCTGCGCCCGCCACTTCGCCCCCACGGGAACCCGCACCTCCCCCATGGAGTCGTGCTCGATCCGGTACTCCTGCTCCTTGTCGGCCACTGCCGATCACCTCCGTCAGACACAGCACCCCCGACGCGACACCTGTTCCCACGCCGACGGGTGATCCGCGCGGGGTGGCTTCGCCGGGGCGAGGGTGCCGGCTGTAGAGGCGACGTCTTTCAGCGCGGGTGACGGTGGGACGGCCGGGGGAGCCAGGGTTGCGGACGGTCTTACACGCGGGTAATGGGCGGCCCGGACGGCACGGCTGCCGTGGGCTGCTCTCCGCGCGGGTCGCGGGTGGTCAGGACGGGAGAACAGCCGGCCGGGGTTTCTCCAGGCGTGTGGGACGGGTGGCTTCGGCCGGGTGCGGGTGCGGGTGCGGGTGCCGGTCTCCGGACGACGTCTCCAGGCCGGGGTGACGGGCGGCTGGGGTCGGGGAGCCACGAGCCACCGACCGCCTGGGTCCCCGGACTGGGATGGCGGTGGGGCGGCGGAGTTGTCGATTGCCGACGGACGCGGGCGCCGGCGGAGGGGGCCAGGGCGGACAGAGCGCCCTACCGGTGAGCGCGCGCCGGGGCCCCACTCCGGCCGGTGAGGTTCCGGCGGTTCCGACGGCTTGTTCGTCCGGCGGTGTCACCTGGCCTGTTGCCGGTGGGGGTCCAGGGGGCGGAGCCCCCTGGTCGGGGTGAAGGGGCGGCGGGGGCGCGATCCGTCCCCGCCGCGTGCCGGAGGCGCTACGCCAGCCCGGGCCCCCGCACCGGAATCGTCGTGAACGTCGGCTGGGGCGCGGGATCCTGGAAGAAGTCGTTGCCCTTGTCGTCGACGACGATGAACGCCGGGAAGTCCTCGACCTCGATCTTCCAGACGGCCTCCATGCCCAGTTCCTCGTACTCGACGACCTCGACCTTCTTGATGCAGTCCTGGGCGAGCCGGGCCGCCGGACCGCCGATCGAGCCGAGGTAGAACCCGCCGTGCGTGCCGCACGCGTCCGTGACCTGCTTGCTGCGGTTGCCCTTGGCGAGCATCACCTTGGAGCCGCCCGCGGCCTGGAACTGCTCCACGTAGGAGTCCATGCGGCCGGCCGTGGTGGGGCCGAAGGAGCCGGACGCGTAGCCCTCCGGGGTCTTGGCCGGGCCCGCGTAGTACACCGGGTGGTCCTTCAGGTACTGCGGCATCTCCTCGCCCGCGTCCAGCCGCTCCTTGATCTTCGCGTGCGCGATGTCACGGGCCACGACCAGCGGGCCGGTGAGGGACAGCCGGGTCTTGACGGGGTACTTGGTCAGCTCGGCGAGGATCGCGTCCATCGGTTGGCTGAGGTCGATCCTGACGACGTCGGAGGACTCGTCCAGGTGCTCGTCCGTCGTCTCCGGCAGGAAGCGCGCCGGGTCCGTCTCCAGCTGCTCCAGGAAGACGCCCTCGGCGGTGATCTTGGCGAGCGCCTGGCGGTCGGCCGAGCAGGACACGGCGATGGCGACCGGGCAGGACGCCCCGTGCCGGGGCAGACGGACCACGCGGACGTCGTGGCAGAAGTACTTGCCGCCGAACTGCGCGCCGATGCCGATCCGCTGGGTCAGTTCGAAGACCTTCTGCTCCAGGTCCTTGTCCCGGAAGCCGTGCCCGAGCGGCGAGCCCTCGGCGGGCAGGTTGTCCAGGTAGTGCGCGGAGGCGTACTTCGCGGTCTTCAGCGCGTACTCCGCGCTGGTGCCGCCGACGACGATCGCCAGGTGGTACGGCGGGCAGGCGGCCGTACCCAGCGAACGGATCTTCTCCTCCAGGAACTTCATCATGGAGGCTTCGTTCAGGACGGCCTTCGTCTCCTGGTACAGGAACGACTTGTTGGCGCTGCCGCCGCCCTTCGCCATGAAGAGGAACTTGTAGGCGCCGCCGTCGGTGGCGTACAGCTCGATCTGCGCGGGGAGGTTGGAGCCGGTGTTCTTCTCCTCCCACATGGTCAGCGGCGCCATCTGCGAGTACCGCAGGTTGAGATTGGTGTAGGCGTCGTGGATGCCGTGCGAGAGGGCCTTCTCGTCCTCGCCCTCGGTGAGGACGTGCTGCCCGCGCTTGCCCATCACGATCGCCGTGCCGGTGTCCTGGCACATCGGGAGCACGCCCGCCGCCGCGATGTTCGCGTTCTTCAGCAGGTCCAGGGCGACGAACTTGTCGTTGGCCGACGCCTCCGGGTCGTCGATGATCCGGCGCAGCTGGGCGAGGTGGGCCGGGCGCAGATAGTGCTGGATGTCGTGGATGGCCTCCTCGGCCAGCTTGCGCAGCGCCTCCGGCGCGACCTTGAGGAACGTCCGCCCGTCGGCCTCGAAGGTGGAGACACCCTCGGAGGTCACCAGCCGGTATGGGGTGGTGTCCTCGCCCTGGGGGAGCAGCTCGGTGTACGCGAACGCAGGGCGGTTTGGGGGGGAACTCTGTGGCATCTTCGCCCATTCCTCACTCGACAGGCAGCGTGTCCAGGCGACTCGTCTTCTCGGCGTGCTGGCCGCGGGGCGGTCGCCTGCGGCCCGCCGGCGTCGGCGGGCCTCCCCAGCGTAGAACCTGGCGGCGACGGCCAGACTGTGAGGTCGCGCTCAACCACCAGGCCCGGCCCGGGGGCCGGTCACGCCTCCGTCACCAGGCCGCGCCCCGATCCGCTCGCCCACACCCGGTCTGGGCAGCCACGCTACGGTCCGGTCGGTCATGCCCCGGTCCGGTCGGCCGTGCCCCGGTCCGGTCGGCCGTGCCCCGGTGTCCGCTCGGCCACGCCCCGGTCCGCTCGGGCACCCCTCGGTCCGGTCCGACACCACTCGGTTCGATCGGGCGCGCCCCGGTCGGGCCGCATCCCGGTCCGCTCGCTCACGTCTCGTGCCGGGCAGCCACGCTAGGGTCCGGTCAGGCCTCGGCCCGGGCAGCCGTGCCCTGGTGTCCGCTCGGGCACCCCTCGGTCCGGTCCGACACCACTCGGTTCGATCGGCCGAGCCCCGGTCGGGCCGCGTCCCGGTCCGCTCGCTCACGTCTCATGCAGGGCAGCCACGCTAGGGTCCGGTCAGGCCTCGGCCCGGGCAGCGTGCCTCGGTGTCTGCTCGGCCACGCCCCGGTCCGCTCGGACGCCCCCGTCCGATCACGCCTCCGTCCGGGCAGCCAAGCCGCGGTGTCCGCCCGGTCGCGCCTCCGTCCGTCAGGGCATGTCTCGGGCCGGTTCGCCACGCGCGGTTGTCCACACCCCTAGTCGCGATCTATCGCGTTTCGGTACGCTGCCGTCGTGGACCTTCAGAAGCACGCCCAGCGGCAGGACGCGGCACCGCGCGTCACCGAACTGCGCGCCTCGGACGCGGACCGGGACCGGATCGCCGACATCCTGCGTGACGCCCTCGCCGAGGGGCGCCTGACCGCCGATGAACACGCGGAGCGCGTGGAGGGGGTGCTGAACGCCAAGACGGTCGGTGAGCTGGAGGTCTTCATCCGCGACCTGCCCGCCGCCCACGGCCGCCCGGCCGCCTCGGCGTACGCGCCGCCCCGCCCGGCCCCCGGCGCGATACCGACGGAGGCGGACGCCAACATCGTCGCGGTGTTCAGCAGCGCCGTGCGCAAGGGCCGCTGGCGCGCCGGGCGCAGGATGCACGCGTACTCGGTCTTCGGCAGCGTGGAGATCGACCTCAGCGAGGCGATCTTCGAGTACCAGCAGGTCGTCATCAAGGCGGTGTCGGTCTTCGGTGACGTCCAGATCCGCGTGCCGGAGAACGTGTCGCTGCGCGGCACCGGCGGTGGCATGCTCGGCAACTTCGAGGTGCACACGCTGGATTCGGCCGAGCCGGAGGCGCCCGTGGTCTATGTGGACGGGTGGGCCGTGCTGGGCAACGTCGAGGCCCGGCCGAAGCGGGGGAAACTCGTCGCGGACATCCTCGACCGCGTGCACCGCAGGGTGGACAGGACGGTGCGCCGGCATCTCGGGCACTGACGGCCGCGCATCGGGTCGGATCCGGAACGGCGCGGTCCAGGGCCGCCAGGCGCGGGGGGTCGCGAACCGGCCGCCGCGCTCCCGCGGATCGGGACGCAGTGCATAGGCGCGCGCACAGCGGGTAGGGCTTGCTGCATCGTCTCTCGCTCGCGAAGCCGTCGTCAGGAGTAGACCGTGCTGCAACCGCCGCATTCGTCCCTGCAGGTAGCCGCCGTTCCGGCCCAGCGGGTGCCAGCGCGAGAGCGGGACCAGGACGCCCCCTGGCACACCGAGGCGGTGTGCCGGCGGGACGAGGCCGGTCTGTTCTTCGCCCCTTCGAAGGAGCCCACCGCCGCCCGGCTGTCCCGCGAGGAGGCGGCCAAGCGGGTCTGTGCGCGCTGTCCGGTGATGGTCGAGTGCCGCGAACACGCGCTGCTCCAGCCCGAGCCGTACGGCGTGTGGGGCGGCCTCACCGCCGCCGAACGCCGTGTGGTGCTGGCCCGGCGCCGGCGCCGCGACATGGAACTGAAGAAGGCGGCACGAACGGCAGGCCGCATAGCAGCAGCAGGCTGAGCCCCAAGCTCCGCCCCGAGCCGGCCTTGGCCCGGGCTGGGCTTGGACCCGGCTCCGAGCTTCCGCCCGAGCCCGAGCTTCCGCCTGAGCCCGAGCTTTGGCCGGGCCCTCCTCGGCGTGCGAGCCCGGGACTCGACTCGGAGATGGTGCGTGGATTTGCTGCGAGCTTGTCAGGACGCTGCGCGCCGTAACCGCGCCCGAGCCGTTGCGCTGCTCCGGGTCTGCGTCGTGGCCCGGCGCGCCCTGCCTGCTGGTCGAGTCCGCGCGCCGCTCTGAGTCCGCGCCTTGGCGCCGCGCGTCCTGAACCCGCCCCGAGCCCTCGCCGTGGTGCCGCGCGCCGTGCGCACGGCCGGGAGTGTCAGGCTGCCGCCCACCCGCGTCGCGGTCACGGATCGGGCCGGCGCCGCCGTCGGCGGCGCCCCCTCCGCACCGGCGGCGCCCCCTCCGCACCGGGGGCGCCCGCCGATACCGCTTGCTCAGCCTTGGCGCGCTACTTCGCCCGGTCGAAGTCGATCGCGCTGTAGGCGCGCAGCTTGCTCAGGCGGTGTTCGGAGTCGATCCGGCGGACCGTTCCGGACCGCGAACGCATCACGATCGAGTCGGTCGTCGCGGTCTCGGAGCGATACCGCACCCCGCGCAGCAGTTCGCCGTCCGTGATGCCGGTGGCGACGAAGAAGACGTTCTCGCCGGTGACCAGATCCTCCGTGGTGAGCACGCGGTCCAGGTCATGCCCCGCGTCCAGCGCCCGCTGCCGTTCCTCGTCGTCCTTCGGCCACAGCTTGCCCTGGATGGTCCCGCCCAGGCACTTCACGGCGCACGCCGAGATGATGCCCTCGGGGGTGCCGCCCACGCCGAGCAGCAGGTCGATGCCGGTGCCCTCGCGCAGGGCGAGGATCGAGCCGGCCACATCGCCGTCGGAGATCAGCTTGATGCGCGCGCCGGTCTCCCGGACCTCCTGGATGACGCCCTCGTGCCGCGGCCGGTCGAGGATGACGACCGTGACGTCCTCGGGCGTGGACCGCTTCGCCTTCGCGACCCGGCGGATGTTCACCGACACGGGCGCGTCGATGTCGACGAAGTCAGCCGCCTCCGGTCCCGTGACCAGTTTGTCCATGTAGAACACGGCGGACGGGTCGAACATGGAGCCGCGCTCGGCCGCCGCGAGGACCGCGATCGCGTTCGGCATGCCCTTGGCGGTCAGCGTCGTGCCGTCGATCGGGTCGACGGCGATGTCGCACTCGGGCCCGGTGCCGTCGCCGACCCGCTCCCCGTTGAAGAGCATCGGGGCCTCGTCCTTCTCGCCCTCGCCGATGACGACCACGCCGTTCATCGAGACGGTCGAGACGAGGGTGCGCATGGCGCGGACCGCGGCACCGTCGGCGCCGTTCTTGTCACCGCGCCCGACCCAGCGGCCGGCGGCCATCGCCGCGGCCTCGGTCACCCGGACGAGTTCCAGGGCCAGGTTCCGGTCGGGAGCCTCGGAGGGGACGTCGAGTTCGGACGGCAAATGATGATGCTCGGTCATCGGAGCGCACCTTTCTGATACGACGACGGCCGGATGAGGGTGTTCGTCCCGACTCTACCGCCAGGGGTACAGGATGAGCAGGGACCCCCACGGATGAGCATGCCGGGCACCTGCGACGATGGGGGCGTGGCAGGTTCGAACGGCAAGCAGAAAACGGTCCGGGACATGATCCTCTCCCTGGGCCTGATCGGGATGGCGGCGGCCGTCATCTACATCTTCATCCCGCACGACGACCACGCTCCCGACCTCGAGCGGGTCGACTACCGCGTGGAACTGCTCACGGCGCAGCGCGCCGCGTCCTACCAGGTCGCCGCGCCCGAGGGCCTGCCGGACTCCTGGAAGGCGACCTCGGTCCGCTTCCAGGGAGCGAACTCCGAGCGCTGGCACCTGGGCTTCCAGGACCCCGACGGACAGTACGTACAGATCGAGCAGTCCACTCAGAAGCGCGCCGAGTTCATCGACCAGGCCAGCCAGGGCGCGCGGGCCACCGATGTCACCGAGAAGATCGGCGACCGCACCTGGAAGCGCTACACCGGCGGCCGCTACGACGCCCTCGTGCTGGAGGACACGCCCGGCTCGACCACGGTGGTGGCGGGCACGGCGTCGTTCGAGCAGCTGGCGAAGATGGCGGAGTCGCTGAAGCTGACCTGACCTGCGGACCGCGCACGCGCGCGCAGCTACGGGCCACCGCCGAACATCTAGTCCGGTCGACCCGTCCGCGTGCCCGTCGGCACCGGGACCCGCACCGCGCGGACGGAACCGCACCGAGCCGGTCCGTCACCGCGCCGCGCAGACCCGCACGCGCGCCGAGTCGGCCGCGGCCGAGGCGCTGCTCCTCGCCGAGGGCTGCGCCACCCGCACGCGCGTCGGGGCCGGCGACGGCCCCCGAGCGCCGCCAGGGCCGGCCAGGACCGTGGCGACGACCTCGCCGTGCGCCGGACGCGGGCGGGAGCCGTGCGCCGGACGCGGGCGGGAGACGTTCACGCCCGGCTCGCCGATGACGGCGCCGCTCGGCACCCGCTACTCGCCGGCCTCCGCGGAGCCCGCCGCGTCCGCTCCTGCCCCCGCTTCCTCCTCCTCGGCCAGGGCGGCGTCCAGCCGCGCCCGCGCGCCCTCCAGCCAGCGCCGGCACACCTTGGCCAGCTCCTCGCCGCGCTCCCAGAGGGCCAGGGACTCCTCCAGGCTCGTCCCGCCCGCCTCAAGGCGCCGTACGACCTCGATCAGCTCGTCCCGCGCCTGCTCGTAGGAGAGCGTTTCTTCCACCTTGCCGGTCATCCGTTCACCCTATGCGTCGACTCGTACCGTGAACTCGCCCTCGGCGACCCGCGCCCGCAGTGCCTCGGCCGCCGTCACCTCCGCCGGATCCCGCACCACGTGCCCGTCGGCCCGCTGCAGCACCGCGTACCCGCGCTTCAGCGTCGCCGCGGGGGAGAGGGCCACCACGCGCGCGTGCGTGTGCGCCAGCTCGGAGTCCGCGCGGTCGAGGAGATGGCCCAGGGTGCGCCGGCCGCGGTCGGCCAGCGAGGCGACGTGGTCCGTGCGCTCGTCGATCATCCGGTGCGGGTCCTCCATCGAGGGCCGGGCCAGCGCATGCGCGAGCCCCCGCTCCTCGCGCTCCACCAGCGCCTCCACGCACCGTCGGGCCCGGCCCCGCAGCATCCGCACCCGCTCCAGCTCCTCACCCACGTCCGGTACGACCTTCTTCGCCGCGTCCGTCGGGGTGGAGGCGCGCAGGTCGGCCACGAAGTCCAGGAGCGGATGGTCCGGCTCGTGGCCGATCGCGGACACCACCGGCGTAC
This sequence comes from Streptomyces sp. NPDC102462, assembly GCF_044765425.1. Classification (NCBI taxonomy): domain Bacteria; kingdom Bacillati; phylum Actinomycetota; class Actinomycetes; order Kitasatosporales; family Streptomycetaceae; genus Streptomyces; species Streptomyces sp. NPDC102462. Next base: position 24,387 of record NZ_JBIWKB010000076.1, on the reverse strand, counting down.
GACACGCGGCGACCGCGCGGACGAGTTGTTCGTCGGAGAACGGCAGCAGGTCCTCCACGCTGCCGCCGCCCCGGGCGACGATGATCACGTCCACGGCGTCGGTCTCGTCCAGCTCCTTGACCGCCTGCACGACCTGGGGCACCGCGTGCACGCCCTGCACGGGCACGTTGCGCACCTCGAAGCGGACGGCGGGCCAGCGGTGGCGCGCGTTCTCCAGCACGTCCCGCTCCGCGGCCGAGGCGCGACCGCACACGAGGCCGATCAGCTGCGGCAGGAAGGGCAGCGGGCGCTTGCGCTCGGGCGCGAACAACCCCTCCGCGGCCAGGGCCTTCTTCAGCTGCTCCAGCCGGGCCAGCAGCTCGCCGACCCCCACGGGCCGTATCTCGGCGGCGCGCAGCGACAACTGCCCGCGCGGCGCGTACCACTCCGGTTTGGCGTGCACGACGACGCGGGCGCCCTCACCGACGACATCGGCGACCGCGTCGAACACCTGCCGGTAGCAGGTCACGCTCACCGAGATGTCGTACGACGGGTCGCGCAGCGTCAGGAAGACGACGCCCGCGCCCGGCCGCCGCGACAACTGCGTGATCTGCCCCTCGACCCACACCGCTCCGAGCCGGTCGATCCATCTCCCGATGAGCCGCGACACCTCGCCGACGGGCAGTGGGGTCTCCGCGGACGTGTTCACAGCCATGCCGCGAGACTAACGGGCCCCTCCGACAATCCCGCGCCCTCGCTGCACGGCCGGCACCGCGAGGCCCGCGCGCAGCCGCCGCGGCAGGCTCGGTCATCAGTACCTCCTCCGCGCGTCGAGCAGCCCCCTGCCCCTTCCGGCCCCCGGCCCGTCGCCCGGTCTTCCCGTGACCGGTACGCGAACGCGATCTCCTCTCCCCCGGAGGCGGCCTTACGATGGGAGCCATGACTGCCCTGCCTGGCCGCCGTGTCCTGCTCGCCGCCCCCCGGGGATACTGCGCGGGCGTGGACCGCGCCGTGATCGCCGTCGAGAAGGCCCTGGAGCAGTACGGGGCCCCGATCTATGTCCGGCACGAGATCGTTCACAACAAGTACGTCGTCCAGACCCTGGAGAAGAAGGGCGCCGTCTTCGTCGAACGCACCGAGGAGGTGCCGCCGGGCAGCATCGTGATGTTCTCGGCGCACGGCGTGGCCCCCGTCGTCCACGAGGAGGCCGAGCGCGGCCGGCTCGCCACCATCGACGCCACCTGCCCGCTGGTCACCAAGGTCCACAAGGAAGCCGTCCGGTTCGCCAATGAGGACTACGACATCCTCCTGATCGGTCACGAGGGCCACGAGGAGGTCATCGGCACCTCCGGAGAGGCCCCGGACCACATCCAGCTCGTCGACGGCCCCGAGGACGTCGCCAAGGTCGAGGTCCGCGACCCGTCCAAGGTGGTCTGGCTGTCCCAGACCACGCTCTCCGTGGACGAGACCATGGAGACCGTGGACGCGCTCAAGGAGAAGTTCCCGCAGCTGCTCTCCCCGCCCAGCGACGACATCTGCTACGCCACGCAGAACCGTCAGCTCGCCGTGAAGCAGATGGGCGAGGAGGCCGACCTGGTCATCGTGGTCGGCTCCCGCAACTCCTCCAACTCCAAGCGGCTCGTGGAGGTCGCCAAGCTGGCCGGCGCGCGCGCCGCGTACCTGGTGGACTTCGCCGCCGAGATCGAAGAGTCCTGGCTGGAGGGCGTGACCACGGTCGGTGTGACCTCCGGCGCATCCGTTCCGGAGGTCCTGGTCGAGCAGGTCCTGGACTGGCTCGCCGAGCGCGGCTACGCGGACGTCGAGATCGTCAAGGCGGCCGAGGAGTCCATCACCTTCTCGCTCCCCAAGGAGCTGCGCCGCGATCTGCGCGAGGAGGCGGCCGCACTGGTCGCCGCGCGCGGCGGTTCGGGTACGGCGGACGTGTGAGCGGGGCACAGCCCCGCGCGTGACTGTCAGTCGTGCGTCGTACGGTGGGGCCATGCAGATCTTCGGCGTGGACATCGGCGGGTCCGGGATCAAGGGCGCACCCGTCGACCTGGAGCGGGGCGACCTCGCGGAGGAGCGGTTCAAGGTGCTCACTCCGCACCCGGCGACGCCCGACGGGGTGGCCGACGGCGTGAAGGAGGTCGTCGAGCACTTCGGCTGGACGGGCCCGGTCGGTCTCACGTTCCCGGGCGTCGTCACCGGCGGGAGCACCATCCGTACGGCCGCCAACGTGGACCCGAGCTGGATCGACACGGACGCGCGCGCGTTGTTCAGCGACCGGCTTGGCGGCCATGACGTCACGGTCGTCAACGACGCGGACGCGGCCGGCGTCGCCGAGATGAGCTTCGGCGCGGGCCGCGGCCGTGGCGGCACGGTCATCCTGCTCACCTTCGGTACGGGCATCGGCAGCGCCGTGTTCGCCGACGGCACCCTGGTCCCGAACACCGAGCTTGGCCATCTGGAGCTGGGCGGTCACGAGGCGGAGAAACGGGCCTCCAGCAAGGCCAAGGAGGACCACGAGCTGTCCTGGGAGCACTGGGCGCGCCGCGTGCAGAAGTATCTCGCGCACGTGGAGATGCTGTTCTCCCCGGAGCTGTTCATCATCGGCGGCGGCGTCAGCCGCAAGGCGGACAAGTTCCTGCACCTCATCGAGGGCGTCGAGGCGGAGATCGTGCCCGCGCAACTGCAGAACAACGCGGGGATCGTGGGCGCGGCAATGCACGCGTCCAAGGACGGCTGACGGCCCGGGACGGTCGACCCGTGCGGGGTCCGCTGGGGGCGGGTGGGGTCCTTGCGGTGGGGCGGTGGGTGCTGGTTGGGTCCGTTTCGCGGGTTGGGGTGGGTGACGGTCGGGGTCGTGCTGAGGGCTGGCGGGTGCCGGGCGGTCCGTTTCGCGGGGCGGGTGGGTGCTGGTCCGGTTCGCTGGGCCGGCTGGTCGATGCCCGTCGGGTTCGTCCGGCGGTCGGGTGGGTGCCGGGGAGGTCCGTTCCTCGGCCCGGTGGGTGCCGGGTAGGTCCGTTTCGTTTCCCGGCGGTGGATGTCCCTCAGGCTCGTGCTGCGGGCCGGTGGATGTCCGTCAGGCTTGTCGCCCGGGGCGATGGGGGCCGGCCAGGCTTGTCGCCCGGGCCGGTGGCGGCGGTCAGGCTTGTGCCGGGGGGCGGGTGGGCCCGAGTCGGCGTCGGCGTCTGACCCGTCGGATTCGCCGCACGATCACGGTCACGCCCGCGATGAGCGTCCCCCCGTACAGCCACCCGGCCTGGGTGGCGAGCGCGGTGACCAGGCCCATCAGCCGGCCCGCCATCCCGCCGCCGTCGTCGGCGACGGCCAGCAGCCCCACCACGAACCCGATCGGCACCAGGACGGGGGCCGTCAGCAGATCGTTTCCGCGCACCCACAGCGCGGTCAGCGCGCACACCGGCAGGAACAGCACCCCGTACACGGTGAGCGACGCCCCGAACAGCATCTGGTCGATCAGGCCGAGCAGAAACATCAGGGCCGCGCAGAACAGACCCCCGCCGAGCCCGGTGAGCCGGGGCCCTGTCCTGCGCGCCGGCGGCTGTGCCGTACCCGGACGCACCGGCCGCTGGGCCGCCGCCTGCCCGCCCGCCGGACGGCGCCTTGCCTGCGGCGGCAGGGGTGCCGGTGGCGTGCCGCGTCGCGGTCCGTGCTGCGGGGGTCGCGTCCTGGGTTGCTCCACTGGTCCAACTTAGGTCGGCTTATGTGCCGAATGGCCCTACAGACACGCCGTTGAGCGGAGCGTATCCAGGTGTTCGACGCTTCAGCCGGGGCGGTGCCCGGCACGCCGTAAACTGGGGGATCGGCCGGTCTGCTGGCCCCCTGGCCCTCCTCCTCACGTACGGGAAGTCGCAACGTGTCGCTCACGATCGGAATCGTCGGCCTGCCGAATGTCGGCAAGTCGACCCTGTTCAACGCCCTGACCAAGAACGACGTGCTGGCGGCCAACTACCCGTTCGCCACGATCGAGCCGAACGTCGGTGTGGTCGGCGTCCCGGACGCGCGCCTGACGAAGCTGGCCGAGATCTTCAACTCGCAGCGCATCCTCCCGGCGACCGTGGACTTCGTCGACATCGCGGGCATCGTCCGCGGCGCCTCCGAGGGCGAGGGCCTGGGCAACAAGTTCCTCGCGAACATCCGGGAGTCCGACGCGATCTGCCAGGTCATCCGCGCCTTCAAGGACGAGAACGTGGTCCACGTCGACGGCAAGGTCTCGCCCAAGGACGACATCGAGACGATCAACACCGAGCTGATCCTCGCCGACCTGCAGACCATCGAGAAGGTCCTGCCGCGCCTGCAGAAGGAGTCGCGGATCAAGAAGGACGTCGCGCCCAAGGTCAAGGCGGTCGAGGAGGCCAAGGAGATCCTGGAGAAGGGCGACACGCTCTTCTCTCAGGGCATCGTCCAGGGCAGCGAGCGCGCCGAGCTGCTGCACGACCTGCACCTGCTCACCACCAAGCCGTTCCTCTACGTCTTCAACGTCGACGAGGACGAGCTGACCGACGACGGCTTCAAGAACGAGCAGCGCGCCCTGGTCGCCCCCGCCGAGGCGATCTTCCTCAACGCCAAGCTGGAGGCGGACCTCGCCGAGCTGGACGAGGCGGACGCGCTGGAACTCCTGGAGTCCGTCGGGGCCGACGAGCCCGGCCTGGCCACCCTCGCCCGCGTCGGCTTCGACACCCTCGGCCTGCAGACGTACCTGACGGCCGGCCCCAAGGAGGCCCGCGCCTGGACCATCAAGAAGGGCGCCACGGCCCCCGAGGCGGCCGGTGTGATCCACACCGACTTCCAGAAGGGCTTCATCAAGGCCGAGGTCATCTCCTTCATGGACCTGGTGGAAACCGGCTCGGTCCCGGAGGCCCGAGCGAAGGGCAAGGCCCGCATGGAGGGCAAGGACTACGTGATGCAGGACGGCGACGTGGTGGAGTTCCGCTTCAACGTATAGGTCATGCGATGGCGTGGATTCGATGATTTAGCAAAACGTCAGGTCACGTGGGGCCGGCCCGATTCCGGGTCGGCCCCGTTCGTGTACCCGTGGCGATCGGACGACGACGTGCGACACCACCCGGTATGGCCCGGTCGAGGCCCTCGCCTGTCGAATGCCCCGTCTGCAGTCCCGCGATTCGTGGCTTGACCGCCAAGGTGAATGCCGCGGCATGAGCGGATGAACCACCCCCATCTCTCCCGTCAGCACCCGGATTTCATGATTGCCCGGATCAAACCCAATGACCACATTTGGAAGGTGGAAGGTGCCTGGCGGTAGAAGGTGACGGCCGGGGGACAACTGGGCGCACTTCTTTGCTTGATGATTAACAAAGTCCGTGCAACCGCCGGTAAACGTAACGATCACCACAAGAGCGTAGCCGGACTTGTCACGTCATCGAAGCTTTCCTGTCTGTTGACCTGCTGTTGGTGTGCGGGGTTGGTTACTGCAGTCAGCTGTGAGACCTCTGTGGGCAGGGTGTGGCGGGAATGTGGAGCCGGTTAAGGGGCGGACCCAGGGCGATGGGGGTCCTGCTGGGTTTGGTCCTGGCTGTCGGGTCAGTGCCCGCGCTGGCCACCAGTGCGTCGGCCGATGCGGCGGCCTCGCCGGGCCTGCGGAGCGCGTCACCGGCCGATGATGCAGGTGGCCTGTCGGAGGCTGATGCGCTGGCGAAGGCTGCGAAGTCCGGTGAGCCGGTGGAGGTCGCGGCGCTGCGCGGTGAGGCCAGTGAGGTCTTCGCGATGCCGGACGGCAACCTGGAGGCGCGTGAGTATTTGCGTCCGGTCTGGGCCCGCGTGGCGGGTGGCTGGCAGCGCATCGACGCTGACCTGGTGGTGTCCGGGTCGGGCAGGGTCGCTCCCAAGGTGTCGACGATGGGGGTGGAGTTCTCCGGCGGCGGCGCGGCCCCGTTGGTGCGGATGTGGCGTGCGGGGCGGGAGCTGAGCCTGTCGTGGCCCACGCCGCTGCCCGAGCCCGAGGTTACGGGGGCGGTGGCGACGTATCGGTCGGTGCTTCCGGACGTGGATCTGCGGATGACGGCCCAGGCGGACGGTTTCACCCAGCTGCTGGTGGTGAAGACGGCCGCAGCCGCGGCGAGTCCTGAACTGGCCGAGCTGCGGCTGAAGCTGTCGGCGCAGGGCCTGTCCGTCGAAGAGACTCCGGACGGTGGCCTGCAGGCGCTCGACGCGGGGGCCCAGGGCGCGGTTTTCGAGGCGCCGAAGCCGATGATGTGGGACTCCAGCCCGGGTTCGGGGGCTGCGGGCACGGCACGGTCGTCGACAGCGGCGCCTGGTAAGCCGGCCGGACTGCAGGCGGGTGCAGACGCGGCGGGGCAGCCGGGTGCGGGGGAGTCGGGCAAGCTGGCGCCGGTGGAGGTGGAGGTGTCTGCCGGGCAGAAGGAGGTGGTGCTGACTCCGGATGTCGGTGTGCTGAAGGGCGAGGACACGACTTATCCCGTCTATATCGACCCGCAGTGGTATTCGCCTCGGGCGTCGGCGTGGACGATGGCGTCGGAGTACTGGGCGTCGTCGCCGCAGTGGAAGTTCAACGGGGACTCCGATGCCGGGATGGGTTACTGCAACTGGTCGTACTGCAAGCCGAACGACACCAAGCGCCTTTTCTACCGCATTCCGGTGTCCGCGTTCGCGGGGCGGTCGATCCTGTCGGCGGAGTTCGTGGTGCGTAACACCTGGTCGGCGTCCTGTGATGCGCGGACGGTGGAGCTGTGGCAGACGAAGGACATCTCCTCGTCGACTACGTGGAACAGCCAGAAGGCAGCCGGCTTCTGGATCAAACAGCTGGCGTCGGAGTCGTTCGCGTACGGATATTCGGGCTGTGCGGCCAAGGACGCCGAGTTCAATGTCAAGTCCGCGGTGCAGGCGGCTGCGAACAGCAAGGACTCCACGATGACGTTCGGCCTGAGGGCGGCCAACGAGGAAGATGCCGATGCGTGGAAGCGGTTTTCGGACAAGGCGTTCCTGCGGGTGAAGTACAACCGTCCGCCGGCTCAGATCAGGATGTCGCAGTTGACGATGGTCTACGGCGGCACTTGCAAGAAGCCGTCGTCGGCCGCCCGGGTGCGGAGCCTCGGCCTGATCTATGCGAACAATGTCACCGACCCGGACGGGGACAGCGTCGCGGTGCAGTTCCAGGCGAAGTGGGACGGCGGTACATGGAGCCCCGCGAGGACATCGTTCAAGGCGTCAGGGTCGTCTTTCAAGATCAGCCTGCCGTCGACAATCCCGGCGGGCAAGTCGGTCTACTGGTATGCCCGTGCTTATGACGGGGCGCAGTACTCGCCGTGGTCGTATGCGGGGGACGCGACGGCGTGTTACTTCGTCTATGACAAGAACGCGCCCGCGGCGCCGAGGGTCAGCTCGGGTGAGTATCCGGAATCGGACCCGGCGGATCCCGATGATCCCTGGTATGACGGGGTCGGACAGTACGGTTCGTTCACCATCGACGCGGTGAACTCGGATGTGACGACGTACTGGTACGGCATCAACGGCGATCCGAATCCGAATAACACGATCAAGACTTCGGGCGGGGCTCCGCAGATCGCCAAAGTGCTCCCTTCCAAGCCAGGCATCAACTTCCTCACAGCAAAGGCATTTGACTCGGCGGGTAACGGCGGTGAGACCCTTACTTACTTCTACCGGGTGAAGGCCGGACAGCCCGACCGTGCGACCTGGCAGCTGGACGAAGACGCCGGCGCGAGCAAGGCGACCGGCTCAACTCCGCCGCGCAAACTGAAACTGCTGGGCGGCACCACATCCGGAGTGGAGGGAGTCACGGGCACGGCGGTGCGGTTCAACGGTACGGACGGCTACGCCGACACCGACCTCTCCCCGGTCAATTCCACCCAGGGCTTTACCGTGTCCTCGTGGGTGAAGTTCGACCAGCAGCCCACCCGTTCGGCGGTGGTGGCCACCCAGCCCGGCAACGTGATGGCGGGCTTCGAGCTCTACTACTCCCTGTCCTATGGCTGGGTGTTCAACCAGCATTCCGCGGACTCCGCTGATGCCACCTCGGTCATGGCCAAGGCCGCTACGCCCGCACCGATCACGGTGGGCAAGTGGACGCATGTGGCCGGCTCTTACGATGCGACGCTCGACCTGCTGCGACTGTATGTCGACGGACAACTGGTCGGTGAGAAGAGCTGGTCCACCCCGTGGAACGCTCGCCGTGGTCTGAGGCTGGGCGCCGGCTCCTACAGCGGGGCGCCGGGCAACTTCCTCCCCGGTGCCATCGACGAAGTGCAGATCTTCAGCCGACCGCTCGCCGGCAACGAGGTCAGCGCGTTGTACGGGAAGGAGACCGTCGGCGACCCGGGGCCGCCCGCGACCGCGGTGTTCCACCTGGACGAGGAACCCGACGCCACCGAGATCGCCGGCTACGGCGGAGTCTTCCCGGCGGAATACCACGGTGCCGTCACCACAGGAGTACCGGGTATGGCGGGGAAAGCCACGCACTTCGACGGCGCGACCGGCTACGGGAAGATCGGCCGGACCAGCGCCCCGCACATCAACACCTTCCGGAGCTTCACTGTCTCCGCCTGGGCCAAACTGGACAGCCTGGCTGCTGAAAGCGGCGTGGTCGTGACGCAGGCCGGCAAGGAACGGCCCGGGATGGAGCTGTACTACTCCGCCGCCTCCCAGCAGTGGACATTCGCCCAGTACACGGCGGACACAACGGATGCGAGCATCGTCCGCGCACTCCCGGCCTCCGGTACGAAGGCGCGGGCCGGGGAGTGGACGCACCTGGTCGGCGTGCACGACACCGAGGGCGACACGCTCACGCTGTATGTGAACGGGGTCAAGGCCGGTTCGGTCACACAGACCAGCCCCTTTTACGCGGCCGAGTCGATGTACATCGGTACAGGGAAAATCGGCGGAGCGACGCAGTACTTCTTCCCCGGCACGGTCGACGACGTCCGGGTGCTGGACCGGCCGGTTTCCGCGGTCGAGGTGCAGCAGATGTTCCAACAGCGCCCATTGGTCACCAGCCGCTGGAAGTTCGAGGAGACCGCCGGTACGGCTCCCGTGACTGTCCCGGATACCGCAGGCACCGGCAACGCCCTCACTCTGAACGGGGGCGCCAAGAAGTCGGACGCGGGATTCATCGACTTCGGTGCCATGGAACTCGACGGCATCACCGGCTATGCCTCCGCGAAGAGCATGCCGGTGGACACCTCGGGCAGCTTCACGCTGACGGCCTGGGCGCAGGCCGCGGCGATGCCCGATGGCGCGGTGGCCCTGGCTGGTGCGGAGGGCAGCGCACGCAGCGCCTTCACGGTCCGGTTCGTTCCGGATGCCACCGATCCGGAGAACAGCCCTGGGCGCTGGCAACTGTCCGTGGCGGACAAGGACACGGCGGATGCCACCGTGGTGCAGGTCGACAACAGCGGGTTCTACGACGCCCGCGAGTGGAACCACCTGGCCCTGGTCTACGACGGCTTCGCCAAGGAGGCCCGCCTCTACGTCAACGGAAGCCTGGCCGAAGTCGCCTGCACGGACGCCGACGGCGACGGCACGAGTGACAGCGGCACCTGCACGGATCAGGTTTCCTGGGCGGAGAACGTGCTGTCGTTCAAGGCCACGTCGTTGCAGATCGGCCGCAGCGGCACCGGCAGCAGCGCCGGCGGCTACTTCCCCGGCCTGGTGGACGACGTATGGACGTTCCAGGGCGCACTGACCGAGGCCCAGATCGCCGAGTTGGCCACCAACTGGTTCGACGTGCCCACCGAAGTCCCCGGCGGCTGACCGAAAACCACAGGGGTGTGCCCGGCCCGGAACCCGGCGCAGCCCCCTTCCTTCTCCCCGTCTTATGTCCCGCGTCCACCCCTGGGTGAGCGCCTGTTGATGAGGATCGGATCCAGCATGTACGGCATATCGCGAGCACGCCGCGCTGCCGTCCAGCGGCGAAGAGTCGCGCTGGGCGTCTCGGCAGTCCTGATCGCCACACTGTTGCAGGCGGTGGCCTCCGCGCCCGTCGCTGATGCGGCGGGCAGGGGCCGCCCGGCGGTAACGGACCCGGACAAGCCGGTCACTGCCGGCGCTGCCATCAAGGCCAAGCCCCGCAAGGTCATGAAAGGCCCGCGTACGCCACACGAGGCGCCGAAGGCAGCGTGGCCTGCGACCGGCTCCGCCGTGGTGGCGTTGAAGGAGCAGCAGGCCAGGGCGGGTGATCCGGTGAAGGCCAAGGGGCTGCCACTGGAGCTGACCACCCCCGCGAAGCGGGTGAAGTCCGCCACCGGCGGTCACGTCGAGGCCCGTGTGCTGGGCCAGGACGCGTCCCGGAAGGCAGGCATCGACGGGCTGCTGGTCACTCTTGAGGCCCAGGACCAGGACGCGGCGGGCACGGTAGGGGCCACCGTCGACTACTCGTCCTTCGCGCAGGCATTCGGTGGCTCCTACGCCTCCCGCCTCACCTTGGTCGAGCTGCCCGCCTGCGTACTGACCTCACCTGCCAAGGACACCTGCCGCACCACTGCACCCGTGGCTTCGGACAACGACACCGAGGCACAGACACTCACCGCGTCTGCTGTGTCCGTCAAGCCCGGCAGCCCGACGGTGCTGGCCGTGGTTGCCGACGACTCGGGGAAGACCGGTGACTACAAGGCGACTCCGCTGTCGGCGTCGTCGACCTGGAGCACCAGTCTGAACTCCGGTTCCTTCGGCTGGTCCTACGGCATTCCGGTACCGGCGGTCCCGGGCGGCCTGTCGCCGAGCGTGGGGCTGTCGTACTCCTCCGGAGGGATCGACGGGCGCACCGGCAACAGCAACAACCAGTCCTCGTGGGTCGGTGACGGCTTCGACCTTTCGCCGGGTTTCATCGAGCGCCGCTACAAGCCGTGCGCGGATGACGGGCAGAAAGCGGACAACGGTGTCAGCAAACCGGGCGATCTGTGCTGGGGGTACGACAACGCCTACATCTCGTTCAACGGCAAGAGCGGCGAACTCGTCCCGGTCGGCGATGACGAGTGGCGGCTGAAGGACGATGACGGCACGCGCGTCGCGCGGCTGACGGAGACGGCCCGCGGCAACGGCGACGATGACAATGAGTACTGGCGTGTCACGACCGCGGACGGCACCCGCTACTACTTCGGCTACAACCGGCTGGAAGGCTGGGCGGCGGGCAAGGAAACCACCGACTCCACCTGGACCGTCCCCGTCTACGGCGACGACACCGGCGAGCCCTGCCATGCCGCGACCTTCGCCGATTCCTGGTGCCGGCAGGCGTGGCGGTGGAACCTCGACTACGTCATCGACACGCACGGCGACGCCATCGCCTACTACTACGACAAGGAAGACAACTCCTACGGCCGTAACCTCAAGAAGACAGACGACACCCGCTACACGCGCGGCGGTTACCTCGACCGTATCGAGTACGGCGTGCGATGGGACCAGGTCTACAGCGCCAAGCCGCTGGCCAAGGTCGACTTCACCAGTTCCGAGCGGTGCCTGCCCGACAGCGCGACGGACTGCTCGTCCATCTCCAAGGACGCGTTCTACTGGTACGACACGCCGTGGGACATGAACTGCGATGCGGACACGGACTGTGACGCGAGCTACTCGCCGACGTTCTGGACGCGTAAGCGCCTCACGGGCATCTCCACCCAGGTCCTCAACGCAGGTGCCTACAGCCCGGTCGACTCCTGGAAGCTGACCCACCGCTGGGGCCAGGCGGACGTCGACTACCAGCTGCTCCTCGATTCCGTGCAGCACACCGGCCACACCGCCGCCACCCCGATCACTCCGCCGCCGACTACGTTCGCCTACACCCAGCTGGAGAACCGCCTGGACAAGACCGGCGACGGCTACGCACCCTTCGTCAAGGCACGACTGTCCACGATCAGCGACGAGTACGGCGGCGAGACCGACGTCAACTATTCGGAGCCGGCCTGCAAGGCGGACAGCCTGCCGACACCCGAAACCAACACCACCCGCTGCTTCCCGCAGATGCTGGGCGGCACGGACACCGAAGATCCCGAGCGGCACTGGTTCAACAAGTACGTCGTCACCTCCGTCACCGCCACCGACCGCACCGGCGGTGCCCCGGACGCCGTCACCGCCTACGAGTATCTCGACGGCGGGGCCTGGCACTACGACGATGACGACGGCCTGACCAAGGAGAAGAACAAGACCTGGTCGCAGTGGCGCGGCTACGGCCACGTCCGGGTCAAAACCGGCGGCCAGGGCGGCAGCGCCGCCATGAAAACCCAGCAGGACAGCTACTTCCTGCGCGGTATGGACGGCGACCGCAAGGACTCCTCGGGCGGCACCAAAACCGTCAATGTCACGCTGGGGGCCGGTGAAGGCGACCCGATCGCCGACCACGAGTCCGCGGCCGGTTTCCAGTACCGGACGGAGACCTACTCCGGTCCCGGCGGCAAGGTGCTGGCAAAGACCGTCAACCGGCCCTGGCACTACGAGACCGGCAAGAAGGTGCGGTCCTGGGGCACGGTGACATCCAACTTCACCGGCACCGCGAACACTCAGACGTTCACCTCGCTGGACAACGGCGCGGGCACCGACTGGCGCATCGCCTCCAAGTCCATGAAGTACGACACGGTCGCCGGCCGACTCACCCAGACCGCCGACAACGGCGAGACCGGGGTCGCCGACAACACCTGCACCCGCATCACCTACGCCACCAACACCAGCGCCAACATCCTCACGCTCGCCTCCCGCACGGAGACAGTGGGCGCAGACTGCACGACCACCCCGGACCGGGCCAAGGACGTCCTGTCGGACGTACGCACCGCCTACGACGGCGGCGCCTACAACAGCGCGCCCACGAAGGGCGACACCACCGCAACCGCCACCCTCAGCAAACACAATGGCACCACAGCCACCTACCTGGAGACCGGCACCACCTACGACTCCTACGGCAGGCCGCTGACCGTCACCGACCTGACCGCCGACGTCACCGCCACCGAAGCCGGCACACCCGTCCGCAGTACGCGCACAGACGGCCTGACCAGCACCACGACCTACACCCCGGCCACCGGCTTCCCCACCACCGTCACCACCAAGACCCCACCAGCCCAGGCCACCGACGCCACCACCGCCCAGACCACCACATCCACCCTCGACCCCCTGCGCGGCCAGCCCACAGCGGAGGAGGACACCAACGGCAAGGTCACGGCCTACACCTATGACGCGCTCGGACGCAGCGACAAGATCTGGCTCGCCGACCGCAAGACCGACCAGGCCCCGACCTACGACTTCGACTACTTCATCGAGGACGGCAAACCAGCCACGGTACGCACCCTGACGCTGAACAACAACGGCGGCCAGATCCCGTCCTACACCCTCTACGACGGGCTGCTGCGCGCCCGCCAGACCCAGGACATCGGGCCGGACGGCGGCAGCCTCATCGCCGACACGTTCTACGACGAACGCGGCCAGGTCGCCAAAACCTTCGCCACCTACTACACCGCCAACGCGCCCAGCCGCGTACTGTTCCCGCCCGCCAAGGCCCTGAGCGTAGAGACGCAGACCTGGCACACCTACGACGGCCTGGGCCGGGAAACCGAGTCCAGGAACATCGCCGGCAACGGCGACGGCGGCACAGTCCTGGGCATCACCCAGACCATCTACGGCGGCGACCGCACCACCGTCATCCCACCCCAGGGCGGCACCGCCACCACTACGCTCACCGACGTGCGCGGGCAGACCACCGAACTGCGCCAGCACCACACCCGCAGCGCCAGCGCCGCCTACGACACCACCAGCTACAAGTACGACCTCGCCGGCCATATGACGAAGGTCACCGACCCGGCCGGCAACGCGTGGACCTACGAGTACGACCTGCTCGGCCGTCAGACCAGAACCGTCGACCCGGACACGGGAGCCACCGACACCAGATACGACGACCGCGGCCGCATCACCACCACCACAACCACCACCAAAAACCCCGGCGACACGGTCCTTTACCACGCCTACGACCAACTCGGACGCCAGACCGAACTGCGCGAGAAGAACGCCACCGGCCTGCTGCGCGCCGCATGGACCTACGACACGGTCTCCGGAGCCAAGGGACAGCCGGCCTCCGCCACCCGCTACGTGAACGGCGCGGCCTATATGAGCAAGGTCACACTGTACGACCGGCTCTACCGGCCCCAGCGCACCTCCGTCACGATCCCGGACACCACGGAGAACAAGGGCCTGGCCGGCACCTACCAGGCCGGCACCAGCTACAAGCCCTCCGGCCTGGTCGCCGGTGTCTCCTACTCCGCGGCGGGCTCCCTGCCCGGCGGCGGCTACGCCTACACCTACGACGACACCCTCCGCCCGATCACCCTCCTCGGCGACGGCTTCCAGACAGACGTCACCAGCTACTCACTGACCGGCAAGCCGCTCCAGTACAGCTACCACTCCACCGCGAGCGGAGCGAAGGAAGCCTGGGTCACCAACACCTACGAATGGGGCACCCAGCGCCTGGCCACCTCCCGCGTCGACCGCTACGGCGTCGCGGGCGTCGACCGGCAGAACACCTACGACTATGACCAGACGGGCAACGTCCTGTCCGTCACCGACGTCTCCCGCGCCGGAACCGACAACCAGTGCTTCACCTACGACTACCTGCGCCGTCTGACCGAGGCATGGACCGAAGGCGACACCAGCTGCGAGACAGCCCCACGGGCCGGTTCGCTGGGCACCGTCGCGCCGTACTGGCACTCCTACACCTATGACAAGACCGGCGGCCGCAAGGCCGAAACACTCCATGACATCGCCGGTGACACCAGCAAGGACGTCCAGCGGACCTACACCTACCCGCCGCCCGGCACCGCGCAGCCCCACACCCTGACGGAAGTCAGCCAGAGCGGCCCGACGGGTACCGCCAAGACCACCTACTCCTACGACCTCACCGGCAACACCACCGGCCGGACAATCTCCGGCGACACCCAGGGCCTGGACTGGGACGCCGAAGGCAGACTCGCCAAGGTGGCCCAGCCCGTGCCCAACAAGCCCGACGAGGTCACCGAATACATCTACGACGCGGACGGCAACCGCCTCATCGCCCGCGGCCCGAACGAGACCACCCTTTACATCGGAAACACCGAACTCGTCCTGGCCAAGGGAGCAACGACACCCAAGGCCACCCGCTACATCGACCTCGGCAGCGGAAGCCAGGCCGTTCAGTCGGACGACGGCAAGATCACCATCACCGTCGCCGACCACCTTGGCACCGGCCAACTCGCCATCGGCGTCGCCGACCTGGCACTCTCTCAGCGCCGCACCCTGCCCTTCGGCGGCAACCGGGGCAACAGCACCGGCACCTGGCCAGGCACCAAGGGCTACGTCGGAGGCACCGACGACACCGCCACCACCGGCCTCACCCACCTCGGAGCACGCGAATACGACCCCACCACAGGCCGGTTCATCAGCGTCGACCCGCTCATGGACCTCTCCGACCCACAGTCCATCAATGGCTACGCCTACGCCGACAACAACCCCGTCACCCTCAGTGACCCAGCAGGCACGTGGATCGACGACGGCACCGGCCACAGCGAACCCCACCCCCGTTCCGGAAACCACGGCAGCAACGTCGGAGTTCCCCGCGGCGGCACCGGACCCAGCGGCTGCTACTACACCTGCAGCAAGAACAGCGTCAGCAGTACCGGTCGAACCACCACGACCAAGTCAGAGTTGATGTCCTATCTGCCGCGCCCTGAAAACGGCTGGAACGAAGACCGATTTCGTATCGTCTGGTTCGACATGGGTGGCACCACCCAGTACGGCGGCTACTGGGACGCCCAGGTCGGCGACGGTGACCGGACAGCGATGGCGTGCTTCGGGCGTACTGCATGCCGTAAGGCGTTTTCCTACGTCGCAAACGGCGGCAGCTTCGCCAAGGCAAAGGAAATCGCGGCGACCTATTGCGTCACGCACAGCCATGAGTGCGGCGTGGATGCCGGCGCCTACAAAGCGATGAAAGAAGCAGCAGAACTTGTGCCTATCCTGCTCGCCGGCGAAGCAGCTACGGCGCTGAACAAGATTCGGCAGGGAGCGGGATGCACACATAGTTTTGCCGATGGGACTCAGGTTCTCCTCGCGGACGGGACGCATAAGAACATCGAGGACGTGACAGTCGATGATGTGGTCTTGGCCACGGACCCGGATACCGGAAAGACGGCCACTCATGAGGTCGTCAGAACCATCCTCACCAAGGACGACAAAGACTTCATCGCTCTCACAATAAAGGACAAAAAGAGTGGCGACGTCCACAAGCCACTGATCGCTACGACCACGCACCCGTTCTGGTCCCCGTCGGAGCGACGTTGGCTGGACGCTGGCGACCTACGGCCGGGCATGACACTGCGCACCAGTGACGGACGCCAGGTGGAGGTCGCGACCGTGCGCCACTTCACCAAGCCGCAGATCACTCATGACCTGACCATCGAGGACGTCCACACGTACTATGTACTTGCTGGGCAGACGCCGGTCCTGGTGCATAACAGTGCAGGATGCCTCCCCGCTCTCCGGGACTGGAGCAGTCAGCGATTCCAGTTCGGAAATCAGACCTTCCTGCTCGACAAGAAGGGAATGGAGCACATTCTCACTCGTCATCACCCGAATTATTGGGATGGCTCGGTGAAGTCGACGCAGTCCTTCTTCGATTCGAGCATGAGTATTGATGACGTCCAAGGTGCTATCGGGCAAGTCATGCAACAGAACCGCGAAACGCTGATTCAGCGAGGCAGTCAAGGTATGTATCAGATTCGTGGGAACGCCAACGGCGTCGATTACATACTCGGCATGAATAGAGGCCGAGTGGGCCAGTTCTATCCGGAATCACCATAACCGAAGGGCCTGTGGCGTGGTTGAGATCGAGACGTTCCTGAAGGTAGCGGACGATGGGTTCGTGCAGGTGGAAGCCTGTCGTACCCCGCCGCCCGACCTTGACTACATTGAAGGCGCCATTCGACTGTCCGTTGATGGACTGGAAATCATCGGCACTGAAGAGTGGGACTACGTTGACCAGCTCTGGTGTTATATCGCCGAGATGGCGACGAAAATGCAGTCGTCGGGTTACGCGGAGACATATTTCCCGGATCAACCGATCAAACTTTCTTTTCAGGCTACAGGGTCTCGCGTCTTGGTGACCGCCAAGATTGGCGAAGTCATTAGGACTGGAAATGCTTCATCTGTGGATTTCCTGAAGGCTGTCAAAGCGGCTGGGATGATCTTCTTTAGGAAGATGTCCGAGCTTGCCCCGGCTAATTCGTATGTCGGGGCGCAGCGGGAACTGTCAGTTTGACCAAGCCAGAGGCCCCGCCGGGAATTCTTGAATCCGGCGGGGCCTCTGGGGCTCTTGACGGCAGTAGTTGACGGCAACGTCAACGGACGGGCGCGGCGGAAAGAGGTGGTTGGTCGCCGTCGTCGGGCTCGCTGGTGATCTCGGTGGGGCTGCGGAGGGCGCGCCCGAGGAGATCGATGGCATCGCGTTGGAGGCGGAGCCGGACGTGGGCGTAAACGGTGGCGGTGACGCCGATGTGAGCGTGGCCGAGGAGTTCCTTGATGACGACGAGTTCGACACCCTGTTCCAATAGGAGGGTGGCCGCCGAGTGTCGAAGATCATGGAACCGGATGCGGCGGAGCCTGGCCCGGCGGAGCAGGGTGTTGAAGTGCCGGGTGAGGGTGGCTCCCTCAATCGGGGCTCCGTCGGGTCGGGTGAAGACGTAGCCGCTGTCCTTCCAGCCCGCGCCCGCCGCTTCGCGTTCCTGACGCTGGCGCTTGAGGTGCTGTTCGAGGGAGCGCAGGCATGGCGTGGGCAGGGCGATGCGCCGTTCGGAGCTCTGGGTCTTGGTCGGGAGGGTGGTCAGGCCGGTGCTGTTGGTGCGCTGGAGGGTGCGTCGGATGCTGGCGGTGCCACCGGTGAGGTCGAGGTCTTCCCGGCGCAGGCCGAGGAGTTCGCCCTTGCGGAGCCCGGTGTGAAGAGCGAGTTCGAACAGCGCGGCGAGCCGGTGCCCTCGGGCGGCGGCAAGGAACTGGCGTGCTTCCTCGGTGGTGAGGGGTTCGAAGCGGCGGGGCCGTGGTGTGCCGGTGCGGACGTTGCGGGCGACGTTGCGCGGGATCTCCTCCTCGCGGACGGCGTGCTCCAGGGCGGACTTGAGGACGGAGTGCACGTAGTTCAGGGTCAGGGGCGAGAGCCGCTTGGAGCAGCATTTTCCGGCGGCGCAGCAGAGGGGCTGATCGCGGACCGTATCGAGGCCGCGGGTGCAGCACTGGCAGGTGGTGCGGAGCTGGTTGAGCCAGGTGCGGACGTCCTTGGCGGTCAGCTTGGCGAGCTTCTTCCGTCCAAGGCCGGGGATGAGGTAGAGCCGGGCGACGGCGGTGTAGCGGGTGTGGGTGTTCTCGCGGAGGTAGTGGACGGCGACGTTCTGCAGCCAGTACGTCAGGTACGCGGCCAGGCTGCCCTGCGCGGAGGGGATGGGGAGGCCGCGGTTGCTGGCAGCGATCTTCTCGGTCAGTTTGGCTAGTGCCTCCGTGCGCGAGCTGCCGTAGACGCGGACTCGGCGACGGGTGTTGCCGGGTGCGAGGACGTATCCGGCGGCTTCCCAGCGGCGGTCCTTACGCTGGTAGACGGTTCCGTCGCCGTTGGCGCGCACACGGCGGGAGGCTGGGGTGTCGCGGGGTGTGGTCATCAGGCGGCTTCCTGGTCGAGGCGGGTGTAAATGAAGTCGGTGAGGGCGTGTGCGGGGATGCGGCGGGCGCGGCCGAGGGTGATGGAGGCGAGTTGCCGGGTGCGGATGAGGTAGTAGACGGCGGTGCGGCCGAGTTGGAGGCGTTCCATGACCTGGGGGACGGTGAGGAGTTCGGTGTCGGCGGTCACGCGACGGCCCCCGTCCGGACAGCACTGGTCAGCCGATCAGTGGAGTGACCGACCGGGTGACCGGCGCGGTCACCGGAGCGCTTCGAGCGTCGGGTTCGGGTCGGTTGGTTGGGTTGGGTTTGTCGTGTCGCGGCCAGGAGGCCGGCGAGGTGTTCGAGTTCGGGTAGGAGGCCGGTTCCGGCGTACTGCCAGTGGGAGATGACCAGCGTCGTGTCCGAGTCCACGCGATGACCGGCGATGTTGCGGTGACCGGAGGTCAGGTCAGTGGGGTGTCCGGCGCGGTCACCGACCGGACTGCCGTCCGTCTGGCTGGCCTGCGGCTCAGCCGACGCTGCTGCTGGGGTCTGGGTGCCGGGTCGGCCGACTCGCCAGGTGGTGCGTTCGGCTCGGAGGTGGGCGAGGGTGGTGGAGTAGTGGCGGGTGCGGGTGGAGAAGTGGCCTCGGAAGCCGAGCATGTGGGCCCATTGCCGTAGGCGGAGGTGGGCGTGCTGGCGGTTGGTGGCGAGGTGCCAGGCGGTGTGGATCATGCGGCGGGCGTGGTCGGTGACGTCGTGGGTGGCGAGTTCGGCGAGGAGGCGGAGGCGGTGGTCGAGGGTGCCGGTGGTGGTCTCGGCGTCCTTGGTGGCGTACTTGGCGATGTAGGCGGCGACGTGCCGGTCGGTGACCGGGCCGCCGCCGGTGAAGTCGGTGCCGCGGATCGGGCGGACGTCGATCTGCCGCCCGAACCGGAACACCAACCGCCCTGCCCTATCTGAGTCTTGGGGCGGCGAGGCGGGGAGGTCCCCGGCGGGCTGGGGTTGCTTCGGCGGTTCGCCCTCGTCGTGGACGCGGGTGCGTGTGGCGGCGGCGCGGACGGCGTGGTCGAGGAGCTGGACGGTGGCCCAGGCGGGCGGGGTGCTGGTGGGGCCGGTGGGTCCGTCGAGGCGGATGACGGCGTGGAAGTGGACCTGGCCGCGTTTCTGGTACTCGGCGACCTTCGCGTACGAGAGAGTGGCGTGATCGCGCAGGGCCCGCTGAGTCAGCCCCGCCGCCTTGGCGATCTCCCGACGCAGGTGGGTGGTGAAGCGCGCCCACAGCGCCGGGGCGTGCGCGTTCCACAGCACCGCGCCCCTGTAGTCGTACCGTTCGGGGTCGAGCGGGGTACCCAGCAGTCGGTCATCGTCGGAGTGGACCTGGCCGCAGTGGCAGCGGCCGATGTCGGGCTGGTTGTGGACGGGGCCGAAGCCGGGGGCGGTGAGGGTGGCGAAGACGCGGGGGTGGGCGGCCACGCTGGTGGGGACGGTCTTGCCGCCGCGAAGGCCTGCGGCGATGAGTTGGTAGGTGTCGTAGCGGTAGACGGTGGAGCAGGCGGGGCAGCGGGTGGCGCGGCGGTTGCCGCAGCGGAGCAACAGTTCGCCTGCCGGGAGTTGGCGGAGTCGAGGTGGTTGAGGATCTCGCCGGTCATGCTGTCCAGACGGGTGCGGTGTCCGGTGAGGCGGATCGGGTGCGCGCAGCCGCCGAGGGTGCTGATCTGCCGTGCGAGGGGTGCGAGGTGGCCGGTGGCGGCGAGCTTCGCCAGCCTGGCGGTGAGCCTGGCGCGGCGCTCCAGCGCCGAATGTTGACCGGCGGACGCGTCCGTGGTGCCGTGTGTCGGGGTGGGCGGCGCGGTTGGTGCGGCGAGCCTCCAGGCGGCAGACAGCGTGCTTGCTGGGGGCGGGAGTTGGAGCTGTGCGGGCATGGGTCGATGGCCTTTCGGCGGAAGGCGGAAGGTGAGAGGGGCGGCGCGGGGTGCGTGGGTAGGCCGAAGCGTTCGGCTCACAGGGGAACGGGCGCCTTGTGGGTGGGCGCGGACGCCGGGACCGGCGGGGTCTGGGCGGCGTGGGCGCGGTGGTGATCACCGGCGGGTGCGTGACGTTAACATCACCCCACTGGCGCATTCAAGTGCATCCCTCCTCATTCCTTTCTGTGGGCGGCGGGACGCGGGTAGTGTGTGGTCGGCTTCCCGGTTTGGACGGGCCGGAATTAGCTGATAGTGGGCACGGAAGGCGACGAGGTGGCGGGCGTAATGACGACGCGGCGCGGGCGCAGGCCGGCGGGTGGCGGGGTGCAGTTGACGTTCGAGGTCATCGCCGAGACCCTGCGGGAGCAGATCCACTCCGGGGGGCTGAAGCCGGGCGACGCGCTGCCGACGCAGAACGCGTTGATGCGGGAGTTCGGGGCCTCCAGCCTGACCGTGCAGAAGGCCATGGTCCTGCTGAAGCAGGACGGCTGGGTGGTATCGCGCCCGGGCAAGGGCGCCTTCGTCGCTCACCACGACCAGGTCGACGCGGATGACCTCGATCACCGGGAAGTGACCGCCCCCGCAGGCGGGACGACGGCCCGCGTCGAGGCACTGGAGCAGGCGCTGGCCGAGGCGGTCGAGCAGCTCGCCGAGCTCCGCGCTCGCATCGCAGTTCTGGAAGCGGTCAACGACGAGCCCGGTCGCTGACCTCCCGTTCCGGGTAGGTCAGGGCCTGCGTCCAGATTTTCTCTACGAGGTTCAAGGCGGGCCCCGCCCGTCTGAACCGGCCGAACATCGCCGACCGCCCCACCGTCGGGCGAGCAGCCGACGCTCGTGCCGAGTGCCGGCGGGCGGCCGGTCCCGGGCGTGAGCGGGGCTCAACCAGGTTCCGCTGGGAGCAAGTTGCGGGCGTGGAGTCCTTGCGCGTCGCACAGCAAGTTGTCGCCTGCGACCGTCCTACGGCCGGATCGCAGGCACAGGGCCGACCAGGGGGCCGACCCTTCAGGCGCGTCGCGCAGGCTCACCGAGGGCGGCGGCCGGCATCGCCTCCAGCGGGGAGCGATACCCCCAGCGGCCCACCCTCTCGGCGCCCCCCTCTTCACCCGGCCTCCGCCCTGCCGCACTGGCGGGGACACCGGCATCGCCCCGACGCCCGAGGACCGCCCTCCCCAGCGAACGGGCCGCCGGGGGAAGTACCAGACAGGACACACGCGGGGACACCGAGCAAGTTCCTGGCATTCCTCGGGCGACTACCCGCACGCCAGCGGGGGTGAACCTCTGCCGATACCGCTGTCCGAGGCCGCGGGGCCGTCTTACACTGCTGGCGTGACCGCTGCATACGACTACGAGGACATGCACCACCTGGTGGACCGGCTCACCCCGACCCAGGTGCGACGCCTGCGCCTGCTCGTCACCCAGGATGAGGAACTGTCCCAGGTTGCCCAGTCGCTGCCGGCAGTCGACGCGAACGAGGCCGAGGAGTCGGTCCCGGCCGGGCTGCTGGCACTGATCGGCAGCGTGAACGGCCCAGAGGATCTGGCTGAACGGCACGACGACTACATCCGTGAGCGGATGCGCGACCGCTTCGGCGACTCGGCGTGATCGCCACGGTCCTGGACACCGGACCCCTGGCTGCGGCGTTCAACGCGGCCGACCGGCGTCACCCGGAGTGCGCCTCCCTGCTGACCTCGCTGACCGGCCGCCGTCTGCTGCCCAGCCCGGTCATGACCGAGGTCTGCTGGTTGCTGGAGCGCTGGCCCCAGGTCGAAGCGGCGTTCCTCGCCGAGGTCGCACGGGGAACATTCGAGCTGGTGCACCTCACTCCCACCGACCTGACGCGCATGGGCGAGCTGGTCCTCCAGTACGCCGACTTCCCGCTCGGCGGGGTCGACGCCTCGGTCATCGCGGTGGCCGAGCGCTTCGGCGTGGACCGGGTAGCCACCCTCGACCGGCGGCACTTCAGCGTCGTCAAGCCCGCCCACGTTCCCGCGCTGACACTCCTGCCGTAAGCCCGACCAGCGGTCTATATCTCTGACGGCAGCGCTGACGGCAACAACCACGAACACCAGGGCACAGCCCGGGACGCCAGCGGAGCGCGAAACCGCCGATGACCTGCGAAAACGCAGGTGGGGAGGGGTCGCTTAGCACACGTACTATGTGCTGGCGGGCTCGACGCCGGTCCTGGTTCATAACTCAGGTCCGGGGTGCGGATCCGTGTGGGTCGATTCGAACAGGGTGCCTCATCATTTCAAACATGCTGCCGACTTCGGGATCACTGCGAAGGAGAGCAAGGCGAGCAAGCAGGCATTCGTGAACGCCTTGGAAGGCTTCGTTAAGGATCCAGGGAACGTTCAGATCGCGGGAACGTATCGCGGGACCCCTGCCCGGCACTATGTGGATCTCAATACCGGTCGTCACGTCTCGGTGGACATTGAGTCGGGCGAGATGCTGGGAGCCTGGAAATCGGATGTGACTTCAGACCAGTTCTGGTACCTGACCATGCAAGGGAAGCTGTAAATGGCGACGTTGGAACCCTTCTTGGTGCTTGCGGAGGCTGTATCCGAAGGGCGAATCTCTCCCTCAGAGTTCTCCCTTGTCTGCCTTCCCCTGTACAAGGGGTATGGCGGCCCGTATCCGACAGCCGAGCAGTATGAGGCGGCAACAGATCTCTTCTATGTCGCGCACGACTACGACTCGGCTGGTATCGGTATGCCTGACCTGCTGAACGATGACCAGGTTCGACTGAAGGCGGCTGATATCGCGCGGCGAATGCGGATGCTCCTGCAGTAGCCAGATTCGAACAAGTCGCGTTGGCAGAGGAATGGGTGGGTCCCCCGGCTCGGAGGCCGGGGGACCCACCCATGGTCGTTTGACGGCAACGCTGACGGCAACGTCAGCGGACGATGCCTGCCGAGGGCGGCGGCTCTTCGGGGTCCTCGCCCTCGGCCAACATGCTGCCCAGAGTGTCGATGGCTTGGCGTTGGAGGCGGAGTCGAACGTGGGCGTAGACGCCGGCGGTGACGCCGATGTGGGCGTGGCCGAGGAGTTCCTTGATCACGACGAGGTCGACCCCCTGTTCCAGGAGTAGGGTCGCAGTCGAGTGCCGAAGGTCGTGGAAGCGGATGCGACGGAGTCCGGCCCGTCCGAGGAGGCTGCGGAAGCGGCGGGTGAGGTTGGCCGGGTCGAGAGGCCGTCCTGTGGGTGTGGTGAAGACGAGGCCATTGTCTCTCCAGGCTGACCCTGCGGTCTCGCGCTCCTTGTCCTGCCGTTCCTGGTGCTTCTTGAGGGAGTGGATGCATTCGGTCGGGAGCGCGATACGGCGCTCGGACGCCCGGGTCTTGGTGGGCAGATGTGTGAGGCCGCCGGTGCGGGTGCGTTGGAGCGAGCGGCGGATGCTGGCTGTTCCGGTGGTGAGGTCGAGGTCTTCCCAGTGGAGGCCGAGGAGTTCGCCTTTGCGGAGTCCGGTGCGCAGGGCGAGTTCGTACAGCACGTGGAGCCGGTCGGCGCGGGCCGCGTCGAGGAACTGGCGGGCCTCGGTCGCGGTGAGCGGACGGAAGCGCCTGGGCTGGTGCGTGGTGGTCTTGACGTTGCGGGCGACGTTGCGGGGCAGCTCGTCTTCGCGGACGGCGTGTTCCAGTGCCGACTTGAGCACCGAGTGCACGTAGGTCACGGTCAAGGCGGACAGCCGCTTTTGGCAGCACTCGCCGACCTGCGTTCCGCGTAATTCAGCGTCCTAGAGTCACGAATCTGGGGTCTGACCTGCGCGGACATGGGTGAGGGCGCCTGAGAGGCGTTTCTCTAG
>NZ_JBIWKB010000075.1:0-40436 GCF_044765425.1 Streptomyces sp. NPDC102462 | reverse complement strand
CCCCGCGCACCGAGGACCTGGACGGCGTGTGGGCCTCCGCGGCCGGCTGCATGCGCAACTACCTCATCCTCAAGGACCGCTCCGCCGCCTTCCGCGCCGACCCCGAGGTCCAGGACGCCCTCAAGGCATCCCGCCTCGACCAGCTCGCCCGGCCCACCGCCGCCGACGGCCTCAGCGCCCTCCTCGAAGACCGCACCGCCTACGAGGACTTCGACGTCGAGGCCGCCGCCGCCCGCGGCATGGCCTTCGAACACCTCGACCAACTCGCCATGGACCACCTCCTCGGCGTCCGGGGCTGAACGCACGCGCGCGTGCCGATGACCGGCCGGTACCGCCGGGTGTTCCCCCGTGCGGGACGTCAGATGCCGCGCGGCAGCCGGACGTAGGTCACGGTCGTCTCGATGCCGCTGTCGACGAGCCGGCCCTGCGCGTCGAAGGCGCCCGGGCCGTCCGTCATCCCGAAGTCGTTGTCGTTGATGAGGGCGAGCGTGTCGTGGTCCACGCGCGCGATGCCCTCGATCTTGCCCGGCACCCCCTTCACCGTGCCGAGGTCGACCACGAGGCGCTTGGCGAGCACCGGCACGCCCGCGGCGGCCGGGTCGTCCAGCTGCTCGAGCGAGGGCGACGTCGTGTCGTCGTCCCAGGCGCCGCCGAGGATGTCGGCCTTGTGGCTCAGCTTCACCACCTGGAGGCGGGCCGCCTTGTCGGTGCGCTCCTCGACCAGCAGCCGGTCACCGCCGAGCGCCACCACCGAGGAGATCTTCAGCTCGGACGTGTCGTCCTCGCTCGGGTCGACCACGTCGACCGGGTCGAACCGGTAGGCGTACTCGGCGGTGACCGCGTGCTTCTTCGGCGAGAAGCGCAGCAGCCGGGTCGTGCGCGAGGCGTTCCCGGCGTCCGCGTCGGGCAGCGAGAGCGGGCTCTGCACGGCCATCACGAGGTCGCCGCCGGGCAGCAGGGCCAGCCCCTCGAAACCGCGGTTCCCCTTGCGGTGCAGCAGTACGGACGGCAGCGCCTCCACCACCGGGTAGTCGGCACCGGTCAGGTTCAGCCCCTCGGGCACGTACCGGGCGAGCACCCTGCCGCGCGCGGACACGTGGACCAGCGACGGCCCGTACTCGTCGACCAGCCAGAACGTCCCGTCCGCGGCCCGCACGATGCCCTCGGTGTCCAGGCCGTTCGGGTTGTACGCCAGCGGCGCCTTGGCGTCGTAGCCGTACGGGGCCTCGTCGCGCGACTTCTGGTTGGACAGCCCGGTGACGGCCTTCCCGGAGGACGTGGTCAGGGGGATCGCGTCGATCACCTTGACGCTGTCCGCGGACACCCGGATCTTCACGATCGCCGGGTCGAAGCCCGGTACGGGGAACGTGCGGCGCTTTTGGCCGTCCACTTTGATCTGGCCGTTCGGCCCACGGTCGGTCACCGTCCAGAACTCGTTCTTGCGGCCCGTGGGGTAGATGTCACTGCCGATGCCGCCGAGGTCCACCCCCCGGTCGTCGGCGACGCTGCCGGGCAGCAGGGCGTTGCTGAACGTGCCCAGCGGGATGTCCGCGAGCGTGGCCGTGCCAACGACATGGGCCTTCGCCGCACCGGACGGCGTCGCCGCGGCCGTGCCGGCCGCCACGAGTGCGGCCGCCAGGGCCAGCGGAAGCCCCGTGACGACGGAACGGTGGGCTCGGCGACGGCCGGTGGTGTGCGAGGACATCGGGCCTCCAGGAGTCAAGTTCTTCGGCAGTGGCCAGATTTGGGTCCCGGAGGGAAATCGGCGCTACCGCCGGGTGAACACAGGACGTCGTCCACTCGTCCAGTCGACGGGACTTCGGGCCCGGTCGGCGTTTCGTCAGCAGGACCCGGTCCGGGACGCTTCCTTCAGCGGCGCCCGGGGTACGGCCGAGGTGCCGACAGTCCGTCACTCCCGCCCGGGCGTGGGACCGTCGGGGCCCACGGACCGCTCTTCCTCAAGGGCGAGCCGGGCCGCCGCGAGAGCCGTCGCCGGGTCCCGTGCCGCATGCCCCGCGGGGATCCAGTGGCCGCCCAGCAGGTAGGGCCACCAGCGGCCGTCCCGCCCCAGCCGCACCTGCACGTCCGCGCCGTGGACGGTCCACCGGTTGCCGGTCCGCCGCAGCGCCGGTCGGTCGTCCTCGTCCCAGGCGGCGTCCAGCGCGGCACGCGCGCGTGCCAGGGCGCCGTCCTCCACCGCCCATTCCTCGTCGAGCACGGCCAGCGCCTCGGCACCGCCGTGGCGCCAGGCCCGCACCGCCGTCGCCAGCCCTTGCGCGTCGCGGCCCGATCCGTCGGCCAGCCGCGCGAGAGCCCCCGCCGGGGCGCCCGCGGCGAGCCGCACGGCGTCCTGTCCCACCCTCGACTCCGGTTCCTCTTCGGCCTGTCCCGGCTCGCCGTGGAGCGCCGCGGTCAGCAGCCGGTACGCCTCCTCGGCGGTGCGCGCGGCCAGGTGGGCGAGGGCCTGCGGGTCGATCCCGGGCGCGGGTGCCGCCTCGGCGTCGAGCAACGGCGGCCGGCCCGGCTCGTCCGGAAGCGGGGGCGGGGCGGGCAGGGGCGGCAGGATGTCGCCGGCCGCCCAGGCTTCGGCGGCGTCCACCGTGTCCGGCTCCTCGGCCGGGTCCTGGGGCGCCGCGGTGCGCGCCTGCAGGGCGTCCAGCAGGGCGCGCCTGCCCCGTCCCCGCAACAGCAGCAGCACGAACGGATCCTCGTCCAGCAGCCGCGCCACCTGGTGGCACAGTGCCGCCGTGTGCCCGCAGTGGTCCCAGGCGCCGCAGTCGCACTCCGGCTCCAGGTCGCCGAGGCCCGGCAGCAGTTCGATCCCCGCGACCGCCGCGTCCTCCACCAGATCGGGCGGCATCTCGCGGTCGAGCAGCGCCGCCATGTGCCCGGCCCGCTCGGCGACCAGGTCGAGCAGCCGGTCCCACTGTTCGTCCGGCAGCTCCGGCAGCAGCACGTCGGCCCGGTGTGCGGCGCGTCCGGGGTCCCGGACTACGGCCGTGACCCGGCCGGGCCGCACCGAGACCGCACCCACCGCGCCCGAGCGCGCGAGCCTGCGTCCCGCCTTCACCTGAGCCCCGTCCAGCGCGGTGTCCTCCAGGGCGCGCAGCCACGCCCGGCCCCACCACGTCTGTGCGAACCCCCGCCCGCGCGCGGGCGGCAGCGCGGGGAACGTGCGCCCCACCGTCTCGTCGTACCGGGTCATCGCGCCTCCCCGCGCAGTTGCACCAGTTCGGCCAGTTCCGTGTCCGTCAGTTCCGTGAGCGCCGTCTCGCCGGAGCCGAGCACGGCGTCGGCCAGGTCCCGTTTGCGGCTCAGCAGCTCCGCGATGCGGTCCTCGACGGTTCCCTCGGCGATCAGCCGGTGCACCTGCACGGGCCGGCTCTGGCCGATGCGGTACGCGCGGTCGGTGGCCTGTGCCTCCACCGCGGGATTCCACCAGCGGTCGTAGTGCACGACGTGCTCGGCCCTGGTCAGGTTCAGGCCCGTGCCGGCCGCCTTCAACGAGAGCAGGAACACGGGCACCTCGCCCTCCTGGAAGCGCTGCACCAGCGCCTCGCGCTCGGTCACGGGTGTGCCGCCGTGCAGCAGCTGCGCCGGCACACCACGGTCCGCCAGATGCCGTTCCAACAGGCGTGCCATCCGCACGTACTGGGTGAAGACGAGCACGCACGCCCCCTCGGAGAGGATCGTGTCGAGGAGTTCGTCCAGCGACTCCAGCTTCCCCGACCGTCCGGCGATCCGGGCGGCGTCCTCCTTGAGGAACTGCGCCGGGTGATTGCAGATCTGCTTCAGCCCCGTCAGCAGCCTGACGACCAGCCCCCGGCGCGCCATCCCGTCGGCCGCCGCGATCGCCTCCAGGGTCTCCCTGACCAGGGCCTCGTACAGACCCGCTTGTTCCCCGGTCAGCGGTACCGGGTGATCGGTCTCGGTCTTCGGCGGCAGCTCGGGCGCGATGCCCGGATCCGACTTGCGGCGCCGCAGCAGGAACGGTCCGACCAGCCGGGCGAGGCGCTGCGCGGCGGCGGGGTCCCGGCCGCCCTCGACGGCCTGCGCGTACCGGGCGCGGAAGGTGCCGTGGCCTCCCAGCAGCCCGGGTGTCGTCCAGTCGAGGATCGCCCACAGCTCCGACAGGTTGTTCTCCACCGGGGTGCCGGTGAGCGCCACGCGTGCGCGTGCCCCGACGGAGCGCAGCGCCCGCGCCGTCGCCGAGTACGGGTTCTTCACGTGCTGTGCCTCGTCGGCGACGACCATGCCCCAGGGGACCTCGCCGAGCCGCTCGGCGTGCGGGCGGAGCGTGCCGTACGTCGTGAGGACGAACTCGCCGTCGGTGAGCGCCTCCAGACTTCGCCGCGGGCCGTGGAAGCGGCGCACCGGTGTGCCGGGCGCGAACTTCTCGATCTCCCGCTGCCAGTTGCCCAGCAGGGACGCCGGACAGACCACGAGCGTGGGGCCGGCCGCGGCGGGGTCGGTCTGGCGGTGCAGATGCAGGGCGATCAGCGTGACGGTCTTGCCGAGGCCCATGTCGTCGGCCAGGCAGCAGCCGAGCCCCAGGGAGGTCATCCGGGCCAGCCAGGTGAAACCCCGCAGTTGGTAGTCCCGCAGCGTGGCGGCGAGCGCCGGTGGCGGACCGACCGGTTCCTGTCCCTCCGGGTTCGCGAGCCGCTCCCGCAGCTGTGCCGGCCACCCCGTGGGCCGCACGTCGACGCGGCGTCCGTCGACCTCCGTCGAGCCGGTCAGCACGGCGCCCAGCGCCTCGACGGGGGTGACCTCGCGGTCCTGCCGCGCACGGACGCGGCGCGCCTCCTGAGGGTCGATCAGCACCCACTGGTCGCGCAGCCGCACCAGAGGGCGGCCGGCCTCGGCCAGCCGGTCCAGTTCCGCACGGGACAGGTCCCGGCCGTCCAACGCGAACGACCAGGTGAACGCGAGCCGGGCGTCGGCCGACAGGAACGACGGCACCTGTGCCCCGGCGGTGCCCCGTGTGTTCCCGTCGGCCGGCGGGCCGATGTCCACCCGGGCGGACAGCTCGCGCGACAGCTCCTTGGGCCAGTGCACCTCGACGCCCGCCGCGGCCAGGGTGCGGGCGCCCGCTCCGAGCAGTTCGGTGATCTCGTCGTCGGCGAGTTCGACGCGGTCCGGCACGGTCGCCGAGAGCAGGGCCGTGAGCGGCGGCCAGGCACGGGCTGCGCGGCGCAGGGCCAGCAGGGTGTCCAGCCGCGCGCGGGGGCCGAAGGCCGAACCCGCAGCACCGGATCCGGACCACACCTCGGCCGCGTCCGCGACGGCCGCCGGGCCGCCGACGGTGTGCACCTGGAGGACGGCGGCGAACCGCTGCGGGGCGTCGTCGTGCAACGCGTCGTCGAGACCAGGCACCTCGATCCGCAGCGAGAGCCGTACCCCGGCGTCGTGCCCCGCGGCGATGTCGTCGGCCCAGGCCCGCTGCTCGGGCAGATGCCGCGGCTGCGCCGCCGCGTACGCCGGGCCGCCCGTGACCAGCGGGGCGGCGGGGGAGCGGGGGAGCGTGTCGGCGACCGCGTCCAGGAAGTCGCGCAGCAGTCGCTCCGGGGCGGGCAGCCGAGGCGGCTCTGCGTCGCCGACCGGGACGGCGTGGGCCTCCGGCGGCATGGTGGCGGCCAGTTCGCGCACGAGTTCCGTCTCCCGGGCGGTCAGGGGGCCGGCCCGCCAGGCGTCGTGTTCGCTCGCGGAGAGCCCGGGCAGCAGCAGGCCCCGGGCGAGGAAGTGCAGGGCCAGCACACCGGCCGAGCCCCAGAACGCGGTGGCCCGGTGGGCGAGCGGTTCGGCACGCGCGCGTGTGAGCAGCGGGAGGGCGGCGCGCACCGGCAACAGCACCGCGGGCACGCGCACCCGCTCGACCCCGTGCTCGCCGGGCACCGCCACGACCAGGTCGGCGACGGTTCCCGGGCCCGGAGGGGCGGGAGGGGTGCCGTCAGGCCGCCAGAAGGCGAAGCGGCCGGCACGCGCGGGGTCGGCCGGGACGAACACGGCGGGGCAGCGGGCCAGTTCGGACGGCTGGGAAGATGGCGCCGCGGTGATGCTGTGCACAGCTCTGCCCGACTCCTCAAATTTGATTACCAGGGCAAGGTCGCCGAGGGTACCCGACGTCCGCGGCCGACCCCGAACGGCTCAGCTGTGAGCTGAGTCACTTCACCTGGTGTTCGATGCGGGGCAGGGATGTCCGGTCTCGGGGTGCTTCAGGGTCGCGTATCAGGGACGTCTCAGGGTCGCGGTCCGGAACCGTGGGAAGCACGGGCCCGTTTTCACAGCAGAGAGCGGCAGCGGCCGCGAAGGAGGCGACGCACATGTCGAAGAACGCGAAGATCGCCACAGGGGGTGTGGCGGTCGGGCTCATCCTGCTGATATGGCTGCCCTGGTGGGTGGCGTTCCTGATCGTGGTGGGCGTTCCCGCCGCCGCGTATCTCACGCTGGACCCCTCGCAGCGGCGCAGGCTGCGCCGGGTGGCCCGCAAGGAACTCGGCCGCTGAGGCGGTGACTCCGCGGCGCGTCGGGCTCCGCGGGCAAGCAGGCCACGTCGCCGCCCGCGGACCGGCCGACGGCACGGTTCGGGGCGGCGCCGGCCCAGCTCGGCACGGCCGGGCGTCGGCTCCGGGCCACGCGCGGTGCTGCCGCGGGGCCGGTGCGTCGCATCCCGGCTGCTACGGCCCGGCTGCTGCCGCGCCCCGGCCTCCGTCCCACCGCCGCCGCACGACTGCTGCCGGCGGCTCAAGTGCCGCCGCCGGCTCACCTGCCCGCCGCCGGCTCAACTGGGGCGCACGGCCAGCTTGTCGAGCGCTTCCAGCAGCCCCGGCAGTTCCGGTCCACGGCCCACCGGCAGCACTTCGCCGGGCTCTTCGTCCAGCAGCACGAACGCGATGTCGTCGGTGCGGGCCACCATCGACCAGCCCGGCCCGTCGGCGCGCAGGGTCCGGGCGTCGCCGGGGGCGAACGACGAGCGGACCCGGCCGAGCGGCGGCGGCGTGTCCACGTAGGCGTGGGCCTCGGCCAGGACCCGCCGGATGCCGCGATGGCCCTTGGCCGGCCGCACCGTGCCCTCCGGGGCCGCCTCCGCGGCCCCGGAGGGCCCCGAGGTGGGCCCGGAGAAGTCCGCGTCGTCGATCTGTTCCCGCCACATCGCCCACTGCAGCGCGATCTCGTCGGCGCCCAGCCGCCGCTGGGCCGGGCCCCAGACGCTGGTGTCCGGCGGGGCCAGCGGCGGGCCGTCCGCCACGTCGGGTGCCGGATCGTGCGGCGCCGGCACGCCCGGTGCGGCGACGGCGACCGCGAGCGGCCAGCCCGGCAGGGCCGCCACCACCGTGCGCTCGTCCGGCGACAGGTCGTACTCCATACCGCAGTCCCAGGAGGCGATCGCGACGGCGACCAGCGAGACGTCGTCGATGGCGACCGTCCAGCGGGCGCCCTCGCCGTCCTGGCCGAGCACCAGGCCGTACCCGTCGGCCAGCGGCGCGAGTCCGAGCGCCGCGCAGGCCTGTGGGTAGTCGTCGCCCAGCACGCTCGGAAACTGCGCCGGCGTCAGCAGTACCGCCGTGAGCACGTACAGCGCGTCGTCCGCGGCGGCGACGACCTCCTCGTCCGTCCCGGCCATTCCAGCCTCCCCAGTGGTTCGTCCAACGGCGCGCACCCTAGTGCCGGCGCAAGCCGGTTGTCACGACTCCCCTTCCCACCCGGAGCTGCAGTTTTCCGCCTGGACAGGGGCGAAACGACCGTGCGGCGCCGGCCGGGCGCTCAGACCGCCGGCAGCCCCAGGAGGTCACGGGCCACCGCGCGCGGCGACGTGCCCCGCTCCTGGGCCAGCGCGACGACGGCCCGGCACGCGAGTTCGCTCACGCCGAACGACAGGGCCTCCGGCGACACCCAGGCCGCCGCCTCGTCGGTCCCGTCCTGGTCGTCCTCCGCGCGGGCCGACACATAGGCGGCCGCCGCTTCGAACAAGTTGTGAGAGCGGCGTTCACGAGTCCCGGCGTCCTGCGCGCGTGCGGAACCGCGGAATCCGGCGGCGTACGTGCGGATCCTGTCGAACATGCGGACCACCTTCCCTTGTGCCCTCTCACCGCGGGCCGTTCAACTGGTCCCGTCAACGTAGGGTCGCGAGCGCGGCGGCAGAAGGGGGCGGCCCGGTGGCGGAGGAGCACGCCTGTGCGGTCCGGGCCCGCACGGGGCGTGCGCGGCGCGGCGCTCAGCCCTCCCGGACGGCCAGGGCGAGGAAGCGGGCGTCCTCGTCGGCGTACGACGTCATCCGCCACCCCGAACCGGCCAGCAGCGGCCGGAGGTTGGCTTCGGCGCGCAGGTCGTCCGGGGTGATCCGGCGCCCCTGGCGGGCCGCCAGCGCCGCGCGGCCGATCGGATGGAACAGGGCCAGCGTGCCGCCCGGGCACACCACCCGTGCCAGCTCCCGCAGATTCTCGGCGGGGTCGGGGAGATGCGCGATCAGACCCGCCGCGAACGCGGCGTCGAAGACCCCCGGCCGCAGCGGCAGCGCGGCCACGTCGGCGAGCAGCAGCCGCCCGTCCGCGTTCCGGCCCGCGCGTACCGCCTCGGCGAGCATCGCCGGGGTCAGGTCGACGCCGACGACCAGCCCCGAGGGGCCCACGGCGGCGCGCAGCGGGGGCAGGGCGCGGCCGGTGCCGCAGCCCGCGTCGAGCACACGGTCACCGGGCCGCAGCCCGAGATCGGCGACGGCGGCCGCGTAGGCGGGACCGTCGTCCGGGAACCTCTTGTCCCAGTCGGCCGCGCGGGCGGTGAAGAACTCCTGCACATGTGTGTGGTCGTCGCTCATGCCTGGCATGATCCCGCAGGGCGCGAAGGAAGTCTCAGTGCGCACGTTCGAGCCTGACGCGATCGTTCCATCCCATCTCTGTGTCATATTCCAACAGCTTTCGAAATGCGCCCCCGTTGTGCGCCCCTGCTCCGGCTAGCGTCCCGGGGCCATGGGACACCTGGACCACGCCGCCTTCGGCTGGCTGACCCCCGTGCTGTCGTACACGATGGCCTGCATCGGATCCGCGCTCGGGCTGCGCTGCACCGTGCGCGCGCTCGCCGCCACCGGCCCCTCGCGCCGCAACTGGCTGGTCACCGCCGCCACCGCGATCGGCACCGGCATCTGGACCATGCACTTCGTGGCCATGCTCGGCTTCCGCGTCAGCGGCACCGACATCCGCTACGACGTGCCGCTGACCGTCCTCAGCCTCCTCGTCGCCATGCTCGTCGTCTGCGCCGGGGTGTTCGCCGTCGGCTACGGCCGCCACCGCGGCCGGGCCCTCGCCCTCGGCGGGCTCACCACCGGAGTCGGCGTCGCCAGCATGCACTATCTGGGCATGGCGGCGATGCGCCTGCACGGTGGCGTCGACTACGACCCGGTCCTCGTCGCGCTCTCCGTGCTGATCGCCGTGGTCGCGGCCACCGTGGCCCTGTGGGCGGGGCTGAACATCAAGTCGCCCGTCGCGGTCACCGTCGCCTCGCTCGTCATGGGGGCGGCCGTCAGCAGCATGCACTACACGGGCATGTTCGCGGTGAGCGTCCATGTCACCCCGTCCGACGCGGTCCTGCCCGGGGCCACGGCGATGCAGTTCATCTTCCCCCTCGCCGTCGGCCTCGGGTCCTATCTGTTCCTCACCTCGGCCTTCGTCGCCCTCTCGCCCACGGCAGGGGAGCGCGAGGCGTCCGCCTCGGCCCAGCGGCCCGTCGAGGGCGCCGCCGCCCGCTGACCGGACCCGGCACGAGCGCGCCCCGACCCACCACCGAACGAGGAGCCCATGCGCACACCCCGGAGGACCCCAGAGGGTGGCAACCCGGCGCCGTCCCCACCGCCCGTCCGCGGTCGCCGCGCGCACGCCGGACCACCAGCCGACGAAGGCACGGACGAGCACATGGGCACCGTGCCGGAACCCGCGCCCCGGCGCGCCGGGCGCTGGCGGACACGGCCGCGCACCGTGCGGGCCAAGGTCGTCTGCCTCCTGATGGTTCCCGTCGTCTCCCTGCTCGCGCTGTGGGCCTACGCCACCGTCAGCACCGCGCAGGACGTCTCCCGGCTGCGCCAGTCGCAGCACGTCGACGCCGCGTTGCGGGCCCCGGTCGCGGCAGCCGTGGCCGCCCTGCAGGCCGAGCGCGCTGCGGCGGTCCGGTACGCGAGCGACCCGCCGGCCGGGCGGGGCGGCGGCCTCAAGACACTCGGCGCGCGGACGGACCGGGCCGTGGCCGCACTCCGGCTCGGCGACGAGCACACCGTCGCCGACAGCGGAGAACTGCCCGCCGACGTCGCACGGCGCCTCGCGGCCTTCGTCACCGGAGCCGAGCGCCTGCGCACGCTGCGGCCGGCGGTCCTCGACGGCCGCGTCGACTGGGGCGAGGCGTACGGGCAGTACACCACGACCATCGCCACCGCCTTCGGCGTGGGCGGAGCCCTCGCCGGCATCCAGAGCGACGATGTCGGCGCCGACGCGCGCGTGCTGCTCGAATTCGCCCGCGCCGGCGAGGGCCTGGCACAGGAGAACGCACTGCTCGGCGCGCGTCAGACCGGACGGCTCGACGGCGAGCAACTGCGGCTGTTCGCCGCGGCGGTCGGCACCCGCCGCGCCTTCACCGAGACGGCCGTCGCGGACCTGCCCGGCGCACAGCACGCCGCCTGGCTCGGCCTCGCCGACAGCAGCGCCTACCGGACGGTCACGGCCGCCGAGGACCGGGTCCTGGCGAGCCGTCCGGGCGCCCGGACCGCAGAGGCGGCCCCCGACACCTGGGAAGCCGCGCACGCGCGCGTGCAAGACGGTATGCGGTCGATCGAGACGGACACGGGCCGGGCCGTCGCGGGCCGCGCCGACCCGTTCGCGCGCGGTGTGCTCACCCCGGCCGGCGCGGCGGTCCTCTTCGGCCTGCTCGCGGTCGCCGCCTCGCTCGTCATCTCCGTGCGCATCGGGCGGGGAATCGTCGTGGAACTGGTGAGCCTGCGCAACGACGCCCTGGAGATCGCCCGCCGCAAACTCCCCGAGGCCATGCGCAGGCTGCGCGCCGGGGAGGAGATCGACATCCGGGCCGAGGCGCCACCCGGTCCGCCCGCGCAGGACGAGACAGGACAGGTCGCCGAGGCGCTGGCCACCGTGCACCGGGCCGCCCTGAGCGCCGCCGTGGAGCGCGCCGAACTCGCCAGCGGCATCTCCGGTGTGTTCGTCAACCTCGCCCGCCGCAGCCAGATCCTGGTGCACCGCCAGCTGAGCCTGCTGGACAGCATGGAACGCCGGTCCGATGACCCGAACGAACTGGGCGACCTCTTCCAACTCGACCACCTCACCACCCGTATGCGGCGCCACGCGGAGAGCCTGATCATCCTGTCCGGGGCCGCTCCCGGACGCGCCTGGCGGATGCCGGTGTCCCTCACGAACGTGGTGCGGGCGGCCGTCTCCGAGATCGAGGACTACGCGCGCGTGGAGGTGCGCAGGCTCCCCGAGACGTCGGTCGTCGGCGCGGCCGTCGCCGACCTGACCCATCTGCTCGCCGAACTGATCGAGAACGCCGCCCAGTTCTCCCCGCCGCACACGCGCGTGCGCATCACCGGCGAGCCCGTCGGCAACGGCTACGCCGTCGAGATCGAGGACCGCGGCCTCGGCATGGGCAAGGACACCCGCGACGAGGCGAACCGGCGCATCGAGCAGTCCGAGGCGCTTGATCTGTTCGACAGCGACCGGCTCGGCCTCTTCGTCGTCAGCAGGCTCGCGGCACGCCAGGGCGTCAAAGTCCATCTGCGGCCCTCTCCCTATGGCGGCACCACCGCGGTGGTCCTGCTCCCGACCGGCCTCCTGCACAGCGGCCCGGCAGACGGCACCGCCGGCCTCACCGCACCGCCGCGGCACCCGGCGGAACACGCGTACGCGCGCGTGCCCGGTGCCGCCCCGCCCCAGGAAGCCGTCGCCGCCGCCGGGGACCGGCCCGCTCTCGTCGCCGCCGGCCGCACACAGCGCCGACCGGCACCCGAAGACCCGCCGCACAGAGCCGGACCGGCGCCCGAGGACGCGCCCCGCGGAGCCGGTTCCTCACACGAGAACGCGCCTCCCGGAGCCGGGCCGGCGCCCGACCTCACGCCCCCCGGAGTCACGGCCTTGCGACCGCACCGCACGACGGAAACCTCCGAACCCGCCGAAGACCTCCCGCGCCGGGTGCGGCAGGCCAGCCTCGTCCCGCAACTGCGCGGACAGCGGCCCGAGGAACCGGCCGGGGCATCCGGGCCCGCCGACGACGAGCGGCGCACCCCCGAACTCGTACGGGACCGCATGGCCGCCTACCGCTCCGGATGGGCGCGCGGCGGCGGTCGGCCACCCGGCCGCGGCACAGGACCGGCCCGAGGAGCCGGCCGAGACAGCAGCGAAGGAGATCCCGCATGATCCAGGACCCCGACACCGGGGCCGTCCGGCGCTCCGGCGCACTCGACTGGCTGCTGGACGACCTGGTGGCACGCGTCGGCGAGGTACGCCACGCCGTGGTGCTCTCGAACGACGGCCTCGCCATCGGCGCCTCGACAGGCCTGGCCCGGGAGGACGCCGAGCACCTGGCCGCCGTGGCATCGGGCTTCAACAGCCTCGCCAAGGGCGCGGGCCGGCACTTCGGTGCGGGCGGGGTGCGCCAGACCATGGTGGAGATGGACGACGCGTTCCTGTTCGTCGCCGCGGCCGGAGACGGCTCGTGCCTCGCCGTCCTCACCGCCGTGACCGCGGACATCGGACTGATCGCCTACGAGATGGCACGGCTCGTCAGGCGGGTCGGCGAGCACCTTTACACGCCGCCGCGCGCCGCCGGCCGGCCGCCGGCCGCCGGATGAGCGGGAAAGACGAGCCGGAGGGGCGAACGGCACAGATGAGCGAAGACACGACGGGCGCCGCGCCTGAGCCGGGCAGTCAGTGGTACGACGGCGAGGCCGGTCCGCTGGTCCGCCCGTACGCCATGACCGGCGGTCGCACCGAGCCCGGCCCCAGCGGAGTGCGGTTCGACCTGATCGCCCTCGTCACACTCGACCCCGGCGCGTCCGCGGCCGACGACGACACACTCGGCCCCGAGCACCGGGCACTGATCGACCTGTGCCGCACGGAGACGCAGTCGGTCGCCGAACTCGCCGCGGGCACCGACCTTCCCGTGGCGGTGGTACGGGTGCTGCTCGGCGACCTCCTGGAGCTGGGCCGGGTGTCGGTCAGCCGCCCGGTGCCGCCGGCCCAACTGCCCGACGAACGGATTCTGCGCGAGGTCATCGCCGGATTGCGAGCACTGTAGATGAAGCGGGACGGCGGGCACCGCAGATGAAGACGCGGAACCGGGCGTGAGCCGACCACGACGCTCGCCGTCATGTCTAAGACACCGGAACGGAGTTGTGGTCGTCATGACGCGCACCAGGCACACGGACGCCGGTCGTCATCGGCGCTCCGGAAGGAAGTGATCATGCTCTCCGAGCACTCCACCACGGTCGACGACGAGGCCGCGCTGGCGCTGAAGATACTCGTCGCCGGCGGATTCGGCGTCGGCAAGACGACGCTGGTCGGCGCGGTCAGCGAGATCCGGCCGCTGCGCACCGAGGAACTGCTGAGCGAAGCCGGCCAGTGGGTGGACGACACCGGCGGTGTGGACCACAAGGTCACCACGACCGTCGCCATGGACTTCGGACGCATCACCATCCGCTCCGGACTCTCCCTCTACCTCTTCGGCACACCGGGCCAGGACCGCTTCTGGTTTCTGTGGGACGAACTGGCGCAGGGCGCCCTCGGCGCCGTGGTCCTCGCGGACACCCGGCGGCTGCCCGACTGCTTCCCGGCGGTCGACTACTTCGAGCACCGGCGCATCCCGTTCGTGGTGGCCGTCAACTGCTTCGCCGGGGCGCGCGGCCACGCCGTCGAGGACGTGTCCCGCGCCCTCGACCTCGACTCGGGCACGCCGGTGGTGCTGTGCGACGCCCGGGACCGGGACTCCGGCAAGGAAGTGCTGATCCGCCTGGTCGAGTACGCCGGGCGGATGCACACCGCCCGGCTCCTCGACTCCACGGGCTGAAGAGCCGTCGGGCTGAAGGACCGCCGGGGGAAGGGCCCGGGTTGAAGGCCCGTCGGATTGAAGGGCGGACCGTCGGGCCGAGAGGTGTGCCGTCGGCTCGAAGGGCCGTCAGTCCGCCATGTCCCGGACCGCCACCACCTTGTCCACGGCCATGCGGACCAGCAGTTCGCCGGGGACCCCGTTGCGGGCGCCGAACTCCTCCGCCCGGTCCTCGCCCATGTACCTGGCCCCGATCCTGGTCGCCCACTGCCGGATCTCGTCCAGATCCTCCGACAGCCGGGCCCGTCCGCTCAGCACGACGAAGTGGAACGGCGGCCGGTCGTCGTCCACGCACAGGGCGACCCGCCCGTCACGGGCCAGATTGCGCCCCTTCACGGTCTCCTTCCCGGTGTTGAAGACCACCTCGTCCCCGTCCAGCACGAACCAGACCGGGGCCACATGCGGGCTCCCGTCGGCGCGTACCGTCGACAGCTTGCCGGTGCGGGTGCCGTACGAGACGAACGCCCGCCATTCCTCATCGGTCATCTTCTGTGCCATGCCCCCATCCTCCTTGCCGGGACGACGGTCGTGGGGAAGGCTGGCTGAGGGATCCTCCGGCCAGGGGGGAGACATCACACGGGGAGACCGGACATGGCGCAGAAGCAGGGACTCGGCTGGTTGCTCGACGACCTGACCGAGCGCGTGGAGCACGTACGACATGCACTGGTCCTGTCGAACGACGGGCTGGTGACGGGGGCGAGCACGGGACTGCGGCGCGAGGACGCGGAACACCTCGCGGCGATAGCCTCCGGGCTGCACAGCCTCGCCAAGGGATCGGGGCGCCACTTCGGCGCGGGCAACGTACGCCAGACCATGGTCGAATACGACGACGCGGTGCTCTTCGTCACCGCCGCGGGCTCCGGCAGCTGCCTGTGCGTGCTCAGCGGCGCCGAGACGGACATCGGGCAGATCGCCTACGAGATGACCCTGCTCGTCAACCGGGTCGGCGAGCACCTGGGCGTGGACGTCCGGCAGCCCGACCGCGCTCCGACATCAGAGCGCTGACCTGCGCGTTTCTCGTGCCCCGTGGAGTTATCCACAGGCTCGCCACGGCATCCGCCCAAGCGGCTAACGTCGTGGGTCACGGCGCACGCACCCAGCGTGAGCACTGACTCCACGGGGGAGTACCACCATGCCGGTCGGCACTGACGCACCATCTCACCACCTCACCGTTGCCCCGAGCCGCGCCGCACGCGAACTGGGCCTCAAACGGGGCGAGTTCCAGCTCGCCGTGCACCTCGGACGCATCCGGACCGTGCCGGACCCGGGCGGCGCGGGCCGACGCGTCCCACGAGCGGAGATCGACCGGCTGCGCGCGACGGAGGGCTTCCCCGAGGCCCTTCGCCAGAGCGTCGCGACCGTGGGCACCACGGCGGGCGCGGCCCTCGTCGACGTGCCGGCCGGCCGGTTCACCCGTCTCGCACGCCTGGGCCTGATGACGCCCGTGAAGTTCTACGTCAACCGCTATCGTGCGGTGGTCTGGCTCTATCTGGCCGACGAAGTACGGGAGTTCGCGGCAGACGGCAAGAGCGCGGCGCTGCTGACCGGCCGGATGCCCGAGGGGCTGCGCGACCAGCTCGCGGCGGGCCTTGACCTGCGGGCCCGCAACTGGCGCGGACGCCATCTGGGACACCTGCTGCGGCAGGCCGACGATCCGTGGGAGCGCGCCGGGGCCGTGGCCGCCTTCCTCGACCCCGCCCACCTCACAGACCTCGTCCCGGACCCCTACGAGCGCTCCCATCTGCACCGCTTCCGCCCCGGGCCGCCCGCCCACGGCACGCCGGAATCGCCCGCCGCCCACCTCGCGGAGAAGATCATGACGGCGGAACACCCCGACGAGATCGGTTGGCTGAGGAACGACCTGGCGCGCGCGGTGGCCGAGGCCCGCGCCCACCGGCCCGCACCCCGACCTGCGGCACCGCTCGTCCGGCACCCGCCCCGTCCCCTCGCTCCGACGGCCCGCCGCAGGGCCTCCGCTGTCCGCTGCGACCCGCCCGCCGCCCGGGCAGCCGAGCGGCCCCGTGGACTGCTGGGCCGGCTGCGCGGCAGAGGACCCCGGCCCGCGCGGGCGTGAGCGCTTTCGCCCGCCGCTGCTACAAGGCCCTGAACAGCCCCTCCTGGACGACCGACACGAGCAGTCGCCCCTCCAGGTCGTAGATGCGGCCGCGGGCGAGCCCCCGGCCACCGGTCGCGATCGGCGACTCCTGGTCGTACAGGAACCACTCGTCCGCGCGGAAGGGACGGTGGAACCACATGGCGTGGTCGAGGGAGGCCAGGTCGAACGCGCGCGGACCCCACAGCGGTTCGACGGGAATGCGGACCGCGTCGAGCAGGGTCATGTCGCTGGCGTAGGTGAGCGCGCAGGTGTGCACCAGCGGATCGTCGCCCAGCGGGCCCACCGCGCGCATCCACACCGCGCTGCGCGGCTCCGCGTCCTTGATCTCCTCGGCGTTCCAGCGCAGCCGGTCCACATAACGGATGTCGAAGGGCTGACGGCGCGCCATCCGCTCCAACTGATCCGGCAGGGCACCGAGATGCGCCCGGATCTCCTCGGCGACCGTCGGCAGCTCCTTGGGATCCGGCACCTTCCGGGCCGGTGGCAGCTGATGCTCGAACGGTCCTTCCTCAGGCTTGTGAAAGGAAGCGGTCAGATTGAAGATGGTGCGCCCCTCTTGCACCGCGGTGACCCGCCGGGTGGTGAACGACCGGCCGTCCCGGACGCGCTCCACCTGGTACACGATCGGCACGCCCGGCCTGCCCGGGCGCAGGAAGTACGCGTGCAGCGAGTGCACCGGGCGGTCACCGTCCGTGGTGCGCCCGGCGGCGACCAGTGCCTGGCCGGCGACCTGGCCGCCGAAGACCCGCTGCAAGGACTCCTGCGGGCTGCGGCCACGGAATATGTTGACCTCGATCTGCTCCAGGTCGAGCAGGTCGACGAGCCTTTCGGCCGGGTTCTTCATGGGTGCGGCTCTCCAGAGTTCACAGCTGGCCGACGGCGGTGACGCGGACGACCGCGCGGCCCTCGGCGTCGGAGGCGGTGAGATCGACCTCCGCGCTGATGCCCCAGTCGTGATCGCCGTTCGGGTCGTCGAAGATCTGACGGACGCGCCACAGGCCGTTGTCCGGCTCCTCCTGGATGACGAGCAGCTTGGGGCCGCGTGCGTCGGGGCCGGTGCCCAGGTCCTCGTACTCGTCCCAGTACTTGTCCATCGCCTCACCCCAGGCCTCGGCGTCCC
This sequence comes from Streptomyces sp. NPDC102462, assembly GCF_044765425.1. Taxonomy (NCBI): domain Bacteria; kingdom Bacillati; phylum Actinomycetota; class Actinomycetes; order Kitasatosporales; family Streptomycetaceae; genus Streptomyces; species Streptomyces sp. NPDC102462. The sequence continues at coordinate 23,106 of NZ_JBIWKB010000075.1, read as the reverse complement.
AGCCGGCCTCCGCGTCCAACTCGCCCAGCTCGTCCACCTGGTCGAGGGCGGCGAGTTCCACGCGGCGGAACATCGCATTGCGGACCAGGACCCTGAAGGCGCGCGCGTTGGTGGTGACCGGCTTCACCTCGTCGGCCTTCTCCTGGGCCTCCTCGGCGGTCATCTCCGCCGGGTTGGCCAGCTGCTCCCACTCGTCCAGCAGGCTGGAGTCGACCTGGCGGACCATCTCGCCGAGCCAGGCGATCAGATCCTCCAGGTCCTCCGACTTCAGATCGTCCGGAACGGTGTGGTCCAGGGCCTTGTAGGCGCCCGCCAGGTAGCGCAGCACGATGCCCTCGGTGCGCGCCAGCTCGTAGAAGGACACCAACTCCGTGAAGGACATGGCCCGTTCGTACATGTCACGGACGACCGACTTCGGCGACAGGGGATGGTCGCCGACCCACGGATGGCTCTTGCGGTAGGTGTTGTACGCGTGGAAGAGCAGTTCCTCCAGGGGCTTGGGGTACGTGACGTCCTGGATGCGCTCCATGCGCTCCTCGTACTCGACGCCGTCCGCCTTCATCGCGGCGACCGCCTCGCCGCGCGCCTTGTTCTGCTGCGCGCCCAGGATCTGCCGCGGATCGTCCAGCGTGGACTCCACGACGGACACCATGTCCAGCGCGTACGACGGCGACTCGGGATCCAGCAGCTCGAACGCGGCGAGGGCGAACGTGGACAGCGGCTGGTTGAGCGCGAAGTCCTGCTGGAGATCGACCGTGAGCCGGACGATGCGGCCCTCGGCGTCCGGCGTGTCGAGCTTCTCGACGATGCCGCCGTCCAGCAGCGAGCGGTAGATGGCGATCGCCCGCCGGATGTGCCGCAACTGCTGCTTGCGCGGCTCGTGGTTGTCCTCCAGCAGATGACGCATCGCCTTGAACGCGTTGCCGGGCCGGGCGATCACCGACAGCAGCATCGTGTGTGTCACCCGGAAGCGGGAGGTGAGCGGTTCCGGCTCGGAGGCGATGAGCTTTTCGAAGGTGTTCTCCGTCCAGCCGACGAAACCCTCCGGCGCCTTCTTGCGGACCACCTTGCGGCGCTTCTTCGGATCGTCGCCCGCCTTGGCGAGGGCCTTCTCGTTCTCGATGACGTGCTCCGGCGCCTGCGCCACGACCAGACCGGCGGTGTCGAAGCCGGCCCGCCCGGCCCGGCCCGCGATCTGGTGGAACTCACGGGCGCGCAGGGTGCGGACGCGACTGCCGTCGTACTTGGTCAGCGCCGTGAACAGCACCGTCCGGATGGGCACGTTGACGCCCACGCCGAGCGTGTCCGTGCCGCAGATGACCTTCAGCAGACCGGCCTGGGCGAGCTTTTCCACCAGCCGCCGGTACTTGGGCAGCATGCCGGCGTGGTGCACGCCGATGCCGTGGCGGACGTAACGGGAGAGATTGCGGCCGAACTTGGTGGTGAAGCGGAAGTTGCCGATCAGCTCCGCGATCCGGTCCTTCTCCTCGCGCGAGCACATGTTGATGCTCATCAGCGCCTGCGCCCGCTCCACGGCCTGCGCCTGCGTGAAGTGGACGATGTAGACCGGCGCCTGCCTGGTCTCCAGAAGGTCGGTGAGGGTTTCCGTGAGCGGGGTCAGCCGGTACTCGTAGGACAGGGGCACGGGGCGGGTCGCCGAGCGGACCACGGCGGTGGGCCGGCCGGTGCGGCGGGTCAGGTCCTTCTCGAAGAAGGACACGTCACCGAGCGTGGCCGACATCAGGACGAACTGCGCCTGGGGCAGTTCGAGCAGCGGGATCTGCCAGGCCCAGCCGCGGTCGCCCTCCGCGTAGAAGTGGAACTCGTCCATGACGACCTGGCCGACGTCCGCGTTCCTGCCGTCACGCAGCGCGATGGACGCCAGCACCTCGGCGGTGCAGCAGATCACGGGGGCGTCGGCGTTGACAGAGGCGTCGCCGGTCAGCATCCCGACGTTCTCGGTGCCGAAGAGCTTGCACAGCTCGAAGAACTTCTCCGACACGAGGGCCTTGATCGGGGCCGTGTAGAAGGTGACCTCGTCCCGGGCGAGCGCGGCGAAGTGCGCGCCCGCGGCGATCATGCTCTTGCCGGACCCGGTGGGCGTCGACACGATCACGTTCGCGCCGGAGACCACCTCGATCAGCGCCTCCTCCTGATGGGGGTAGAGCGTGAGACCGCGATCCTGCGCCCACGACTCGAAGGCTTCGTAGAGGGCGTCGGGGTCGGCGGTCGGCGGCAGCTGATCGATGAGGGTCACGCACCCATCTTGCCTGGCCTGACGGCCGATGCGGGAATCGGCTGCGAAGACGAAGATCGCTACCGCTACGCTGAGTCGCCGACGGAACGTCAACGCACCCGGTCAACTGGACAGCGGCGCAAGAGGAATGGGGCGGGCAACGGCCATGATGGGACCAGCACACTCACTGTCGGGGGCCGCGGCCTGGCTCGGCGTCGGGGCGGCCGCCGCCGCGGCCGGGCAGGCGATGCCCTGGCCGGTCCTCCTCGTGGGCGCCCTGATCTGTGCCGGTGCCGCGCTCGCTCCGGACCTCGATCACAAGGCCGCCACCATCTCACGCGCCTTCGGACCGCTGTCGCGCTGGCTGTGCGAGATCGTGGACAAGCTCTCCTACGCCGTCTACAAGGCCACCAGGATGAAGGGCGACCCGCGTCGCTCCGGCGGGCACCGGACGCTGACGCACACCTGGCTGTGGGCCGTGCTGATCGGCGCGGGCACCTCGTTCCTGGCGATCAGCGGCGGCCGTTGGGCGGTGCTGGCGATCCTGTTCGTGCACATGGTGCTGGCGATCGAGGGGCTGCTGTGGCGTGCGGCCCGCGGGTCCAGCAGCGATGTCCTCGTGTGGCTGCTGGCCGCGACCAGTGCGTGGATCCTCGCGGGTGTCCTGGACGAACCGGGCAACGGCGCCGACTGGCTGTTCACCGAGCCAGGCCAGGAGTACCTGTGGCTGGGGCTGCCCATCGTGCTGGGGGCGCTGGTGCACGACATCGGGGACGCGCTGACCGTCTCCGGATGCCCGATACTGTGGCCGATCCCGGTGGGCCGCAAGCGCTGGTACCCCCTGGGCACGCCGAAGCCGCTGCGGTTCCGGGCGGGCAGCTGGGTGGAGCTGAAGGTGCTGATGCCGGTGTTCATGCTGCTCGGCGGGGTGGGCTGCGCGGCGGCGCTCAACGTGATCTGAGCGACTTCCGTGATCTGAGCGAGGACCGTGGGGCGGGTCTTGGTCCCGGCGGGCCTCCCAGCGCACCGGCGCAGCGGCCGGCGCTTCCGCCGGGGCCGTGGGCCGGCCGGTCCCGCGGGCGGGGATCAGGTCGCCGTGCCGCCGGCGGTGTCCCGGCCGGCGCCGCCGTAGCGGCGCTCGAAGCGGGCCACCCGGCCCTCCGAGTCGACCGTGCGCGCCTTGCCCGTGTAGAAGGGGTGACTCTCCGAGGAGATCTCCACGTCCACCACCGGGTAGGTCTCGCCGTCGTCCCAGTCGATGGTCTGGTCGCTGGTGGCGGTGGACCGGGTCAGGAAGGCGTAGCCGGCGGAGCGGTCGCGGAAGACCACGGGGTGGTAGTCGGGGTGCTTGTCCTGCTGCATGGCGGCTCCTCGCACGGGGCGGTCGGCGGATGGGGGCGGGCGGTTTCAGGTGGGCAGGGAGTCCTCGTCCACGACGTGCACCGCGGCCTCCTCGGCCGAGGCGCCCGCGCCGTCGATGCCCACGTCGGTGGCGACGAGGGCGCTCTCCTCGTCCTCGTGGGCTCCCTCGTCGGGCGCGACGAGACGACCGGAGCGAAGATCGCCGACCTCGTTGTCGAGCGGTTCGCCGTCGGTGCCCTGGCAGTCGCCGATGCCGTCGCCGTCGGGTATGTCGAGATCGGGCAGTTCCTCGGCGAGGCGCTGGTCCAGCGACTCCCCCTGTTGGCCCTCGGCCGCCGTCACACCGGTGTGCTCCACCGCCCAGGGCCGCTCCGGGGGCGACCAGCCCCGGTCGAGCGGATCTTCGACACCGTCGTTGACCAGCGTGTCCTCCGCGTCGAGCAGCCCCGAGTCCTCCTGGATCTCGGATCCGTCCGGCTGGTAGACGTCGTCCCCCCATCCGTCGGAGCTGTTCACGGGTACCTCCAGGTGGTGGGCGTGGCCCCGTCCCACCGCGGTCGGCGGCGGTCCGCCGGCCCGCGGGGCACAGGTCTCACCCGGCTCGAACCCGATGGTTCCCGGGCATCCCCCGAACCGGTGCCGCTCTCCAGACTTCCACTCCGCTTCGGGACCGCGCAACGCCACGGCCCCGGCCCCGTGGCTCCGTGCGACGACCGGCCTGCCGCGGCCCGGGTCGCCGCCGGGACGCCGCGGCCGGCCGCCGAGGGCGACGGCCACGCCCCGGTGCGGCTCGCTCCGTCACCCGAGCCCACGCACCGCTCAGCCGGGCCGACGGTCACGGTGCTCGGCTCAGCCGGCTCGTCGTCGATCGCGGCGCCCCGCGCATCCGTGCCGCTCGTGCCCGCCGTGCCGCTCGTGCCTGCCGTGCCGCCCGGGCCCGCCGTGCCGGTCGTGTCACCCGTGCCAGGATCGCCACAGTGCCGCGTACGCCCCGTCGGCGGCGACCAGGTCGTCGTGGCTGCCCAGCTCGCTGATGCGGCCGTTCTCCACGACGGCGATGACATCGGCGTCGTGGGCGGTGTGCAGTCGGTGGGCGATGGCGACCACGGTGCGGCCGTCCAGGACCCGGGCCAGGGAACGTTCGAGGTGGCGGGCCGCACGGGGGTCGAGGAGCGAGGTCGCCTCGTCGAGGACCAGGGTGTGCGGATCGGCCAGCACCAACCGGGCCAGAGCGATCTGCTGGGCCTGGGCGGGGGTGAGCGCCAGCCCGCCCGAGCCGACCTCGGCGTCCAGCCCGTCGTCCAGGGCCCGTGCCCAGCCGTCCGCGTCGACCGCGCACAGCGCCGCCCACAGCTGCGCGTCCTCGGCGTCGGCGTCGGCGAGCAGCAGGTTGTCGCGCAGCGTGCCCACGAAGACGTGGTGCTCCTGGTTGACGAGGGCGACGTGCGAGCGGACCCGCTCGGCGGTCATCCGGGACAGCTCGGCACCGCCCAGGGTGATCCGGCCGTCGCGGGGCGCGTAGATGCCGGCGAGCAGCCTGCCCAGCGTGGACTTGCCCGCGCCCGACGGGCCGACCAGGGCGAGCCGGGTGCCCGGCGCGACCGAGAGGGACACCTTGCGCAGGACGTCGACGCCCTCGCGGTAGCCGAAGTGCACGCGGTCCGCGTGCACGTTCCGTCCGTCGGGGGCGAGCGCGGCGTCCCCGGCGTCCGGCTCGATGTCCCGCACCCCGACCAGCCGCGCCAGGGACACCTGGGCGACCTGCACCTCGTCGTACCAGCGCAGGATCAGATTGACCGGGTCGACGAGCATCTGCGCGACGAGCGCGCCCGTCGTCAGCTGGCCCACGCCGATCCAGCCCTGCAGCACGAAGACTCCGCCCGCCATCAGGACCGAGCCGAGGACCACCACATGGGTGAGGCTGACGACCGGGAAGAGCACGGAGCGCAGCCAGAGGGTGTAGCGCTCCCAGGCCGTCCACTCCCTGATCCGGCGTTCCGACAGGGCGATGCGCCGGTCGCCGAGGCGATGGGCCTCGACGGTGCGGCCGGCGTCCACGGTCTCGGCGAGCGCGGCGGCCACGGCGGCGTAACCGGCGGCCTCCGAACGGTAGCCGGAGGGGGCGCGCCTGAAGTACCAGCGGCAGCCGATCACCAGCAGCGGCACGGCGAGCAGCACGGCCGCGGCCAGCGGCGGCGCCGTGACGACCAGGCCGCCGAGCAGCAGCACCACCCAGACGGCGCCGATCGTCAGCTGCGGCACGGCCTCGCGCATGGCGTTGGACAGCCGGTCGATGTCCGTGGTGATACGGGACAGCAGGTCGCCCGTGCCGGCGCGTTCCAGGACGCCCGGCGGCAGCCCGACCGACCGGACGAGGAAGTCCTCGCGCAGGTCGGCCAGCATCCGTTCGCCGAGCATCGCGCCGCGCAGCCGCACCTCGCGCACGAACACGGCCTGCACGGCGAGCGCGAGCACGAACAGCCCGGCGGTCAGGCCCAGATGCAGCTCCCGGGCCCCGTCGGAGACCCGTTCCACGAGGCCGCCGAGGAGGTAGGGGCCCGCCATGGAGGAGACCACGGCCATCGTGTTGACGGCCATGAGGACGAGGAAGGCACGGCGGTGCCGCCGGAACAGCTCGGCCACGTAGGCGCGCACGGTCGCGATGGCACCGACGGGCAGGGTGGTGGCCGTCGTCGGGGCCGCCGGGTCGTACGCCGGTGGCGCAACGCCGATCATGCGCTCTCCTCGATCTGTTCCAGCGGGCCGTGCGGTCCGGCCTCGTCGTCCAGTGGGCCGCGCAGGGCGGCCCGGTCGTGCCGGGGGCCGGGTGCGGCCGTCTCGTCCTCGGGCGCACGGGTCACGACGGCCCGGTACCGGGGCTCGGTGCGCACCAGTTCGCGGTGCACGCCGACCGCCACCACCTCGTCGGCGTGCACCAGCACGACCCGGTCCGCGCGGTCCAGGAGGAGCGGTGACGAGGTGAACACCACCGTCGTGCGCCCCGTCCGCAGCTCACGCACGCCCTGTGCGATCCGCGCCTCGGTGTGCGAGTCGACTGCGGAGGTCGGCTCGTCCAGCACCAGCACCTCGGGGTCGGTGATCAGCGAACGGGCCAGGGCGAGCCGCTGGCGCTGGCCGCCCGACAGTGACCGTCCCCGTTCCGTGATCCGGGCGTCCATGGGATCCGCGGCGTCCAGGGACCCCTCGACGAGCGCTTCCAGCACGTCCCCGCACTGCGCCGCCGCGAGCGCCGCCTCGGCGCGGACACCCGCTGAGGCCGGCACGTCGAGGAGGTCGCGGAGCGTGCCGGACAGCAGGACCGGGTCCTTGTCCTGGACGAGGACGGCGGTGCGGGCGGTGTCCAGGGGGAGTTCGTCGAGCGGTACGCCGCCGAGCAGCACCGACGGGCCCGGCTCGGCCGGATGCCCGCCCAGCCGTTCGGCGAGCCGCCCGGCCGCGTCCGGGTCCCCGCACACCACGGCGGTCAGCAGGCCCGCGGGCGCGAGCAGACCGGTGGCCGGGTCGTACAGATCACCGCTCGGCACGTCGGCCGCGCGCGAGCCGCCGGCGTCCGTGGTCCGCTCCAGGGACAGCACGCGGGCCGCGCGCTGGGCCGAGGGGCGCGAGAAGGAGTACGCCATGGCGATCTCCTCGAAGTGCCGCAGCGGATAGGTGAGGATCATCACCGCGCTGTAGACGGTGACCAGTTCGCCGACCTCGATCCGGCCCTGCCGGGCGAGATGGACGCCGTGCCAGACGACCGCGATCATCAGCAGGCCCGGCAGCAGCACCTGGATCGCCGCGATCAGGGCCCACATCCGGGCGCTGCGCACGGCGGCGTGCCGCACTTCCTGGGAGGCGCGGCGGTAGCGGTCGAGGAACAGTTCCTCGCCGCCGATGCCGCGCAGCACGCGCAGCCCGGCGACGGTGTCGGAGGCCAGCTCCGTGGCCCGGCCGGCCTTGGTGCGCTGGACGTCGGCGCGCCGGGTCGCCCGGGGCAGCAGCGGCAGCACGGCGAGGGCGAGCACGGGCAGGCCGACCGCCACGACGACGCCGAGAGCCGGCTGGTAGACGAGCAGGCCCACGCAGACCACGACGACGGTCAGGGCGGCGGCGGTGAAGCGGGAGACGGCCTCGACGAACCAGCCGATCTTCTCGACGTCGCCGGTCGAGACGGCCACCACCTCACCGGCCGCGACCCGCCGGGTCAGCCCCGAACCGAGCTGCGCGGCCTTACGGGCCAGCAGTTGCTGGACGCGGGCGGCGGCGGTGATCCAGTTGGTGACGGCCGCGCGGTGCAGGAAGGTGTCGCCGACCGCGATGCCGATGCCGCAGATCACCATCAGTACGCCGGTCAGGGCGAGCCGGCTGCCCGAGCGGTCCACGACGGCCTGGACGGCGAGCCCGACACAGAACGGAAGCGAGGAGACGGACACGAAGTGCAGCAGGCCCCAGGCGAGCGCCTTGAGTTGGCCGCCCAGTTGGTTGCGCCCCAGCCACCACAGGGATCGGGGACCCGAACGCGCGTCCGGCACGCCCGGGTCGGGATACGGAAGGTCTTGAATCTGCATGACGTCCCAGTGGCTCGTGTCAGGGAGGAAGCGGACGGGGGTGACGGCGTAGAAGCGGTAGCAAACCGTGCAAGGTTCGCGTCGGAGGGTGGTGAAAATCAATGGGTTTTCCAGGGCGGTACGCAATCGCCGGGTTCGCGGCGCCGGGCGGGATTGCCGGGACGGCCGACTGGTCGCAGAGCAGCGGTCATGAGAAGACCACGCCGCGCGACAGCGAGCGCATCGTCGCCGAGGTGTACGCCACCGGATCCGGCCGCTGCTGAACGGGGCCCCTGAGCCCTGCGCCGCGACGCCCCACGCCGGACCTCGCGCCGCGGCATTCCACGCAGGGCTCCGCGCCGCGGTACCTCACGCCGGGCTCTGTGCCGCGGTACCTCACTCCGGGCTCCGTGCCGCGGTACCTCACCCCGGCCGTCCTGCTGCGGCGCCCGCTCCGGCGTCACGGGGTCGGGGCCCGCGCAGGTCGCGGGGCGCTCAGCAGCGTTCGTTGAGCGCCCCGTCGATCAGGGTGTCCAGCAACCCGCCGAGCAGTTCGCGCTGCTCGGCGGAGAGCGGAGCCAGGATCTCCGCGGCCGCCGCGCGTCGCGCGTCGCGCAGTTCAGCGAGCGTCGCGCGCCCGTCGTCGGTCAGCTCGATCCGGGTCACCCGGCGGTTCGTCGGATCCGGCACCCGGCGCACCTTGCCGTTCGACTCCAGACCGTCGACCAGTGTGGTCACCGCGCGCGGCACCACTTCCAGGCGCGCGGCGAGGTCGGCCATGCGCGGCGGCGAGCCGTAGTGTGCGAGGGTGCGCAGCAGCCGGGACTGGGCCGGGGTGACGCCCAGGTCCCGGCGCTCCAGATGGCGCTTCTGGATGCGGTGGACCCGGCGGGTGAGGCGCAGCAGCTGCTCGGCGAGCAGGCCCTCGGGGTCGGGGGTGGTCATGGCGGGAACAATATCAGGACGCCATTCATTGTGAGTGAAGGTAACAATGAGCTATGATCCTCCAGTCGCCGTCGGCCGCACCGCGTGCCGACGCCCGCTCACCTCCGTAGGAGCCCATGCATCCCGAACACAACCCCACCTGGACGCCGACTGCCGGCGCGGAAAAACAGCCCCGGCAGGTGCGCCGCATCCTGGCCCTCTTCCGCCCCTACCGCGGGCGGCTCGCGATCGTCGGCGTGCTGGTCGGCGCCTCGTCGCTGGTGTCCGTCGCCACGCCGTTCCTGCTGAAGGAGACCCTGGACGTCGCCATCCCGCAGGGCCGCACCGGCCTGTTGAGCCTGCTCGCGCTCGGCATGATCCTCAGCGCCGTCCTCAACAGCGTCTTCGGCGTGCTGCAGACCCTGATCTCGACGACCGTCGGCCAGCGCGTCATGCACGACCTGCGCACCGCCGTCTACGGCCGCCTCCAGCGCATGTCGCTCGCCTTCTTCACCCGCACCCGCACCGGCGAGGTGCAGTCCCGCATCGCCAACGACATCGGCGGCATGCAGGCCACCGTCACCTCCACCGCGACCTCCCTGGTCTCCAACCTGACCGGCGTGGTCGCCACGATCGTCGCGATGATCGCCCTCGACTGGCGGCTGACCGTGGTCTCCCTGGTCCTGCTGCCGGTGTTCGTGTGGATCGGCCGCCGCGTCGGCAACGAACGCAAGCGGATCACCACCCAGCGCCAGAAGCAGATGGCCGCCATGGCCGCCACCGTCACCGAGTCCCTGTCCGTCAGCGGCATCCTGCTGGGCCGCACGATGGGCCGCGCCGACTCGCTCACGCGGTCCTTCGCCGAGGAGTCCGAGCAACTGGTCGACCTGGAGGTCCGGTCCAACATGGCCGGCCGCTGGCGCATGGCCGTGATCACCATCGTCATGGCCGCGATGCCGGCCGTCATCTACTGGGCCGCGGGGATGACGCTCCAACTGGGCGGCCCCCAGGCGTCCATCGGCACCATCGTCGCCTTCGTCTCGCTCCAGCAGGGCCTGTTCCGCCCGGCCGTGAGCCTGCTGGCGACCGGTGTGCAGATCCAGACCTCGCTCGCCCTCTTCCAGCGCATCTTCGAGTACCTCGACCTGCCGATCGACATCACCGAGCGCGCCGAGCCCGTCCGTCTGGACCGGGTCAAGGGCGAGGTCCGGTTCGAGGACGTCGAGTTCCGCTACGACGCCGAGGGCGCCCCCGTGCTGGCCGGCATCGACATCACCGTCCCCGCGGGCGGCAGCCTGGCGATCGTCGGCCCGACCGGCGCGGGCAAGTCCACGCTCGGCTACCTGGTGCCCCGGCTGTACGACGTCACCGGGGGCCGGGTCACCCTGGACGGCGTCGACGTGCGCGACCTCGACTTCGACACCCTCGCCCGGACGGTCGGCGTCGTCTCGCAGGAGACGTACCTCTTCCACGCCTCGGTCGCCGACAACCTCCGCTTCGCCAAGCCGGACGCCACCGAGGAGGAACTGCACGCCGCGGCGAAGGCCGCCCAGATCCACGACCACATCGCGGCGCTGCCCGACGGCTACGACACGGTCGTCGGCGAGCGCGGCCACCGCTTCTCCGGCGGGGAGAAGCAGCGGCTGGCCATCGCCCGCACCATCCTGCGCGATCCTCCGGTCCTGATCCTCGACGAGGCGACCAGCGCCCTGGACACCCGCACCGAGCACGCCGTTCAGGAGGCCATCGACGCCCTGTCCGCCAACCGGACGACGCTCACCATCGCGCACCGCCTCTCCACCGTCCGCGGGGCCGACCAGATCGTGGTCCTCGATGCCGGACGGGTGGCCGAACGGGGCACGCACGAGGAGCTGTTGGGGCTGGGCGGCCGGTATGCGGCCCTGGTCCGCCGGGACGCGCAACTGGAACCGACAAGCTGAAGATATGCCAGGTTTGCGGAGGTATGCGGGTTAACGTGCCCGCATGCAGATGAACACTCCGCCACGGAGCACGATGCGACTCACGCGCCGGGGCAAGCTCGTCCTCCTTGTGACCGGCGTCGTCGTGGCCGGCACCGCCGTGGCGGTGCCGCTGCTGACCCTGGGCGAGGAACGGCGCGCCGGCAGCCTGGTCATCCCGGAGGGCTGGCGCGCGAGTCAGGTCTACGAGGCCGTCGACAAGGCGCTCGCCCTGCCCGCGGGCAGCACCGCGAAGTCCATCGACAAGGCCGGCCTCAAACTGCCCCATGACGCCGACGGCAACCCGGAGGGCTACCTCTTCCCGGCCACGTACCGCGTCGACAAGGACAGCACGCCCCAGACACTGCTGCAACAAATGATCGACACCGCGAACGACAAGTTCGACGTCGCCCCCGTGGCCGCCGGCGCCCAGCGCAACGCGATGAACGTCTACCAGGCGGTCACCATCGCGAGCATCGTCCAGGCCGAGGCCGCCTCCAGGACCGACATGGGAAAGGTCGCCCGGGTCGTCCTCAACCGGCTGCAGCGCGGCATGCCGTTGCAGATGGACTCCACCCTCAACTACGCGCTGCGCCGGCATTCCGTACGCACCAGCCTGGACGACACCCGGATCGACAGCCCCTACAACTCCTACCAGCGCATGGGTCTGCCACCGACACCGATCGACAACCCGGGCGAGGACGCGATGCGCGCCACGCTCAACCCGACACCGGGCGACTGGCTGTACTTCGTCACGGTCAAGCCGGGCGACACCCGCTTCACCGCCGACTACGCCGAACACCAGCGCAACGTCGCGGAGTTCAACGCGCTCCACCAGAAGAGGAGCGAGACGCCGCACAGTCCGAGCGCGACGGCATCCCGGTCCGGAGCCACATAGCCCCCGGACCGGGGCCGCGCGAGGTCACGCGGCGAGAGGCTGCGCGGCCAGCAGTCGTCTGATGTCCCGCACGGCGGCGCGCCCCGCCCGGTTGGCGCCGATGGTGCTCGCCGACGGGCCGTAACCGACCAGGTGGATCCGCGGATCGGCGGCCACGCGGGTCCCCTCGACCTGGATACCGCCACCCGGGGCGCGCAGCCGCAGCGGTGCCAGATGGTCGAGGGCGGCCCGGAACCCGGTCGCCCACAGGATCACATCGGCCTCGACGTGCCGCTCCCCGCCCAGCCCGGGGGATCCCAGCCACTGGACCCCGTCCGGGGTGATCCGGTCGAACATCGGCCGCCGGTCCAGGACGCCGTCCCGCAGCCCCTGCCGGATCGCGTCGTTGAGCGGCAGTCCGGTGACCGAGACCACACTCCGGGGCGGCAGCCCCTGCCGCACCCGCTCCTCGACCAGGGCCACCGCGGACCGGCCCGCACCCTCGTCGAACGGACCCTCCCGGAAGACCGGCGGCCGCCGGGTGACCCAGGTGGTGGCCGCCGCGTACGGCGCGATCTCCAGGAGGTGCTGAGTGCCGGACGCGCCGCCGCCCACCACGACCACCCGCTGCCCGGCGAACTCCTCGGGCCCCGCGTACTGGGCGGTGTGCAACTGCCGTCCCCGGAAGGTCTCCTGTCCCGGGTAGCGCGGCCAGAACGGCCGGTCCCAGGTGCCGGTGGCGTTGATCAGGGCGCGTGTGGACCAGGTGCCGTCCGAGGTCTCCACGAGCAGCCGCCCGTCGGTGCCCTCACGCACCGCGCGGACGTCCACCGGCCGCCGCACCCGCAGGTCGAACGCCCGCTCGTAGGCGTCGAAGTAGGCGCCGATGACCTCCGCCGACGGCCGCGCCGGATCGGCGTCGGTCAGCTCCATGCCCGGCAGCGAGTGCATCCCGTGCACCTTGCCGTACGTCAGCGACGGCCAGCGGAACTGCCAGGCGCCGCCCGGCGCGGGGGAGTGGTCGAGGACCACGAAGTCGCGGTCCGGCGCGAAACCGGTGCGCCGCAGGTGATAGGCGCTGGACAGACCGGCCTGTCCAGCGCCCGTGACGACAACCTCGACCTCGCGCTCGTTGTTCACGTTCCTGCCAACAGCACCGTGGCCGGGGATCTTCCCGCGCGCCGGACAGCGGGAACCGGTGCGGCCCTACGGTCAGGTCCGCCAGGAGCGCGGCGGCGGCACGGGGAATCCGGGGCGCGGCAGCGGGGGCGCGGGGCGGGTCCGGGTCGTTGCGCGGAGGTCAGCCGGCTTCGGTGGCGGTGCTGACGGCGAGTCGCTTCAGCAGGCCGGCGCACAACTCCGCGAACCGGGGATCGGAGGTGTCACGCGGCCGGCCGAGATCGATCCGCCGCTCGTGCGCGATGACGCCGCCGTCCATGACGAGGACGCGATCGGCGAGCAGCACGGCCTCCTCGACGTCATGGGTGACCAGCAGCACGGTGCGGCCGCGGCGCCGCCACACCTCCTCGACCAGCCGCTGGGCCGCGATACGGGTGAGCGCGTCCAGCGCGCCGAACGGCTCGTCGAGCAGCAGCAGATCCGGATCGCGCACCAGCGCGCGGGCCAGCGAGGCGGGCCGGGACTGGCCACCGGACCGCGTCTTCGGCCGGGCGGCGGCCCGGTGGCCAGGCCCGACCTCGTCCGACGCCCGCCCTGCGACCGGCCGTCCGCCCCTGCCCGCAAGCCCGAGCAGGACAGTGCGCCACACCCGCTTCCACGGCATCGGCCCGGCCGCCTGGAACGCGATCGCCCGGCGCCGCGGCACCAGGACGGTGCCCTCGATGTCCCGGTCGAATCCGGCGAGGACGCGCAGCAGCGTGGACTTGCCGCTGCCGCTGCGCCCGAGCAGCGCGACGAACTCGCCCGGCCGGACGTCGAGGTACAGATCGTCGAGCACGGCACGGCCGTCGAAGCGGCGGGTGAGTCCGGCGACATGGACCGCCTGGCCGGTCACCGGTCGGTGAACGTCGGTCGCCGTCGCAGCGGCGGCCTTTCGCAGCCGGGCGAGGCCGAGGCGGTGGCGCAGCCCGGTGAGCACGCCGGGCAGTGCGCCCGGCCGTACGACGTGCCGCACGCGTCCCCACCGGGACAGGCCCAGGGACTCCCCGGCCTCGATCACCTGGGCGTCCTCGGGGCGGCCGGGCGGGGCCTGGCCGAGGGTCATGGGTGCTCCACGGGCAGAAGGGGAGTGGGGTGTGCCTCGGCGTCGCCGTGTCAGGACCGGGCGGAACGCAACGGCAGGAGTGCGGCGCGCAGATGAACGCGCGGGAGCGAGGGCGTCAGCGGCCGCGGCGACACGCGGCGGAGGCCACCCGCAGCAGGTCGATGTGACCGCGCGTGGTGAGCAGGGCTGAACGCTGCATGCGGGCGACCGTAGCCAGTCGGCGCCGCGGCGGTCAACGGCGCCTCGGAGAGCGGACCCGCGTACCAGCGGCCGGGCGACGGCCGGAACCCTGCCGCATGCGCGAGGATGGTGGCATGTCAGATGCCTTCACCACGCGCGTGCTGAACGTCGCCACCGGCTCCCGGGAGCGGGTCGTCGACCTCACCGGTGACTGCGAGGCCTTCCTGCGGGAGACGGCGGCCGGCCGCGACGGCCTCCTCAACATCTTCGTGCCGCACGCCACCGCGGGGATCGCCGTCATCGAGACCGGCGCCGGCAGCGACGAGGACCTGCTCGCTGCCCTGCACACCCTGCTGCCCGCGGACGACCGCTGGCAGCACCGGCACGGCAGCCCCGGCCACGGCCGCGACCACGTCCTCCCCGCGATCGTCCCCCCGCACTCCACGCTGCCCGTGCTGCACGGCCGCCTGGAACTGGGAACATGGCAGTCCGTGTGCCTGGTGGACACCAACCGGGACAACCCGAACCGGCAGGTCCGGCTGAGTTTTCTGGCGGGATGACCCGGGCCGTACGGCGCCGGGTGCCGGGGCTACGGGGCCGGGTCTGACAGCGATGCCCGGTCCCGGGCCGTGCGTACCGCCAGTGACAGTGAGGCGACGTCGTACGCGCCGTGGTGCCGCCGGCCGTTGACGAAGAACGTCGGCGTGCCCGAGACCCCGCTCAGATCGGCCGACTCCACGTCCTCGGCCACCCGTTCCGCGCCGGCCCGCGCCCGCAGGTCGCGGCGGAACGCCGTCATGTCGAGCCCGATCCGCTCGGCGTGCTCCAGGAGGTCCTTCACCTGGAGGCTCCCCTGGTGGCTGATCAGGACGTCGTGCAGCTCCCAGTAGCGGCCCTGCGACGCCGCCGCCTCCACGGCCTCGGCGGCGAGCTGCGCGTCGGGATGGACGTCCGTGAGGGGCAGATGCCGCCAGACGTAGCGCAGGTCGTCGCCGAACTCGGCCAGCAACGCGCGTACCACCGGCTCCGCCCGTCCGCAGTACGGGCATTCGTAGTCGCCGTACTCGACCAGGGTCACCGGAGCGTCGAGCGGGCCGCGCACATGGTCGCGCGCCGCGTCGACGGGATCGCTCAGATCGACGATCGGCTGCCCCTCGCCCAGCAGCGCCCGGGTCCGCCGGCGCGCGGGCAGCAGGGCGATGGCCCGCGTCAGGACCCACGAGATCAGACAGGACAGCACGACGGCCGCCAGAATGCCGGCCTTCGCCTGTTCCAGCCGCTGCCCGTGGAAGGCGAGCGTGGCGATCAGCAGCGCCACCGTGAAGCCCACACCGGCGAGGCTGCCGCCCACGGCGACCGCGCCCCAGCCCACCGCCGGGCGCAGCCGGCCCCGGCTCACCCGCGCCGCCAGCCAGGTGGCGCCCAGGATGCCGGCCGGTTTGCCCAGGACGTAGCCGCAGACGATGCCCAGCGTGACGGGTGAGGTGAACGCCGCCGCGATCCGGTCGGCGCTGATCGTCAGGCCCGCGTTGGCCAGCGCGAACAGCGGCACGATGACATGGCTCGTCCACGGGTGGATCATCCGCTGCAGCCGCTCGTTGGGCGAGAGGGCGGAGGCCAGACCGCGGCGCAGGGTGCGTTCCAGTTCCGGCGTCGGCTGTTCCCGAAACCCCCGGAACAGCCGGGTGACCCGCTCCAGGGCGTGCCGCTCGGCCGGATGCGCGTACGTCAGCAGCCCCATGACCAGGCCGCTGACCACCGGGTCCACCCCCGACCGCAGCAGCGCGCCCCACAGGGCCACCCCCAGGACCGCGTACACGCCGGTGATCCGGACCCCGGCCGCGCGCAGTGCGAGAAGCAGGGCGAGGACGCCGAGCGCGACGCCCAGCGCGGTGAGGCTGACCGTGCCGCTGTAGGCGAGGGCGATGACGACCAGCGCCACGAGGTCGTCGGTGACCGCGACGGTGAGCAGGAAGACCCGCAGACCGCCCGGCAGCCGGGAACCGAGCACGGCGAGCATGCCCAGGGCGAAGGCCGTGTCGGTGGACATGGCGGCGCCCCAGCCCTGCGCCGAGTCCAGTCCGGCGTTGAAGCCGAGGTAGATCGCGACCGGGACGAGCATGCCGCTGACCCCGGCGACCACGGACAGCACGACGCGGCGCCGCTCGCGCAGTTCCCCCACGTCGACCTCGCGGCGGGCCTCCAGACCCACGACGAAGAAGAACAGCGTCATCAGGCCGCTGTTCACCCACTCGCGCAGCTCCAGGGAGAGATCGGCCGAACCGATCGTGAGCGACATGTCCGTCCGCCACCACGACGCATAGCCGCCGGGGGAGACGTTGGCCCAGACGAGGGCCACGATCACCGCGCCGAGCAGCACGGCGGCGCTGCCGGTCTCGGTCCGCAGGAAGGTGCGCAGCGGGCTGCGCGGACCCGCGCCGCACGCGGTCTGTCCGGTCATGGACACGGCCCCGGACGGTGCGGGACCGGTCGGCTCTGGCGGCACGTCGTGCACCCGCATCCCGATCAGTCGACGAAGACCCCGGCCGGGTCGATGGGCGGGAGCCGGCCGGGCGGGGACGGCCGTCCTCCTGGACGGGTACGCGGCACCGGAGCCGAGGGCGGAGCCGGATGCCGTCGCGTGCGTGACAGTTTAGTGAGGGGGCCGGCGCGGGGCCTGGAATCGACGGCGGGCCTGCTCCCCGCGGGTGAGCAGAATTTGCGTCGCTGTGCAACTATGGAGGGGTGCCGGAAGCCCGGAGGACCGGGTGCACGCCGACCGAGGAGGAGGTGAGCGACATGGATCGCAGCAGCAGTAGTCCGGGCCGCGCGAGGCCCCGCATCCCCATGTCCCCCCGCTCCTCGGGCACCCGGTAGCCCCCCGCCCCGCACGGCGGCTGCCATGCCCTCGACCTGCCCCGCCGCGACGGGGAAGGGGAGGTACCCATGGCGAACCCGACCACCTTCGGCCCCGCCCTCTGCCGCGCCGCCGGTGCCGCCTCCTGCGTGGTGCCGGGCAGCGGCTTGTCCGGCGCCGCGGGTGCCCGTGGCCTCGACACGACCGCCCCACCGCGGTGTTGGGCCGCCGGCAGTCGGGGTCTGTGGCGCGATCTGACGCTGCCGCGTGGACTGCCGATGTCCCGTGGGCTGTCGGCGGCGCGCGACGGCGCCGTGCCCGCCCGTGTCTGCCGCAGCGGTGACCCTGTCCGTCGCCTGGAACGGCTCATCGCGCGGCTCGTCCCGGAGCCCGGAGTGCGGGATGCGTACCGGCATCCGGACCACGGCCCGCTCGGCACGGCACGGGAGGCGGCGGCATGAACGACCTCGAAACCCAGAGCGCACGCCGCACCGTCCGCCGCGCCGCCCGGCGCCTGGCGGAGGACGCACCCAAGCTCGTCGTCGGCTCCGCGGACGCCTACCGGACCGGCCTCGCCACCCGCGCCGCCGACCTGCGCCGGGCCGTGCTCGCCGCCTGGCTCACCGGCGTGCCCGAGCACGTCATAGCCGCCGACGGCGGACTGTCCCCGGCCGTCGTGCACGAGTGGATCTGCGCCGGGACCCCGCCCGTGGACCCGGAGGACGGACCGGGGTGAGGCACGACGTCCCACCCGGGCCGGAGCGCCGGGTGTCAGCAGGCGGCCCGGCACACCGATGCCGGCATGGCCGACGTGGCGGACGCGGGCGCTCGGCCCGGGGACGGGGCCGGGTCCTGGCGGCCGGGCGATCTTGGTAGCCTGGCCGGGCCAGTCGTGCCACATCCGAGGCCAGGGAATCCGGTGCGAATCCGGAACTGACGCGCAGCGGTGAGGGGGACGGGCAGGGCACACCAAGCCACTGGGAGGGGTTCGGGCCGGCCGCGAGGCCGGTGCGGGGCCGTACCGGGAAGGCGCCCCGTCCGGACGAACCCGAGTCCGAAGACCTGCTGGCACCTCCGCGCCCCGTGCGCGGAGGACGTCCGTAGGCCAGGCTCCGCGTACGAGCCCCGACACCCGAGGCAGGCCCGTGTTCCGTTCCCCGTGCCGTCCCGCCCTGCTGTTGCTCACCCCGGCGCTGCTGCTGACCGCGTGCGGCGGCCCCGGCGGATCCGCCCCCGACTCCGGCCGTTCCGCCGCCGGTTACCCCCGCACGATCGACAACTGCGGCCATCCGGTCACCCTGGCGTCGGCCCCCGAACACGCCGTCTCCCTCAACCAGGGCAGTACCGAGATCCTGCTCTCCCTCGGTCTCGGGGACCGTCTCGCCGGCACCGCCACCTGGACCGACCCGGTGATGAAGGGCCTGGAGAAGGCCAACGCGTCCGTGCCCCGGCTCGCCGAGAACAACCCCTCCTTCGAGAAGGTGCTCGACGCCGAACCCGACTTCGTCACCGCGTCTTTCGTCTCCACCCTCGGCCAGGGCGGCGTCGCCACCCGCGAGCAGTTCGAGAAGCTGGGCGTGCCCACGTACGTCTCCCCGTCCGACTGCGCCGCCGGAAAGGACAACGACAGCGGCGGCGACGGCTCCCGCAGCGCCCCGCTCACCCTCGACACCGTGTACGGCGAGATACGCGACCTGGCCCGCGCGTTCGGCGTCGACGAACGCGGAGACCGGCTCGTCGCACGTCTGAAGGAGCGGGTGCGGGCGGCCACCGACGGCCTCGACGCCTCCGGCGTCTCGCTCATGTACTGGTTCGCCAACTCCCAGTCGCCCTACCTGGCCGGCTGCTGCGGCGCCCCCGGCGCCATCACCCGGGCCGTCGGCGCGTCGAACGTGTTCTCCGGCACCCACGAAGAGTGGCCCCAGATCAACTGGGAGACCGTCGCCGACCGCGACCCGGACGTCATCGTCCTCGGCGATCTGACCCGCAGGTCCCAGACGGCCGAGAGCGCCAAGGCCAAGATCCGCTTCCTGGAGAGCGACCCCGCCACCCGCAATCTCACCGCCGTCAGGAAGAAGCGGTACATCCTGCTCAGCGGGCAGGCCATGAACCCGTCCATCCGCACGGTCGAGGGAATCGAACCGGTCGCCGCCGGACTGCGTGACCTCGGGCTCGTCAAGTGAACCTCCGCGCCCCGCTGTTGACCGCAGGCGGGCTGCTGGCGGTGACCGCGTCGGTGGCGTTCGCCGTGACCATAGGCCCCGCCGACATCTCCACCGCCGACGTCTGGGCCTGCGTCGCCGCCCACCTCGGCTTCGGGGACAGCCAGTTGGCGCCGCTGCGGGACGGCATCGTATGGAACCTGCGCATGCCCCGCACCCTGCTGGCCGCCCTCTGCGGCGCGGGCCTCGCGGTGTGCGGGGCGGTGATGCAGTCCCTGCTGCGCAATCCGCTCGCCGACCCGTTCGTGCTCGGGGTGTCCTCCGGGGCGTCCACCGGCGCGGTCGCCGTGGTCGTGCTCGGGGTCGGCGGGGGAGCGGTGTCGCTGTCGGCGGGCGCGTTCGCCGGTGCCCTGCTCTCCTTCGGGCTCGTCCTCGTGCTCGGTCACACCCTGGGCGGCGCCCCCGACCGGGTGGTGCTCTCCGGCGTGGCGGCCATGCAACTGTTCTCCGCGCTCACCTCGTTCACCGTCCTGACGTCGGCGGACGCGGAGACCACGCGAGGCGTGCTGTTCTGGCTGCTCGGCTCGCTGACCGGCGCCGGCTGGGGCGAGGTGCTGCTGTGCGCCGTCGTGCTCGCCGCCGTGCTCGTGGTCTGCCTCGGGTACGCCCGCACCCTGGACGCGTTCGCGTTCGGCGAGGACGCGGCGGCGGCGCTCGGTGTGCGTGTCGCCCGCACCCGGCTGGTCCTGCTGTGCGCGACCGCGCTGCTGACCGCGACACTCGTCAGCTGCACCGGGGCGATCGGCTTCGTCGGCCTGGTGCTGCCGCATGCGGCCCGCGCGCTCACCGGTTCCGGCCACGCCCGGCTGCTGCCGGTCACGGCACTGGCCGGAGCCGTCTTCCTGGTGTGGGCGGACACCGTCGCCCGTACCGTCATCGATCCCCAGGAGGTGCCGGTGGGCGTGGTGACGTCGCTGATCGGCGTACCGGCGTTCGTGGCCGTCCTGTACCGCGGACGGAGGCGGACATGACCGGCCCGGACCCCACGTCCGACCGGGTCCCCACGTCCGACCGGGACGCCCCGCCCGGTCTGCGCGCGGAGCGCGTCACGCGCCGCATCGACGGCCGGATCATCGTCGACGGCGTCACCCTCGCCCCCCGGCCCGGGCAGACGATCGGCCTGCTCGGCCCCAACGGCAGCGGCAAGTCGACCCTGCTCAGGCTGCTCGCCGGAGTGCTCGCGCCCACCGCGGGAGTCGTCACCCTGGACGGCCGCCCGCTGGCCCGGGTCGGCCGCCGGGCCACCGCGCGGCGCATCGCCACCGTCGAACAGCACGCGCACACCCAGACCGAGCTGACCGTCCGGGACGTCGTCGCGCTGGGCCGCATCCCGCACCGGCGGGCCTGGGCCGCGGCCGGTGCCGACGACGCGCGCGGTCGCCGACGCACTGGCCCGCACCGGGCTGACCGAGCGGGCCGGCCAGTTCTGGCACACGCTGTCCGGCGGCGAGCGCCAGCGCGCGCAGATCGCCCGCGCCCTCGCCCAGCAACCCCGCGAACTGCTGCTGGACGAACCCACCAACCACCTCGACATCCAGCACCAGTTGGACCTGCTGGACCTCGTCGCCGACCTGCCGGTCACCACCGTGATCGCGCTGCACGACCTGAACCTCGCCGCGATGTACTGCGACCGGCTGCTCGTCCTGCGAGACGGCCGGGCGGTCGCGGAAGGCACCCCCTCCACGGTCCTGACGCCCGCCCTCATCGAGCGGGTCTACGGCGTCCGTGCCGAGGTCACCCAGCACCCCGGCCACCCGGTGATCCGCTTCCTGCGCCGGCCGACCCGCGCTGCGGACGGGCCCGCCTGACCGGATACGGCACCGACGGTGGTGTGGTCTGGATCACATGGGGTGAGTTGAGTGTGTGACGGGGACAGGATCCGTACCCAGGAGTGACGACCGATGCCCTGACCCGAGGATGAGGCGCCATGACCGCAGGGTGGTGTTCTCGCACGGTACGGGCCGCGCTGTTCGCGGCCGTCTGTGTGCTGCTCGCCGCCCTGGGCCACGTTCTGATGTCCGGTCGCCATGTGCCCGCAGGGGCGCTGGCCGCCGGGGGCGTCGCGACCGGTGTGGTGGGCTGGTGCCTGGCGGGCCGTGAGCGGGGGCCGGCGCTGATCGTGACGGTGGTGGTCGCCGCCCAGACGGCGCTCCACTCGGCGTTCACCCTCGCCCAGCGGGCATCCGGGGACCCGGGGACCTTGGGCGTGCACTCCATGGGCGTGAACCCCATAGGCGTGCAGCCCATGGGCCTCACCACCATGGGTGCGGGCTCTATGGGCCCGGACGCCATGGGCACGGCGTCCGTGGGCAGGGGCCCCATGGATATGGGCTCCATGGATATGGGCGAAGCCCCCATGGTGCCCCACATGGGGTTCGGACACATGGACGTGCTCCACATGGCCGCCGGGCACATGGGCCTGGGCCCCATGGATCACCTGGATCACCTGGGCCATCCCGCCGGCACCTCAGCGTTCGGCATGCTCCTCGCGCATCTGCTGGCCGCCGTGCTGTGCGGCCTGTGGCTGGCCCATGGCGAGCGGGCCGCCTTCCGCGTCCTGCGGGCGGTGGCCGCCAGGCTCGCCGCTCCGCTGCGCCTCCTGCTCACCCCGCCCGGCACCCCGGACGGCCCGCGTGTCCGTGTGCGCCGCCTCCGCTCCGTCCGGGCGCCGCGGCTCCTGCTTCTCGTGCATGCGATCACCACGCGGGGTCCGCCCACGGGAACCGCTGTCGTCTGACGACAGCCGGTTCCCCGGGGCTGCCCCTGCGCTCCCCGGGTCCCGGCCGTAGGCCCGCGTGCGCCGTGGCGCCCCGGGACGCGGCCGTCTCCCCGCACACCGGAACATGCCGGTCCGCCCGTGCTCCCGCGCGTGTGTGGCCGGATCCGGACGATCCGAGAAGGACACCAGGTGATTGCTTCCGCCCTGCCCGCCTCGCGCGACGCGAGCGCCGCCCCACCGCACGGTGACGAGTCGATCACCGCCCGGGCGCTGGCCGCCCGCGGCGGCGATCCCCGGGCCGTCGAGGACTTCGTGCACGCCCTGCACCGGGACGTACGGCGCTTCGTCGCCCACCTGTGCGGCGATCCGCAGGCCGTCGACGACCTGGCGCAGGACACCTTCCTGCGCGCGCTCGGCAGTCTGCACCGGTTCAAGGGGCGCTCGTCGGCCCGGACCTGGCTGCTGGCCATCGCCCGGCGCGCGGTGATCGACAGCCACCGGCACGCCGCCGCCCGGCCGCGCCTCGCCGACGTACCGGACTGGCCGCTGGCCGTGGAGCGGGCGCAGCCCCGGCATCTGCCCGGTTTCGACGACGGTGTCGTCCTGCTGGATCTGCTGGCGGCGCTGCCCGACGAACGCCGGGAGGCGTTCGTCCTCACCCAGGTGTATGGGCTGGCGTACGCGGAGGCGGCCGAGGTGAGCGACTGTCCCGTGGGCACGGTCCGCTCGCGGGTGGCCCGGGCCCGGGCCACGCTCGTGGACCTGCTGACCGATGACGACGCCTCCGCCGCGGCGGCGACCTGACCCCGGCCGGCGCCGTGTGCCCTCCCCCTGGGTCCTGCCGTCAAACTCCCGTCGTTCGCCCGGAGGGCGGGCGGGGGTTTGACGACAGGGCCTAGGCTCAATGCCGGTGACTTAGGTGGTGTTCGGTCTGGAGATCGTGAGGACTGCCGTGGTTGGTGGTGGCGCATCGCGGTGCTCGGCTCGCTTGAGGGGC
>NZ_JBIWKB010000074.1:38061-40709 GCF_044765425.1 Streptomyces sp. NPDC102462 | reverse complement strand
GCGAGCCGAGCACCGCGATGCGCCACCACCAACCACGGCAGTCCTCACGATCTCCAGACCGAACACCACCTAAGTCACCGGCATTGGGCCTAGGCTCGTCGGGCCTGCACCCCGGTCGTCGGACGATGGACGGAGCCGCCAGATGAACGTTCGCCGTGTCGTGCCCAACGCCCGGTCGGCCGCGCCGCGGGAGAGCGCCGGCTTCTACGAAGCCCTCGGTCTGAGGGTGGTCATGGACCTGGGCTGGATCGTCACGCTCGCCTCCCCCCAGAACCCGACGGCACAGCTGGGCCTGCTGACCGAGGACCGGACCGCGCCGGTGGTGCCGGACGTGAGCATCGAGGTCGACGACGTCGACGCAGCCCACGCCGCGCTGCGGGAGAGGGGCGCCGAGATCGTGCATCCGCTCACCGACGAGGAGTGGGGCGTGCGCCGCTTCTTCGTACGGGACCCCGACGGGCGGGTGATCAATGTCCTCAGCCACCGCTGAGGACCCGGCAACACGACACGGTGGACGGCGACCTGACGAGCCGTGAGGCTGGAGGGCGCACAGGCCTCGACCAGGACGGTGATCATGTATCAGGAAACTCCGCGCGTCGAACTCACCCCGCAGGCCGCCGACCTGGTCCGCCGGTTGCGCGCCGCGCACGGCCCGCTGATGTTCCACCAGTCCGGCGGCTGCTGCGACGGCAGCGCCCCCATGTGCTACCCGGACGGCGAGTTCCGCACCGGCGGTTCGGACGTGCTGCTGGCCGAGCTGGAGGTCGACGGCGTCGACGAGCCGGTCACGTTCTGGATGTCACGCAGCCAGTACGAGGCGTGGAGCCACACCCGGTTGATCGTGGACGTGGTGCCCGGGCGGGGCAGCGGCTTCTCCCTGGAGGCCCCCGAGGGCGTGCGGTTCCTCACCCGTTCGCGAGTGGTCGAGGCCTGACGCTTTGCTGGGTGGGCCGCGCTGTGCCGTCGGCAAGAGGCTTTCACGCGCCCATCGGGTCACGGGCGCAGGCCGCTGACCAGGTCCGCGGTCGCGGTGAGCCCGCTCTGGATGGTCGGGGCCATGCTCGTGCTCGCCAGGTAGAAACCGAGCAGCACACAGACCAGGGCGTGCGAGATCTTCAGCGCGCCGTTGCGCAGGAAGACCACGGCCAGGATCAGGAGCAGCAGCACCACAGAGATGGAAACGGCCATCGCGAACCTCCTCCGCCACGCCAGTTCGCGGCGTTCGGCCGCAAGTGTGGCGTAGCGGAGGGTTCGTCCGGGCGGCTGACGTGTCCCCCGATCGAGTGGTGTTCGCGGTGCCGCTACGCCGCGGCGTGGGCGTCCAGGAACGCTTCGAGGCCGGCGAGGTCGTCGGTGTTGAGGTAGTCGACGCCGGCGGCGAGCAGTTCGGCCCACAGCGCGTCCCTGGCCGGGCCCGCCGCGTCCGGGGTGGCCCAGAAGCGGACCTGCTGCCCGCGCGCGTGTGCCGCCCCCACCATGCCGCGCAGCTTCTGCCGTTCGGCGGCCGGGAAGGTGCCCTCGCCCAGCCAGCTGAAGTTGAGCGTCCAGTTGTCGCTGATCAGCGGGATGAAGGAGGCCGCTGCCGAGCTGCCGAGGTCGGTCAGCCGACCGTCGTAGAACGCGCGGCGCTCGCTCTGGGCGGCCATCGGCGTACGAGCGGCACGGTCACCGGAGATCACCGCGGTGACCGGTCCCGGGTGCACCCGGCCGTGTGCGTAGGTGGTGAACAGGTGCTTGTAGCGCCGCAGATGACGGTCGAGTTCGAGGTAGGTCGCAGAGCCCTCGGTCTTGATGTCGATGAGCAGTTGCAGGGGCCTGCGCGCGCCGCGGTACACCGCGCCGTGGCCCGCCCGCACGCGGGCGGCGAGCGGGTCGAGGTAGAGGGATTCGAGGGTGCGGGACGGGTCGAGGTCGGTCACGTCGTGGCCGATGAGGAGTTGGTCGCCGACGAGGAAGATGTCGGCCTCGACGCTGCCGAAGCGGTGGTCGAGGGCGTCGAAGAGGGGACGCGGGTGCTCGTAGTCGTTGTGGGCGTGGGCGTGCCACAGCGGGCGCGGGCCGCGCGAGGCGTCGCCCGCCCACGCCTGCGCGGCGGGCAGGGCGACCGCGCCCGCGAGGGCGGCGCCGAGGGTCGTGAGGGCTCTGCGACGGGTGGTGAGGGCCATGCTCTGTCTCCCTGGTGGGGCCGGGTGGGACCGAAGGGAGTATGCGTGCCGTCGCGGCCCGAGTGACCGGTAGGTGCGGGGAGTTGGCCGGACCGCCGCCGCGCGTTCACTTCACCCGACTGCGACACCCAGGCCGGCCCACCCCGCCGGAACAGGCTGCCACCGCACACCACCGGACCGGGCGAGGATCCTCACAGGCCGCCCCCTTCGGCCGCAACGACGGCCACCCGGCCGGTCGTGGCGCCGGCGGCAACCCGCGGGTACGCGGTTCCCCGCCGCCGGTCGGGTACGGCGGCGCAGCCACCCGGCGTCGGTCAGAGGGTCCCGTACTCCACCCCCGGCACCACGGCCAACCGGCCGGTCGTGACGCCGACGCAACACGCGGGTACGGCAACGCGGTTCCCCGGCGCCCGTCGGTACGGCGGCGCAGCCACCCGGCGTCGGTCAGAGGGTCCCGTACTCCACCCCCGGCACCACGGCCAC